>CALVRO010000012.1 GCA_944358655.1 uncultured Clostridia bacterium | reverse complement strand
GGGCGGCTTGCCGTCGTGCGCCTTGTAGTCGTCCATCTCGGGCAGCACGAGGGGCAGCTCGTCGTCGGCAAGTAAGGCTATGTTTCCGTCCTCAAGGTGTACTACGGGCAGCGGCTCGCCCCAATATCTCTGGCGGCCGAATATCCATTCGCGCAGCTTGTAGGTGACGGCCTTCTTACCGCAGCCGTGCTCCTCGAGCCATGCGGCCATGCGGTCTATTGCGTCCTGCTTGTTGAGGCCGTTCAAAAAGTCAGAGTTGACGTGCGTGCCGTCCTCCGTCCACGCCTCCTTTTCAATGTCGCCGCCCTCGAGCACCTGCACGATGGGCAGGCCGAATTTCTTGGCAAATTCATAGTCGCGCGTGTCGTGGGCGGGCACGGCCATAATGGCGCCCGTGCCGTAGGAGGTGAGCACATAGTCGGATATCCACACGGGTATCTTTTTGCCGTTGACGGGGTTTATGGCGTAAGCGCCCGTAAAAGCGCCCGTCTTGTCCTTGTTGAGTTCGGTGCGCTCGAGCTCCGATTTGCTCGCGCAAACCGCCTTGTAGGCCTCTATCTCGGCCTTCTTGTCGGGGGTGGTTATCTTGTCTACAAGCTTGTGTTCGGGCGCGAGCACGCAGTAGGTGGCGCCGAACAGCGTGTCGCAGCGGGTGGTGAACACCGTGAACTCATAGTTTGTGCCGTCCACCTTGAAGGTAACGTTGGCGCCCACTGACTTGCCTATCCAGTTGCGCTGTGCCGTCTTGGAAGATTCGGGCCAGTCGAGCTCGTCCAGCCCCTCCAAAAGGCGCTCGGCGTACTTGTTTATGTCTATCACCCATTGCTTCATGTTCTTGCGTACAACGGGGTAGCCGCCGCGCTCGCTCTTGCCGTCGACTATCTCGTCGTTGGCGAGCACGGTGCCGAGCTCCTCGCACCAGTTGACAGGCGTGTCGGCATATCTCGCCAGCCCCGCCTCGGCAAGCTGCTTGAATATCCACTGCGTCCACTTATAGTACGAAGGGTCGCAGGTGGAAACCGTCTGATCCCAGTCGTAGGACAGGCCGAGCATCTTCAGCTGGGCCGTAAAGGTGGCTATGTTCTGCTCGGTAAAGCCGCCGGGGTGGTGTCCCGTGTTTATGGCGTACTGCTCGGCGGGCAGGCCGAAACTGTCGAAGCCGATGGGGTGCAGAACGTTATAACCCTGCATGCGCTTCATGCGGGCGATTATGTCGGTGGCGGTGTAGCCCTCGGGGTGGCCGACGTGCAGTCCTGCGCCCGAAGGGTAGGGGAACATGTCCAAAACGTAGTACTTGGGCTTGGAAAAATCGTGCAGATCGGTGTGGAAGGTGCCCTCTTTTTCCCAGTACTCCGCCCATTTCTTTTCAACTTGGCTGAAGTTAGTGTATGCCATATCTTCCGTCCTTAAAAAATATTCCTTTAAATTATACAATAACTCTCCTGCGTTGGCAAATATTTTTCGCGCAAATGGCCGCTAAATAATTGACAAAATTCCTCAAAGGGTCTAAGATAATTATATAAAAAAAGAAATATCCGCAAGGGACAAGTACCCGTCCGCAGGTTTTGCAGAGAGCGCGCCCGTTTTCAGGCTGTAAGGCGCGTAAATTTCCGGACAGAGGGGGAAACCACCCTGCGCATGCGGAACAACGAATAAAGCGGTCTTTAAGACAATTAAGGTGGAACCGCGCAAACAGACATTTGCGTCCTTAAACTGATTTTTTTAAGTTAGTTTAAGGGCTTTTTTAATTTATTTTTTTGGGAGCATGTTATGAAAATTTATCTCAAAAACGGCGACGAGCTCTCTCTCGCCGACGGCGCCGACTGCGCTCAGGCAGCCGCCGCCATATCCGAAGGCTTGGCCCGCAACGCCGTCGCCGCAAAGGTCAACGGCGTACTCGTCGACCTCTCGCACGCCCTCGGCGAGGGCGACAAGCTCGAAATAGTCACCCTCAAGGACAAGGAGGGCCTCGAGGTCTACCGCCACACCTGCGCGCATGTGCTCGCGCAGGCCGTAAAGACCATCTTCCCCACCTGCAAGCTCGCCATAGGCCCCGTCATCGACAACGGCTTTTACTACGACTTCGACTTCAACACGCCCATAACGCAGGACGACTTTGCCAAGATAGAGGCCGAAATGGCCAAGATTATCAAGGCAAATACGCCCATTACCCGCTTCGAACTGCCGAGGGAAGAGGCAGTCAAGCTCATGTCCGACTACAAGGAAAAGTACAAGGTGGAGCTTATAGACGACCTCCCCGAGGACAGCGTCATCTCCTTCTACAAGCAGGGCTCGTTCACCGACCTCTGCCGCGGCCCTCATCTGCCCTCTACGGGCAAGATCAAGGCCTTCAAGCTCGTGTCAATCGCGGGCGCCTATTGGCGCGGCAACGAAAAGAACAAGATGCTCACCCGCATCTACGGCGTAGCCTTCGCCAAAAAGGATGAGATGGCCGCTTACTTCGAAATGCTCGAAGAGGCCAAAAAACGCGACCACATCAAGCTCGGCAAGGAGCTCAAGCTCTTTGCGCTCTTAAACGAGGGCAAGGGCTTTCCCTTCTTTTTGCCCAACGGCATGGTGCTCAAGAATATCCTCGTAGACTACTGGCGCGACCTTCATCGCAAGGAGGGATACGTCGAGATTCAGACTCCCATAATCCTCACGCGCAACCTATGGGAAAATTCGGGCCATTGGGAGCACTACAAGGACAACATGTACACCACCAAGATAGACGGCGAGGACTGCGCCGTCAAGCCCATGAACTGCCCGGGCGGCATGCTGGTGTACAAGCTCTGGCCTCACAGCTACAAGGATCTGCCCATCCGCATGGGCGAGATGGGGCTTGTTCACCGCCACGAAAAGAGCGGTCAGCTGCACGGCCTTTTCCGCGTGCGCTGCTTTACGCAGGACGACGCGCACATCTTCATGCTCCCCGAGCAGATAACCGACGAAATAAAGGGCGTAGTCAGGCTGACCGACAGGATATACAAGCAGTTCGGCTTCAAGTATAAAATAGAGCTCTCCACCCGTCCCGAGGACAGCATGGGCACGGAGGAGGAGTGGAACACGGCCACCGAGGCGCTCCGCGCGGCTCTGGACGAGCTCGGCCTCGAATACGAGATAAACGAGGGCGACGGCGCATTCTACGGGCCCAAGATAGACTTCCACCTTCAGGACAGCATAGGCAGAACGTGGCAGTGCGGCACCATTCAGCTCGACTTCCAGATGCCTCAGCGCTTCGAGCTCGAATACACGGGCGAGGACGGCGCCAAGCACAGGCCCATAATGATCCACCGCGCCATCTACGGCTCGATAGAGCGCTTCATAGGCATACTCATCGAGCACTACGCCGGCAAATTCCCCGTATGGCTGGCTCCCGTTCAGGTCAAAGTTCTCTCCATCACCGACAGGACAAAGGACTATGCCGAGAGCGTGCTCGCCATGCTCAAGGAGGCCGGCATACGCGCCGAAATAGACACCCGCAACGAAAAGATCGGCTACAAGATACGCGAGGCCAAGGTGGAAAAGGTGCCCTACGTCATAGTCGTCGGCGACAAGGAGGCCGAGGAGGGCACCGTAAACGTCAACAAGCGCGGAGTGGAGGAAAAGTTCTCCATGACGGCAGCCGAGTTCAAAGAGCTCGTCTTAAAAGATAACGTCGAAAAAATAGTTTTCTGACCTCAATTTGATTGACAACAACTTTATTTTGCTGTATCATATACGGGTAAGCAAAGGTCATCCCCTTTCGCCCTGCCCGTAGGTGCAGCGGCTCATCATCTTTTATCCCTCGTATTTTCGGGGACTGACGATGTTGTATTTCGGGATAGGCCTGCGCTTATCCCGATTATTTTTTATTCTGTTATGAGGAATATGGAAAGAAAAGATTTTTATCAGGTCAACCAGATGATAAGGGACAGGGAAGTAAGACTCATCGACTCCGAGGGCAACATGGTGGGCGTCATGCCCGCTTTTCAGGCCCTTCGCCTTGCCGAGGAGGCCGATCTCGACCTCGTCAAAATTTCCCCCAACGCCGTACCGCCCGTGTGCAAGATAATGGACTATTCCAAGTTCAAGTACGAGCAGGCCAAAAAGGACAAGGAAAACCGCCGCAATCAGACAATAGTCGAGCTCAAGGAGATAAGGCTCTCCATGACCATCGACGTCGGCGACATCGCCGTAAAGACAAAGCAGTGCCTTAAATTTTTGGAGCAGGGCAACAAGGTAAAGGTCTCCATCCGCATGAAGGGCCGCGAAAATTCGCGCTCCTATCAGGGCGTAAAGGTAATGGAAGATTTCTTTGCCGGCCTCGGCGGAAAGGCTGTTCAGGATAAAAAACCCACGGCCGAGGGCAGGTTCATCACCATGATGCTCTCGCCCGCCAAAAATTAGTTATTGCGCGGAGTCATCCGCTCATTCGATCAGTAAATTTTTCAGGAGGATAAATATATGCCCAAGCAGAAGTCGCACAGCGGTTCCAAAAAGCGTTTCTGGCTCACTTCGACCGGCAAGGTCAAAAGGCCTCACGGCGGCAAGAACCATAAAGCGGAAACAAAGAACAGAAAGAGAAAGAGAAATTTGCGTCAGAACACTCTCGTTTCTACGACGCAGGAATCTACCGTCAAGAGTATGATTCCCTACAAGGCATAAAGGAGGACAAAGAGTATGCGTATCAAAAGGTCTGTCAACGCGCTCAAAAAGCGCAGAAAGATAATGCGCCTTGCAAAGGGGTACTTCGGCAACAAGTCCAAGTCCTACAGGATCGCAAGGGAAGCCGTAATGAAGTCCCTCAACTACGCTTTCACGGGCAGAAAGCTCAGAAAGCGCGACATGCGTTCGCTCTGGATCGCCCGCATCAATGCCGCGGCGAGGATGAACGGATTGTCCTATTCCAAGTTCATGCACGGCCTCAAGGCTGCAGGCATCAACCTCAACCGCAAGGTTCTGGCCGATATCGCAGTCAACGACGCCGCCGCATTCGCCGCTCTTGCCGAAAAGGCAAAGGCTGCAGTTTAATCGCAATCATTTCAGGGGTAGTTGACAGGTCTGGCAGCTACCCTTTAAAACGTATATGATAATTACTTCGCGGGCAAACCCCGCAGTCAGAAAATTCATATCGCTCGCCGATAAAAAATACCGCAAACTCTACGGCGAATACCTTGTCGAGGGCGTGAAGCCCGTAAGCGAATGTATAGCCGCGGGCGGCGAGGTGACCCGCGTTGTCTGCACGGAAAGACATTCCGCGCAGTTCAAGGACGCGCTGGTCGTCTCCGAAAGCGTTTTTGCGGCCATATCTTCGGAAAGGTCGCCGCAGGGCGTTATAGCCTCGGTAAAACTGCCCGACGACTCGCCCCGCAGCCCCTTAGGCAACTGCCTGCTTTTGGACAGGCTGCAGGATCCCGGCAACGTAGGCACCATTATCCGCACGGCAAACGCCGCGGGATTTGAAGATGTCTACCTCGTCGACTGCGCCGACGCGTTTTCGCCCAAGGCCGTCAGGGCGAGCATGAGCGGCATATTTTTCGTCAGAGCCATGCGCTGTACGGCGCATGAGGCGCTCGAAGCCCTTAAAGGTGTTCCCATAGTCTCCGCCGATATGAACGGCGAGAACATATTCGACTTTGCGCCCCCCGAAAAGCTCTGCCTTGTCATAGGCAACGAGGGCGGCGGAGTATGTCAAGAGTTTGCCAGGGCGAGTTCATATACCGTAAGCATACCCATGCGTACGAGCTGCGAAAGTCTGAACGCCGCCGTTTCGGCGGCCATAGCCATGTACGCGATAAATAACCGACAAAGAAAGGAGCATTAAATGTCAGGACATTCCAAATGGCATAACATTGCCGCAAAAAAGAGCAAGACAGACGCCGCGCGCGGAGCGGTGTTCACAAAAATAGGCCGCGAGCTTGCCGTTGCCGCAAAGGGCAACCCCAATCCCGAAACCAACTCCAAACTTGCCGACGTAATAGCCAAGGCCAAGGCCGCCAACATGCCTAACGACAATATAAAGAGGTCGATAGCCAAGGCTGCGGGCGAACTTTCGGGCAAGGACTATAAGGAACTTACCTACGAAGGCTACGGTGTGGCGGGCTCGGCCGTCATAATAAAAACTCTGACCGACAACGTAAACCGCACCTCGGGCGACATTTCGTCCACCATGTCTAAGTGCGGCGGACAGATGGGCAAGCCGGGCTGCGTCAGCTATCAGTTCGACAACAAGGGCGTAATAGTCATCGAAAGGACGGTCGCTCTGGACGAGGATACTATGATGGAGTACTGCCTCGAGGCCGAGGCCGAAGATTTCTCCGCCGAGGAGGACGTGTACGAAGTTTACACCACGCCCGAAGCCTTCTCAGACGTAAGAAAATATTTCGAGGAAAAGGGCGTCACCTTCCTCGAGGCCGAAGTTAAAATGGTTCCTCAGAATACAATTTCTCTTCCCGAGGACAAGCTTGCAACTTTCATGAAGATGATAGATAAGCTTGAAGAGCTCGACGACGTTCAGAACGTATATCACAACGTCGAACTTCCCGAAGAAGAGGAAGAGGATTGATAGTGTTTCAAAAAGAACCTTCCGTTTGATTTTGCGGAATAAGTTTTAAAGAAAACTTTGAAAATATTTTCCCAAAAAATTTTCAGATAAATTTTATTTCGGGGAAATTTTTAAAACCGAAAATTTTTTAAAGGAGAAGCAAAATTTTTGCTTCTCCTTTAATTTTAGAAGAAGAGTAGTAGAGAATATTGTAAAATAAGTAGTAATATGCCACGCATAATACAATGCAAACAAGCCAAAATATTACTACAAGCGCAGCGCTTTTTTAATAGTTGGTCTGTCGGTGCGAAAATTTTGGCGCGTTGGCGGGCGAACGGCGGGGATCATCATAGGGGTGGTCCCCTATGTTTTTTTGTCTAAGTATTTTACGGGTAAAATTTCTGATTTTGGTTCCTGTCATAACGGAATGATTTTATGGCGTTTTGCCGCGTATTTTTGCCTGTTCTTTTTAATAAAATAATAGTGTATGTTTACAAAAAGAAACGCCGTCCTTACCGTAGTGCTTGCGCTCGTGCTTGCGGCCGCAGCGCTTACCGTAACCTTTTTTTTCAGGGACGACAAGGGTGAGGAGGAGCGCACCTATCTTTTAGAGCTGTGGCAGATAGACAGTTTTGAGGGCGGAAAAGGTTCGAGGGCGAGTTTTTTGCAGGCGCGCGCCGATGAATTGTTTAAAGGCGGCAGGGTGCATGTAGTTGTCACATCCCTGTCGGCCGACGCGGCAAGAGCCAATATCTCGCAGGGCGTCATTCCCGACATGATCTCGTACGGCGCCGGGTTCTACGGCATTGAAAGTTTAATAAATCCCGCCGATTTCACCTACGAGTGCTGGTGCAGGGGCGCCTATTTTTATCTCTCTCTCGAGGGTGATTTTTCGGACGTTTCGCCTCGGAATACCATTGTCAACGAGGGCGTCGACAATCTTTCAAACGTCTGCGCCGCGCTCGAGGGGCTGTCCGGCTGCGCCTTTGAAAAGCCTACCGCCGCCTATTTGTCGCTGTTGAGCGGAAAATATAAGTATCTCCTCGGCACTCAGCGGGACATCTTCAGGCTGGAGGCGCGCGGCGCCGACTATTCCGCGCGCGTCATAACCTCGTTCAACGACCTCTACCAGAACATCTCTATCCTGTGTGACGACGAGAAGTACGCTTTTTGCCGAGACTTTGTTGAATATCTCTTAAAGAACGGCGATAAGGTCTCTTCTCTCGGACTCATTGCCGACGGCGCGGCGCTCTTCGGGCCCATTGCCGACGCCGACGAGCGCGAGTACGAGTATTCCGTCAAAAGTTTTGTGGGTAGGGAGTATGTGGAGAGCGTCAATGAGGCCGTTCAAAAGAATGATTTAAATTCTTTGAAAAATTTATTAAAGTGATTGAAAAAGGACGAAAAAAATGCTATCATATAATAGGCGGCAGTTGGAGCTCTGCCTTCGGGCAGGTAAAAATATATCTCTCGTTCCTGCCGACCCCGCTTTTAAATTCTCCGAGCACACCACCTACGGGCTGGGCGGAGGCGCGAGCCGCGCGTATTTTCCGCGAAATTTAATCGAGGCGCGGGCCGTTTTCGGTTATGCGCGCAGTCGAGGGGAGAAGATATTTGTACTTGGAGGGGGATCGGATGTGCTCGCATCCGACGGAGGGTTCGGAGGAGTTGTGATCGGCACTCAAAAGCTTACGGGTGTTCTGCGTTTGGGTAGTGGCAAAATCTTCTGTCTTGCAGGCACAAAAATATCCCCCCTTTTAAGTTATTGCCAAAAGCATTGGCTTGGAGGGCTGGAATATCTTGCGGGTATCCCCGCAACCGTAGGCGGCGTTGTCTGCATGAATGGTGGGGCGGGCGGCAAATACATAAGTTCAAACGTGCAATCTGTGCTTGTTTTTAACGGCGAAGATGTCGTTTTGAGCGCTAAAGACTGCAATTTTACTTATAAACACAGTACTATGCGTGACATAGAGTGTATTATTTTGGGCGTTGTCCTCAAAGTTGAACCTTCGGAAGGGTCCGTCATCCGCAGCCGCATTTCCGAGCGCCTTGCAAACAGGTGGACTTTGCCCAAGGGGAGAAGCTGCGGCTGCGTATTTAAAAATGTTCGCAATGGCGACGGTCAATTTATTTCTGCGGGTAAAATTGTGCAGGATTGCGGCCTTGCGGGGTTTGGGGACGCGCGCGTCTTTGTCTCCCCCGAACATTGCAATTTTATAATTAACAACGGCGGCAGCGCGCGCGAGGTCGTCTGCCTCATCGACAAGGTCAAGTCGATAGTAAAGCAAAGGACGGGCATTGAGCTTGAAGAGGAGGTCGTCCGCGTCGGCGAATTTTAGTATTTGCTGTATGCCGACTGCATCTGTCTGTAATTCCGTTTAGTTCTCCGCATTGCTGCGCTTCGCTTAATTATATTTTTTCGCTGTTTTTTCTCGATTTTGAGCAATGCGATTTTTTTAGTCTTTAACTTTTCAGATATTTTTGTATTCACAGCATTTCAACCGAGGAGCTTTTGATGATTCTTACGGCCGATTACCATACTCACACGCCCTATTCTCACGGCAAAAATACCGTAATGGAAAACGCCCTCGCCGCCAAGGCCAAGGGCTTAAAGGCCGTTGCCATCACCGACCACGGCTTCAATCACGTCCTCTTCGGGCTGAGGAGAAAGCGCCTGCACTCGCTGAGGAGGGAGATAGAGGAGGCAGCCAAAGCTACCGGCCTCAATGTGCTGATGGGCATGGAGAGTAACCTCATCTCTCTCGACGGCCGCACTGACATGAAGGAGAGCGACCTCGAATACTTCGATATCTACCTCTGCGGCATACACGAGATAGTTCTCTACAGTAATTTCTCCTCGGCAAAGACCCTTATGGCGGCTAATTACTTTGCCTCCGCACGCGGCAAAAGGCCCTCCGAAAGGGTGATAGAGTTAACTACGGCCGCCTATATCAACGCCGTTAAAAACAACCCCATAGATATCCTGACGCATATAAACTACCGCTGTTTTTGCAATGTGAAAGAGGTGGCCAAGGTGTGCGCCGACTACGGGACTTATATCGAGCTGAACACCAAAAAGAGCCATGTGACCGCCGAAGAGGTGGCCGAGATGGCCTCCGTTGGGGCGCGTTTCGTCATCGATTCCGACGCGCACTCGGCCGACCGCGTAGGGGATACCGCCCTCGCCGAACAGCTGTTGGCCTTTGAGAGCGCGCCTTTGGACAGGATAGATAATATCGACGGCCGCACGCCGACTTTCAGATTTTCGGAGTACAGAGAGCGACATGGCTAATTTTACCGAAGAGATCAAGAGCGAAATAATAGAAAACGGCATTGCGGGCGAGTGCTGCAAGCTGGCCTTTCTGTCCGCCTTTATCCGCACGAGCGGCAGCGTCATTTCTCACGGAGGGGAGTACGGTTTCGAGCTCACAACCGAAAACGAACGCACCGCCGAGTTTTTGTGCGACATGATAGAAAACGACTTCGGCATACCGCTTGCGGCGGCGGGTGCAAAGTTCGACAAGTTTACGGGCAGGGACAAGCTGACTTTTTCGTGCGTCGACGCCAAGGCCTCGGCGCTGCTTGAAAAACTCAAGATAATCAGGCTGCGCGGCGACGGCGCGTCGCTCATGTTCGGCATAGACGACGGGCTTGTCTCGCGCGAGTGCTGTCTTGCCGCTTATCTTAAGGGCGCGTTTTTAGGTGGAGGGAGCTGCACTCTGCCCGACGAGGGCAGCTACAGCCGCACGGGCTACCACTTCGAGGTCGTCTTTTCAAATAAGATTACTGCGGGGGACTTCTGCGACTTACTTTGCTCGCTCGACGTTTTAGCTAAACTCGTCGCCCGCAAGGACAGCGCCGTTGTTTATGTAAAGAGCAAGGAGGTCATCTCCGACCTTTTGAACGCCATGGGCGCCGAGCGCTGCCTTGAAAAGCTCAACCGCATAGTCGAACTTAAGGACAAGACCAACAACGTCAACCGCGCCTCCAACTGCTCGGCCTCCAACATAGATAAGACTGTCACGGCTTCGGTGGCGCAGACGGGCAATATAGAGGTCATCCGCCAGACGATAGGACTGAAAAATCTTTCGCCCATGCTCTTCGAAGTGGCCGAGGCCCGCCTTGCCGACCCCAACGCCTCCATGCAGGAACTTGCGGACAGGCTCAAGATAAGCAAGAGCTGTTTAAACCACCGCATGCGAAAGATAGCCGAGATGGCCCGTTCGCTGAGCTCTGACTGACTGAGGTGAACGTATGGGCAGGCGCTGTTCCAATAAACAAAACAGTCCGGCAAAGGACAGAAAGAACTATGAAAATCGTCCCTTTTTTGCACAATGGTTGAAGGCGTTTGCTCCATCCTTGCCGCGTGAAAATTACGAAAAGTATATCCGAGGCGGATATGTTTGGCATATCTTCAGCTGGCGGCTCATACCCGACGGCAGCTACTTCGAGCGTGACGCCGCCCGCGCGGCCTTCGATATTGCGGATAAAGAGGGGGCAAAATATATATTCTTGTGGGCGGACGGCGAAAAGCCCGCCGCCCTTCCCGAAAAATATTTTACTGCGGCGGGAATAGAGAGCGACGAAAACGCCCAGGAAATTTACGTCGTCGGCAAAAATTATGAGTGGACTTATGTGGTAACGCACGAAACTTCGTGCGGCTGCGGCCCCTATTTTATGAAAAGACGGAGATGACGCCATGCCATGCAACATCGCGGCATGCAGACGGTATTTGAGGATAACAGATGACAGACTTTGTACATTTACACGTTCACACCGAATATTCCCTTCTGGACGGAGCATGTAAAATAGACGAGCTGATAGACTATTGCAAGAAGAACGGCGTGGACACGGTGTGCATAACCGACCACGGCAACATGTACGGCACGCTGCACTTTGCCGAAAAGGCGGCTATAGCGGGCATCAAGTACATAATCGGGTGCGAGTTCTACGTCACGCGCGACATGAACGACAAAACGCAGAATATCTCCGAGCACCTCATTCTGCTCGCAAAGAACAAGGCGGGCTATAAAAACCTCGTTCAGCTCGATTCGATGGCCTTCGTCGACGGCTTTTACTACAAACCCAAGATCGATTACAAGGTTTTAAAAGAGCACTCCGAGGGCGTCATCTGCCTGTCGGCGTGCCTTGCGGGCGGCATACCCAAAAGACTTCTGAACGGCGACGAGGAGGGAGCCGAGGCGCTCGCGCGCGAGCTTAAAGGCATCTTCGGCGACGACTTCTACATAGAGATGCAGGATCACGGCATACCCGAGGAGAAGAGGGTGCTGCCGATGCTCGTTGCGCTCGCAAAAAAGATAGGCGCCGAAATAGTCGCCACAAACGACGTCCACTATATTACCAAGCCCGACGCGGAGATGCAGGACATTCTGATGTGCATACAGATGAAAAAGACGCTCGACGACCCCAAGCGCATGAAGTTCGACACGCAGGAGTTTTACTTCAAGTCGGGCGACGAGATGGCGCAGCTATTTTCGGGCTATCCCGAGGCCATAGCCAACACGCGCGTCATCGCCGACAAGGTCACCGAGCCCGCCTTCAACCTCGATAAAAAGGGCTATCCCGTCCGCGATATCTCGCTCATCCCCGGCTACACCCCGCCCGACGGCTCCACGCCGCCCGATTATCTTCGCAAACTGACGGCCGAGGGCCTCAAAAAGAGGTACGGCACCGTCACCAAGCGCGAGCTCGACAGGGCGGAGTACGAACTCGGCGTAATAATAGGCATGGGCTTTGCCGAATATTATCTGATAGTGTGGGACTTCATAAACTGGTCGAAGGCGCAGGGCATCCCGGTGGGTCCGGGGCGCGGCTCGGGCGTCAGCTCGATAGTCGCCTATGCAATAGGCATTACCGACGTCGAACCCCTTCAGTACGACCTGCTCTTCGAGCGCTTCCTCAATCCCGACCGCGTGTCCATGCCCGACTTCGATATCGACTTCTGCACGGACAGACGCAGCGAAACCATTGAGTACGTCAGGCAGAAATACCACCCCGAGAATGTTTGTCAGATAGTTACGTTCGGCACGATGGCGGCCAAAAACTCCATAAAAGACGTAGGACGAGTAATGCGCGTGCCCTATTCCGAGACGGACAAGCTGACCAAAATAATGGACGGCAAGACGTCGATAGGCGATCTGCTCGGCCGGAGGATAGAGGGGGCGAGGGCAAAATACGAGGCCGAGACCGACCCCGACAAGAAGGCAGAGGCCGAGGGCAAGCTCAACGATCTCAAGGCGGCGAGGAACGCCGAATTCTGCGAGATCTACGAAACCGACCCCATGCTGCACAGGGTCATAGACATGGCCATGCAGATAGAGGGCATGCCCCGCCAGACGGGCATGCACGCGGCGGGCGTCGTCATCTGCCGCAAAAAGATAGCCGACAACGTTCCGCTCTCGCGCAACGGCGAGGACATCACCACGCAGTTCGTAGCCAAGGAGATAGAGGCTCTGGGCATGCTCAAGATGGACTTCCTCGCGCTCGTCACGCTGACCGATATAAAGAAGTGCATCGACTACATTCGCGAAAACCACGGCATAGAGGTCGACTTCCACAAGATAGGCTACACCGACGAGGGCGCGTACGCGCTCATCTCCGAGGGCGACACCGACGGCGTGTTCCAGCTCGAAGCCGGCGGCATGAAAAAGTTCATGCGCCAGCTCCGCCCCGACTGTCTTGAAGATCTCATAGCCGGCGTCTCGCTCTATCGTCCGGGGCCCATGCGCTTTATCGACGATTTCTGCAACCGCAAACACGGCCTCGCGCCCATAACCTACGACACCCCCGAAGAGGAAAAGATACTCAAGGTCACCTACGGCATACCCGTCTATCAGGAACAGGTCATGCAGATATTCCAGTACCTTGCGGGCTTTTCGCTCGGCGAGGCCGACCTCGTCCGCCGCGCCATGGGCAAAAAGGATAAAAAGACGCTGATGGCGCAGAAGGAGAAGTTCATAAACGGCGGCATAAGCGACACCAACGGTTCTACAATCGTCGGCTGCGTAAAAAACGGCATCTCCGCCGAGGTCGCCGCAAAGATATTCGCCGATATGGAGGGCTTCGCCTCATACGCGTTCAACAAATCGCACGCCGCGGCGTACGCCACCCTCGCCTATCAGACGGCATGGCTCAAAAAGTACTACATCAAGGAATTCATCTGCGCCCTTTTAAACAACAGACTCAACAAGATAGAGGAGATAACCAAGTACGTCCTCTATCTCAAGGATAAAAATATTAAGGTGCTCCCGCCCGATATCAACAGGTCGGGCACGGTGTTCTCCGTTCAGGACGGAGGAGTGCGCTTCGGGCTCTCCGCCTTAAAGGGCACGGGACAGGGCGCCATCGACGACGTCATAGCCGAACGCATGGCCAACGGCCCCTTCAAAGATTTCCCCGACTTCGTGCTCCGCTGCGCGCCCTTCATCAACAAGCGCATAATAGAGGGGCTCATCCTCGCGGGCGCCTTCGACTCCATGGGCAAGACGCGCTCGCAGCTCTTCGCCGTCTACGACGACGTCTATTCGCGCGCCGTCGGCATCGCCAAGCAGAAGAGCGGCGACCAGATGTCCTTTTTCGGCGAATTCATCGAGGAAGAGGAGCTCGAAGTGGAATATCCCGATATCCCCGAGTACGACGTCATGGATAAACTGTCCAAGGAAAAGCAGGTGCTCGGCGTGTACGTCAGCGGTCATCCCTTTGAAAAGTACAAGGCTGCCTTCGCCGACAAGAATTTCAACTGCTCCATGCTCGAATACGTCGAGGACGAGGACGGCGTCCGCACCTATCCTCAGGCCGAGCAGGGCATGGCGGTGGAGATGGGCGGCATAATCTCCGCCTACAGGCGCACCACCACGAGGCGCACGGGCGCCATAATGGCCTTCGTCACCGTAGAGGATATGTACGGCTCGGTAGAGTGCGTGGCCTTCCCCGCCATATTCGAGAGGGTAAAGGCGGCCATAGCCAACGACAAAATAGTCACCGTAAAGGGCAAGCTCGACCTCGACGGCGGCAAGGAGCCTTCGATAATTTTGGACGACCTGAAGGAATTCGACGTCGCCTCCTTCGAGGGCAGGAGCCCCGAAAAGAGGGAGGCAAGGCCGTCGTCCTCCGGCCCCGTGCTGTGGCTCAACGCCAGCGCGCTCGGCGACGACGACTTCGACGACTTTTTGGGCATGCTTGCAAATTACGAGGGCGGAACGGTGTGCGCCATCTTCAGGGGCGGCAAAAAATACCGTCTTCCCACGGGCGTCAACTACTGCAGGGGACTGCTCGCCGAACTTGCTGTCTTCATTGACGAAAAAGATATTAAATACGTTCAATGATTGAAAAGTTGGAAAATATGTGAAATGGGCAAATTTATTTTATTAAAAGGGTTGTAAATATAATAATTATCTGTTATAATATGAAATGGAAATGATGATAGAGGCGCTGCGAAGACGGGGCATGCGGCCAAGGCCGCTCGCGGCGTAACGTTCGGAGGAAGATTTTATGAAAAGGATAGGCTTACTTACAAGCGGCGGCGACGCCCCCGGAATGAACGCATGCATAAGAGCCGTTGTCCGTACGGCGCTGTACTACGGCATAGAAGTCTACGGTATCGAACGCGGCTATCAGGGCCTCATCGACGATGAAATGGTCTCCATGGAGATGCGTTCGGTTTCCGACATAGTCCAGCGCGGCGGCACAAAACTCCGCACCGCAAGGTGCCTTGAGATGCTCACCAAGGAGGGCCAGAAGAGGGCCGTTAGAACGCTCGAGGCGCGCGGCATCGAAGGCCTCGTCGTCATAGGCGGCGACGGTTCCTTCAGGGGGGCCAAGTGTCTTTCCGAGGACTACGGCATCCCTACCATAGGTATCCCCGGCACCATAGACAACGACCTCGAATACACCGACTATACTCTCGGTTTCGATACGGCCGTAAATACCTGTATCGACGTTATAAATAAACTGCGCGACACCATGACCTCGCACGAGAGGATCTCCGTCGTCGAAGTCATGGGCAGAAGGTGCGGCGACATTGCCCTTTATGCGGGCATCGCCTCGGGCGCCGAGATAATCGTCGTCCCCGAAGTCGTATTCGATCTGGACGACATAGTCATGCGCATCAACCGTTCGCGCGCAAACGGCAAGCACTCCAATATAGTGGTAGTGGCCGAGGGCGTGTGCACGGCGGACGAATTTGCCAAGCAGCTGCAATCGGTGACCACCTATTCGGTAAGACCTACCACCATAGGCCATATCCAGCGCGGCGGTTCGCCCTCCATGGCGGACAGAATGTTGGCCGCGCAGTTCGGCAACAAGGCCGTAAGGCTGTTAAATGAAGGCATCGGCAACCGCGTTGTGGGTATCCGCAAGAACGAAATAATCGATATGGATATAATCGAAGCGGTCAGCATGAAGAAGAAGTTCAACTACGAACTCTACGAAACCCTTCAGATGATCTCCATGTAACCGCCTCAAAGCCGCTTTTTCAAGCGGCTTTATCTATGCGGCTTACGGCCGCACATAAAAATAAAGGGGGAAAACAGACTTTTGATCCTGACAGTAAGCTTAAGTCCGTGCATAGACGTCAACGTCGAGGTCGATTCGCTCTCGGTGGGGATGTCGCACAAAATAATCTCCAAGCGCATCTTTTATACGGGCAAGGGCATCAACGTGTCCATAGGTCTCGCAAGGCTGGGAGTCAGAGTGTTTGTTACGGGCTTCATGTACGAGGACAACGGCAGGCTCTTCGAACAGGAGCTGCACCGCGAGGGCATAAATTACAAGTTCGTGTGGAGCCACGGCCGCGTGCGCGAAAATTATAAATTTGTCGACCACAAATCCATGCTCACCGAGTTCGACGACGTCTCGCCCGAGATCACGCCCCAGAAACAGGACGACCTCATCAGGCTGATAGCCGAATTTGCGCCCTCATGCGAGGCCGTGTTCGTTGCGGGCGGGCTGGCAAAGGGCATGACGGCCGATTTCTACGGCCGCATACTCGCCGCCGTGCCCGAGGGTGTAAAGAAGATAGTCGACAGCGAGGGAGACAGACTGAGAATTGCTCTCGCGCACGGCGTCGACCTCGTCAAGCCCAATCTTGAGGAATTGCAGCGCACTCTCAACGTACATATCAAAAACCGCGAGGCCGCTGTCGCGGGCGCAAAAAAGCTCGTAGAGATGGGCGCGAAGAACGTGCTCTTATCCCTCGGCAAGGAGGGCGCCATAATAACCGACGGCAAAAAGACGTATTACTGCAAGTCCAACAACGTCGCCATGAATTCTACGGTGGGGGCGGGGGACGCAATGGTGGCCGCCGCAATGGACGCGCTCGTCCGCGGGGCGGACAACGCCGAGATCTTGAAGTGCGGCGTGGCCGCAGGCACGGCCGCCGTCATCATGCCCGACACCATCTCTTTCCGCAAGGAAAAGTACGACGAAATATTTTCTTCGCTTTTTGTTAAAGAAATTTAATTATAACTCTTGATTTTTGCTTATTTTTTGTATATAATTGATATGTAATCAAAAATAAAGGTCACAAATACAGGAGGAAAATATAATGTGGAATGAAAATACCCCTTTGGAACTTTTGAAGGAACTGCCTGCAGTAGTCAACGAGGCCAACCTCGCCCGCCTTCAGGAGGTCATAGATTATGATAAATTCATAAACAGCACCGAACTCGGTTATGACCTCTGCGGACAGTACGCGCCCTTCTGCGAAGGCTGCGACAAGAGCCTTCCCTATCCCTGCGCCGTGTCTTACATAAAGATGAAGCAGGCCGAGGGCATGGACGTAAAGATCCAGAGCGAAGTGGAAGAGGCCCTTTCGGAAAACTGCGAGGAAGAGGCTCCCGCCGAGGAACAGCCCTGCGAGGAATGTGCCGAGCAGCAGGCCGAGGAACAGGCCGCCGAAGAGCCCGTCTGCGAAGAGCAGCCCGCCAAAAAGTACATAAGGATAGCCATAGCAAGGCGCAGATACTGATTTTTCTGCGCGATATGTTTTGGCGGCAAAGTACAGGGATTTTCCCTGGGCTTTGTAGTTGTGTATAAAAAAGCTTGATTTTATAAATTTTAAGATGAATTTTGCGCCGACGGGAACACCCGTCGGCGCAATTATACTTTATAGCAATGTAGCAAATTGAACTGTTCAAAGCGAGGTAATTTCCCCGTTCGAAGAGTGTCATTTCGACCAAGCGAGGCTGTTAAGCCGAGCGCGCGGAGAAATCTCCTCGAATACTTTTCAGATGCGATTTATCCTCATAATAGCCTCCCCGTCGCTATGGGGAGGTGGCCACATGCGATGAGCGTGTGGTCGGAGAGGTCGAAATATTTATAAATTATTCCCTGTTGTCATCCTGAGCGACAGCGAAGGATCTCTTTGTTTGACAGTTGCAAAGTCCGGGAGATGCCTCGGCTCGTCGGGATAAACCTCGCTAAAAGCAAGTCGAATAAATTCAACTTGCAACGTTGCTCGGTTATCCCTCCTCTATCGCGCAAAAGCCACGGTTTTGCGCGAAGCTATGGTTATATATTATTTTGCTAACCTTATTGTTTCATTTTATCCCAACCATATCGGCGCGCTGCTCGGTATGACAAGGGTGGGAGGGGGAGCGCAGCCTCGCGAGCACCCTCCGAAAAATGGGTAGCAAATCGCTAAAGCGCCGCACCCGCGAAGAGGGGGCGGGCAAGGGCGAATTTGCTTTCACGGAGTGCAGGAATTATTACCTTGTTCTCGCGCAAAACTGTAGTATTTGCGCGAAAGAGGAGCCGCAGGCTATAAAAGAAACAAGCCGAGTTTTACTCGGCTTGTTACAAAAATTGCCTTGCGGCGACGAGTGGAGCTGCTGAGCAGACTTGAACTGCCGACCTCATCCTTACCAAGGATGTGCTCTACCGACTGAGCCACAGCAGCGCAACCACATTACCTGAATATTATATTTCAAATGCGGTCGGTTGTCAATTCATTTTATGTCGTAATAAGTAAAAAATTTATTGGTCTTTAAATATATTTTTTAATTGCCGTTCTGCGGCCTTTTGTCGCCTCGGCGGAGGTAAAACAACTTAAAAAATAGCGCGCACGATACCGCCGCCGACAGCAATTCGGTTATCCAGAAGGAGTGCCACACGCCCGCCGCGCCCACGGCGAGAGAGCAAAGATAGGCTATGGGGATTATTACGATATATCTCAGAATGGAGATCATAAGCGAAGGTATGCCCATGCCGAGGCCCTCGAAAGTGCCGCTGATGACTACCGACAGCGCCGAGACGATAAAGCCCGCGCTTATGATCATGAGTGCCTGCGCTCCGTTTTCGGCCGTGGACTGACTCTGTGTGAACAGCCCCATGAGTTGTTCGGGTATTGCAAGGCTTAAAATTGTGCCTACGGCCATTACGCCTGCGCTGAGCGCGAGGGTGACTTTGAATATCGAGTTGACTCTGTCCCTCAGTCCCGCTCCCATGTTGTAACCGACAAGGGGGCGTATGCCCTGCACAATGCCGCTTACCATAAAGTAGATGAAGGTCTGCAGTTTGTAGTAGACGCCGAGGATGAGCACATAGCTTTCAGAATACTCGGTGAGTATGGCGTTCAGCGCCATTATCATGAAGGAGGGCAGGGCGAGATTGAGCGTTGCGGGTATTCCGACCATGTAGAGTCTTGCTGTTATTTTTTGTTCGCTGCGCCTTTCGAGCCTGAGTTTTATGGGTGTTTTGAGGGCAAAGAACACAACTACATAGCTTATCAGCGAGAGTACCTGACCTATTCCCGTAGCCAAGGCGGCGCCCTTTACGCCCATGGCGGGAATGAAGCCCGCGCCCGAGATAAACAGGGGGTCGAGGATGACGTTCGCCACGGCGCCCACCGACATGCACACCATGGTCGTCTTCATTTTGCCCGTCGCCTGAAGAATCTTTTCAAAGGCCATGCTCGCCGTCTGCACGGGGGTAAAAGCTATAACTATGTAAAAGTAGTCGAGCCCGTAGTTCATGATCTCCTCTTTTTGGGTGAAGAGGGAGAGAAAGGGCCGAATTACGGCTGCGAACAGCGCGGCAATTATCACGCCGTGGACTACCGATAGAATGAGGCCTATCGTCGACGCGCGGTTTGCCTGTTTTGATTTTTCTGCGCCCAAGAAGTATGCCGCCGCTGCGTTGATGCCCACGCCGAAGCCTATGCCCGCGGCGTTTGCGGCGTTTTGCAGGGGGAATACTAGGGAGAGGGCGGTTATCGCGTCGTCGTTTATGGCCGCGACGAAGTAGCTGTCCACTATATTGTATAGCGCGCTTATCAGCATGGAAACTACTATGGGCAGCGACATCTTGAGCACCAGCGGAAAGATTGGTTTTTGCTTCATGAAGGTTTGATCCATATGTCCGAACTCCAAAAAAAATGCCACACGGCATCAAATGCTGTGTGGCGAAAAGGTGGGGCTGTCCCCCGGAAAAATCCACAAAAATTTTCAAAAAGATTTTATCATGAAAGGGCGGCGCTGTCAAACGCTCTGCGGCCGTTTTGCGCAAATTTTCTTCATTGCGGCTATGTAGCCCGCAGAGAGGGCGGAGATGAAGGCTATCATTACTATCACCCAATAGAACGAGCCCATAAAATACATGCCGTCGGCAAAGCCGAAGGCGCCCGCGGGCGAGTCCCAATTTAAAAAGAAGTAGGGGTAGTTGTTGCCTCCGCCGAAGTCCCAGCTGCATACATAGCCTATGGCCGAGAAGAACAGATAGTATATGGGAGGGATGAGCGCCCACGCAAAGTGGCGGTACTTGAGCGATACGGGCGTTCCGACAAACAGATCGGCTATAGCTGCGGCGGGCACGACGACGTGCGTGAGCACGTTTGTCGCCGAGGAGAACGCCCCGGGCATGGTGGGCGCAAGCACGCAGCAGAACACTATGCCGGTCAGGGTTATGGACACCGTAAACACAAACTTTATTACGAGCAGGGGGAGGGGGATTGTTACGGCCCTCCGCGACAGCGCGCAACAGATATTGATGGCGGCAAATACGAGGCAGACGGCGCCTATCCATATATTAGACTGTACGGTGAAGTACAAAAAGGCCGTCGCGCCGCCCATAAAGGTTTCCGAGGTCATGCCTGCGGTCATTATCACGCCCGCAAGCGCGCAGCCGAATACTGTCAGCTGGAGCAAAAGTGAAATATAATTTTTTATCTTCATATAATGTTTGTACTCTAACCCGCGCCGTTCGGTCAATCAAAAACAGAGCGCGGGCGGGAAAAACTTTCCCGCCCGCCAAACGATCATAAATTGTTAGCCTCGATAAATTTTTTCAGACAGCGGCACTGCCTTCCGCTCGCGTCGTAGCCCGTGTCATGGCACAGTTCGCACTTGTATTTGGGAGTAAAATCGCTCTCATTAAGCCCCAGCTCCGCCAGAACTTCTCCCGCCTCCTTTTTAAGCGCTGCTATCCTGCGCGAGAGCTCTTCGGCCTTGGCTGCGTCGCCGACCTCGGCGAATGCCTGACGGATGGAGAGGGAGTTTATCTCCTTTCGTATCTTGGCGTACCTCTCGTCCTTCATGGCCTTTGCAAGCGCTCTGTCGGCGCGCGCCTGAGCGGCCGCGCGGAGGTCGTAGTAGTGCCTTTCTATTATCGCCCTGCTGCTCTCGCCGCCCGAAACTGCCCCGGCGTCCCTTGCGGGGGGCGCGGTGACGCCTTCTGCCTTCCACGAGGAGAGCACGGCGTTCATGTATGCCACGGGATTGTTCTTGCCCTGCGCGGAGTCCGCCGCAGCGAGCAGCGTTTGGTCAGAAAAGTTCCACTCTCTCCAGCGCGCCAGACATTGTCTGTCGTGGTCTATTATCTTCCTCGTCAGCCCGCAGCGGGTAAGCAGCTGTTTTATGAATTTATCGTCGGCTGCTATGCGTTCGAGTTTGTCGGTGACCGCCTTGCAGGTTATCACGCCCTCGCTCCAGAGCGTGCGCACATAGTCGTCCATGCGTTCAAATGTATTCCTGCCCTGCATAAAGCAGTAGTCGGCTATGATGAGCAGCGTTTCGCCGTCAAATCCCATGTCGCGCCACGCTCCCACATAGTTCTCCACATAGGGCGAGGCGTCCTGCATATACACGCCCAGCGCCTTGGCCACGTCGCGGGCGGCCGCGTACAGCGAATTGCGCTCCCTGCAGTAGTCCTCTATCTCCTTTACGTCGAATTTGCGGTTTTTATACAGCTCTTCCAAGGCGGCGTCGATGCGCTCGGTCGACTTTGCCTTAAAATATTTCGCCGCGCAGATAATGGCCTCGTCGGTAAATCCCAGCTCGCCCGTCCACTTTTCGTAGAGCGCGTTGTCGTCCACGTCTGGCTTGCGGTTGATGGGCACGGCGGAAAATATCTTTACGAGCGAAGGCGTGGAGGAGGTGTAGGAGGATAGCTTTTCCTCCACCTTCTTGGCCGTTGTCGCGCCCTCCTCGACAAAGCTCTTTACTACCTTTTTTATGTACGCCGCCCTGATGTCGCTGCCCTTGAGGTTGACGCAGTAATTTATTATCATCAGCATGGCGTTCTGCTCTATGGAGTACTCGTCCATAAGGTAGAAATAGTCCATGAATTCGTTTGTCGAGATCATTCTGCCCGTTATAACGTCCTGTACGGCGCGCGTGAACGAGGCGTACTTTTCGGGCTTTAGCTTTTTGGGCGAGCCATATTCGTTGCGGGCGCCGAGAAGTTTTACCTCGAACGGCGAACGGCAGGTGACGGCCGCAAGCTCGAACTCCTCGAGGTATTCAAACAGCCCAGTAACTTCCTGCTCGGTCATGCCGAGTTTTTGTGCGAAATCTTCGGCGGTGTAGCCGAGTCCGCCGCGGCAGACGTACAGCGCAAAGAGGTACACCTTTACGGCCTGCGCGTCGAGTACGGGCAGGTATTTGGTTATAAATTTGTTCTCGATCTCCGTGGTGCCGCTCTTTATCAGTTCATCCGCCTGTGAAATAAACGCCATATATCAAAACTCCGTCGTTCAACGCTTGATTTATTGCCGTAAAAGGGATATAATATCTATCGGAACCTTTTCCGCCTTTGGTATATTATAAACCCAAGGGCGGCAAATTGCAATAGTTAATGCCCCTCGGGGCGCAAAAATTTCTATCGCCTTTTAAGGCGAATTTTACGGGAGAATTACTTTTGCCTGCTATTTTAACGCCCAGCTTGCTGTGGAAAAACTTCGATGACAGCCTGCCCCTGACGGAGCACACGTCCGAGATAACTACGGAGGACGGGGTGACTTACGAAAAAGTCACCTTTCTCGGCCGCCGTACCGAGGCCGGACGCGTGAAGGTGTTCGGTATGTTCGCATATGCCGCCAACGCCCCTTCGCCCGACGGCGTGCTCGTCATCCCCGACTCCAAGGACACCGTCGATCCCGCCGTGCTCGCCCTCATGGTCAAGAACGGTTATTCGGCGCTCATGGTCGACATCCGCGGCGATTGGGGAAGCAGCGGCGAATTCACCGTCTACCCGCCCGACATTTCCTACGCAAACTATACCGAGGCGGGGAGGACGCTCGACCACGTCGACGACAGCGCCGCCGATACCTGCTGGTACGAGTGGGTGGCCGTCGGCCTGTATGCGGCGAAGTATCTCTCTTCGAGGATAGACGGCAATATCGGCGTCGTGGGTATACGCGACGGCGGCGAGGTGACGTGGAAGCTCGCCTATGCGGGCGACTTCGCCTGCGCCGTGCCCGTCTGCGCCGTCGGCTGGAGGGCATACCGCGGCTTTGCCAAGTTCGGAGGGGAGGAACCTTCGTTCGACGAGGACAGACACCGCTTTATCGCCGCCATCGATTCGCAGTCGTATGCGCCCTATGTGAAGTGTCCCGTGCTCATGCTGTGCGCGATGAACGATTTTTCCTTCGACTACGACCGCGCCTACGACACATTTTCCCGCATCAACCCCGAACACATAGGCGACAGCGTAATAGCCTATTCCATGCGCAGCCACGCCTGCGTCGACTCAAACTGCGTCAGGGACATGTTCATGTTCTTCGACAAGCACATAAAGGATCGTCAGGTATTCATACCCAAGCCCGCAGAGATAAGCCTTGGCGTCGACGAGCAGTCCAACCTCGTTGCGAGAGCCGAGCTCGACATGTCGGGCGACGCCTGCAAAGTCGTCATGTACACGGCCGAGGACTGCAAATTTTCCTGCGTCCGCGACTGGATGACCGCCCGCCCTGCGGGCGACGGCAAAAAGTTTTTTGCCGATATATATGAAAAGACCTCCGTGCTCTTCGCCGTATGTTCGGTGACGTACACCAACGGCTTCACCGTATGGTCTAAGATAGGCGTAAGAAGGCTGGGCGGCACCTTCCGCAACAGCCGCCACGCGGGCAAAGTGCTCTACAGCGCGCGCGACGGCGTCGACTGTTTCTTTTCCGCCAACTGCGCGGCGAGTGCTGCGGGCGGGGTGTTCCTCACCGACGACGGCCTGCTTCCCGCGCTCTGCGACACCGTGGACGACCTCAAGGGGCTTACTTCGCCCTGCGGGCTGATGACTTTCAGGGCGCTCAGCCCCCGCTTTGCGCCCCTCGCCGACAGCGTATTGAAGTTCGACGCCTATTCCTCGGAGGACAGCGTGATGACGGTGGTCGTCACCGAAGTGGGCGACGGCGTCAACTACGAGTGCTCCGTCAAACTTGTCGGCGGGGCGTGGCAGAGCGTCGTGCTCGAGAGCAAACTTTTCAAAAACGGCGAGGGGAGGGCGCTTGCAGATTTCTGCGGCGGCGTGGCCGTAACCATTGTCGATCCCTCCGGCTTTGCCGTCAACAACGCAATGTGGCTGTAAAAAATGCAGAAATTTCCCATTTCGATAGGCGAAAGGCGCCGTCGCGGCGCCGCAACCCGGACTTTTATAAATTGCATACTAATCATTCTTGTCGCAGTGCTCGTCCTCGAGGTCACCTTCTTTTCGCGATTTAAAAGATTTTATATTGTCGGCGCCTCGATGTATCCCACTCTGGTGGGGGCGGAGGAGCCCGACGAAGCGGGCGGCGACTACGTTTACGCCGATACTGCGGTCGAAGCGCAGCGCTGGGACATAGTCGTCATCAACGCCCGTGACAGGTGGACAAATGAGCGCACTACCATAATCAAGAGGGTGATAGCCTTTGAGGGCGAGGAGGTAGAACTCGTCCGGGGCAGGCTTTATATCGACGGCGAGGAGATAGATGAACCCTACGTCGATCCCCAAAACAACGACCCTGCGGACAGGTACAACACCATGTCGGCGAGGGTGGTCGACGAGGGGTGCGTATTTGTGCTCGGCGACAACCGCAACGTGTCGGTCGACAGCCGCGACGAAAAGAAATACGGTATGATAGACGAGGACGATATCATAGGCGTAGTTGCGGAGTGGTCGCTCTCCATGCGGTGGCTGATAAATCCCATAAGTACTTTTTTTGATTTTTCCCTTGCGGGCTGCGCGGGAAAGTAAATAAATAATAATAGGAGATAAACATGCGTGCAGTCGTAACTGTAGTAGGCAAGGACAAGACGGGTATAATAGCCAAGGTCTCTGCCTTTCTCGCCGAGCGCGGGATAAACATTCTCGATATCAGCCAGACCATCATGGACGAATATTTCACCATGATAATGATGGTAGACCTCAGGGGCGCCACCGAGGGCCTTGCGGAAATAGCCAAGGAGTGCAGGGAGATGGGCGAAAAGATAGGCATGTCCATCCACATTCAGCACGAAGACATTTTCAACGCCATGCACAGCGTTTAAAGGTGGGCATATGTTCAATTATAAGGACGTACTCGAGACCATAGACATGGTCGAGCGCGAACATCTCGATATCCGCACGGTAACAATGGGCATATCCCTTCTTCCCTGCATACGCGCCACGGCGCAGGAGACGGCGCGCTGCGTCTACGACACCGTCTGCGCCAAGGCCGAAAAAATAGTGCAGGTGACGGGCGAACTGTCCGACGAATACGGCATCCCCATTGTCAATAAAAGGGTATCGGTAACTCCCGTCAGCCTCATCTGCGCGGCCTTTCCCGCAAAGGCGGGGCTTGTAGGCAAGGCGCTCGACGACGCCGCGCGCAATCTCGGCATAGATTTTCTGGGCGGCTATTCGGCCCTCGTACACAAGGGCATGGCCGACTACGAAAGAACTTTTATAGAGAGCATCCCCGGCGTGCTCGCCTCCACCGAGAGGCTGTGCTCGTCGGTCAACGTCGGTTCCTCCAAGTCGGGCATAAACATGGACGCCGTCAGACTGATGGGCGATATCATCAAGCAGACCGCCGAGGCGACTGCCGCAAACGACGGCTTCGGCTGCGCCAAGCTCGTGGTGTTCTGCAACGCCGTTGAGGACAACCCCTTCATGGCGGGCGCCTTCCACGGCGTGGGCGAGAGCGGCACGGTCATCAACGTGGGCGTATCCGGCCCAGGCGTCGTACAGCACGCCATAGAGGCCATTCCCGAGGCCGACCTCTCCGAACTCGCCGAAATGATCAAGCGCACCGCCTTCAAGATAACGAGGGCGGGCCAGCTCATCGCGCGCGAGGCCGCAAAGCGGCTCGGCGCCGAATTCGGCATAGTCGATCTGTCGCTTGCGCCCACTCCCGCGCGCGGCGACTCGGTCGCGCAGATACTCGAAGAAATGGGCCTCGAGTGCGTGGGCACCCACGGCACCACGGCCTGCCTTGCCATGCTCAACGACGCCGTAAAGAAGGGCGGCGTAATGGCCAGCTCGCGCGTGGGCGGCCTCTCGGGCGCGTTCATCCCCGTCTCCGAGGATATCGGCATGATAGAGTCCGCCGAAAAGGGCGTGCTCTGCGTCGACAAGCTCGAGGCCATGACGGCCGTCTGCTCGGTGGGCCTCGACATGATAGCCGTGCCCGGCGATACTCCCGCCGATACTCTGAGCGCCATCATCGCCGACGAGGCGGCCATAGGCATGATAAACAACAAGACTACCGCCGTCAGGATAATCCCCGCGCCCGGAAAGGGAGTGGGCGATTGCGTCAACTTCGGCGGACTTCTGGGCAGGGCGCCCATAATGCCCGTCCACAAGCAGTCGGCAAGCAAATTTGTGGCGAGGGGAGGGCTCATTCCCGCGCCCATACATTCCAATAAAAACTGAGAGGTCAATAAAACATGCAAAGAAGCGAGGTAAAACAGCAGTACAAGTGGGCGATAGAGGACATCTATCCCTCCGACGAGGCGTGGGAGAAGGACTACGCCCGCGCCGAAAAGATGATAAATTTCTCGTCCTACGCAGGCAAACTCGGCGACAGAGAGGTGTTGCTTAGCTATCTCAAGGCCAACGACGAGTTCATGAAGCTCGCCGAGGCTCTGGCCGTGTACGCCTACATGAAGCACGACGAGGACGCAAGAATTGCCAAGTACACTTCCTACAACAGCAAAATGGGCATGCTCTTTTCCAAGTATTCGGCAGAGAACGCCTTCTTCGAGCCCGAAATGGCGGGCGAGAGCGAGCAGTACCTCGACAGCCTCATAGCCGACGAGCGCTTCTCCGACTACGATTATCAGCTTTTATTATTGAAGAAGAACAAGTCGCACGTCCTTTCGGAGGGAGAGGAAAAACTCATCGCTCTTGCGGGCGAAAGCTTTTCCACCTTCAAGGAGACCTTCGGCATGATAGACAACGCCGACCTGCCCCTTCCCGAAATTGAGCTTGAAGGCAAAAAGGTAAAGCTTTCGCACGGACTGTACGGCCTCGTGCTCCATTCCTCCGACAGGGAAAAGAGGAAGGAGGTCTATGAAAAGTACTATGCCGCGTATATCAGCCTCATCAACACCATAACTTCCACCTATTACGGCAACGTAAAGAAGGATGTTTTCTATGCAAGGGCGTATAAGTTTGCCTCCTGCCTCGAGCGCGCCCTCTTCAGGGAGGACGTCGAAAGGTCGGTCTACGACAATCTTTTAGCCTCTGTCGAAAGTTCCTTCCCCGCGATGCACCGCTACATTGCCGACAGAAAGAAGATTTTGGGCTACGACAAACTGTATTTCTACGACGTGTACGCACCCCTCGTGGCCGACGTAGACTTCAAGATGAGCTACGACGAGGCCTACGACTATATAATCAGGGGACTTGCTCCCCTCGGAAGCGACTATCAGGCTCTTTTGAAGCGCGGGCACGACGAGAGGTGGATAGACGTTGAGGAGACCGAGGGCAAGCGCAGCGGCGCCTATTCGACGGGCGTCAACGGCGTGCATCCCTATGTGCTGTTAAACTATCAGCCCACGCTCAGCGACGTGTTCACCATCGCGCACGAGATGGGCCATTCGCTGCACACTTATTTTTCGGCGCAGGCCCAGCCCTACGCAAAGGCCGACTACCGCATCTTTGTAGCCGAGGTGGCCAGCACGGTAAACGAAGTGCTGCTGTTAAAGTACATGCTCGCCGACGCCAAGGATGAAAATTTAAAGAAATATCTTCTCAACTACTACCTCGACACCATCCGCGCCACGCTGCACAGGCAGACCATGTTCGCCGAATTCGAGTTCAAGGCGCACGACATGGTGGAGAAGGGCGAGCCCCTCACAAAGGAAAATCTCTGCTCGCTGTACTCCGACCTCGGCAAAAGGTACTACGGCGACGCCATCGAGCACGACTACAACATTTCGTGCGAGTGGTGCAGGATACCTCACTTCTACAACGCCTTCTATGTCTACAAGTATTCTACGGGCATAATCTCGGCAATGAATATCGCCAACAGGATACTCACCGAGGGGGAGAGCGCCGTAAAAGATTACTTTGCCTTCCTTTCGGGCGGCTCCTCAACAGACCCCGTTTCGCTCCTCAAGCTCGCCGGCGTAGATCTCACAACAAAGGCTCCCTTCGAGTTTGCAATGAAAGAATTTGCCGATACCTTAGCTCAATTTGAAAAAATGATGGGTTTATAATGTACTATGTCTGACAGAACTAACGTCATGCCCAACCATCTGGACGCCGAACAGGCGCTTTTGGGGTGCATGCTCATAGACAACGAAATTTTGCCCGACGTGCTCGATAAACTTACCGAGGACGACTTCTATCAGGAGTCGCACAAATTTATCCTGTCGGCCATGAAGATGAACTACAACGACCATCGCCCCGTCGATCTCGTCACGCTCATCGACAAGCTGGAAACCGAGGGCAATCTCGAAAAGGCGGGAGGGGTGGCCTACCTCACCGAACTTGCCCAGATAACGCCCTCGTCCGCCAATTACGACAGCTATTTCGACATCGTCAGGCGCGACGCCGTCAACCGTCGGCTCATCCGCTCCTCGCGCGACATTATAAAATTTGCCCAGTCGAGCGACGACAGCGTAAAGAGCGTTCAGTACGCCGAAAGCCTCGTCTACGACATTTCGCGCACCAACGATTCGTCGTCCGTCAAGGACATCCGCGAGAGCGACGCCATCGACCAGGTAATAAATAAATTTCAGCTGCTCGCCGAGGACAAGGACGCCTACCGCGGCGTGATGACGGGCTTCACGCGGCTCGACAGGCTGACTAACGGCCTGCAAAAGACCGACCTCATCGTCATCGCCGCCCGCCCCGGCATGGGCAAGACGTCGATAGCCATGAACATTATAGAGAACGCCGCGTTGAACAACGACAAGGTGTGCGCCGTGTTCTCCCTCGAAATGCCCGAAACGCAGATAGTTCAAAGGCTTATGTGCAGCTATGCGGGCGTATCCATGTCGGCCGCGCTGTCGGGCGAGCTGACTCCCAACGATTGGAAAAAGATAGCCAAGGCCAGCGAAAAGATGCGCAAGTGTCATATAAATATCGACGACTCCTCGCGCGTGACGCCTGCGGAGATACTTTCAAAGTGCCGCCGCATCAAGGCCAAGAACAACGGCCGTCTCGACCTCATCATGATAGACTATATCCAGCTTATGTCGAGCGGCAAGAAGGGGGCGGACGTCAACCGTACGCAGGAAGTCGCCGAGATAACGCGCGAACTCAAGATAATGGCCAAGGAGCTCGACGTTCCCGTCATAGCTCTTTCGCAGCTCAGGCGTATGCAGACCAAGGAGCCTCAGCTCTCCGACCTGCGCGAGTCGGGCGCCATAGAACAGGACGCCGACATTGTAATGTTCATCAACCGCCCCGACGTCACCGCCACCGACGAGGAGATAAAGAAGAACAATATCGTCAAGGGCATGGCCGACCTCATCATAGCCAAGCACCGCAACGGCGGCCTGGACAGGATAAAGCTTCGCTTCAAGGGCGAGCTTACAAAGTTCGTCAACCCCGAACCCGACGACGAGGCCGCCCCGCCCGTGTACGACGGCGGCGAGGACTACGGCGGACAGCCCTATACCGACGAGGCGCCTCCGCCCCCCGACGACATGCCCGACGATCCTCCCTTTTAACGAGGCGTAAAAGCTCATGCTCACTCAAATTCTACCCATAGACGGCAGTTCGCTCCGTCTTGCAAAAAATATAATCGAGAGGGGAGGGCTTGTAGCCTTTCCCACCGAAACGGTGTACGGTCTGGGCGCAAACGCCTTTGACGACGACGCCGTAAAGCTCATCTACGCCACCAAGGGCAGGCCGTCCGACAATCCGCTGATCGTGCATGTACATAGGGACTACGACATCTCCGCCCTTGTGCGCGACGTCCCCGACTACGCTAAATTGCTTGCAAAGGCCTTTTTGCCGGGGCCGCTGACAATGGTGTACGCAAGCAGGGGCAAGGTCAGTTCCACCGTGTCGTGCGGGCTCGACACCCTCGCCGTGCGCGTGCCTTCGCACGAGGGCGCGCAGGCCTTTTTAAAGTTCGTCGGGCTGCCGATAGCCGCGCCCAGCGCCAACCTTTCAAAACACGTCAGCCCCGTCACGGCGCGCCATGTGTTTGACGACCTCGAGGGGAGGATAGAGCTCATCCTCGACGGCGGCAAGTGCTCGGGCGGCATAGAGAGCACCGTGCTCGACTGCACGGGCGACGTCCCCTGCGTGCTGCGCAGCGGACTGATCACGCGCGACATGATAGCCAAAGTGGCGGGAGAGTGCGACGAGTACCGCATGGTCGAGGGTGAGCGCGTCCGTTCGCCCGGCATGAAGTACAAGCACTATTCGCCCCGCTGCCGCACGGCTCTCTTTAGCTATGCCGACCGCATGCAGGCGCTCGCGCTCTACAGGCAATGTCTTTCGCGCGGCGAGAGGGCGGCTATAATGTGCGACGACATGACGGCCGCCGATATGGAGGACGCCTTTGTCCTCTCCCTCGGCGCCGACGAAAACGCCGTCGCCTCCAACCTCTACGACAGACTGCGCGAGGGCGAACGCGTGGCCGACGTGCTCATCGCCGTTGCGCCTTTAAAACAGGACGGCGTTATGGTCGGGGTCATGAACAGACTTACCAAGGCGTGTGGCTGATATGAAACGCAAAAAGATCCTCTTTGTCTGCACGGGCAACACCTGCCGCAGTCCCATGGCGGAGATGATGCTCCGCCACAAAATAAAATCGCGCAAAATAAAGTGGTGGGACGTGGCCTCCTGCGGCATACACGCGCGCAAGGGCGATCCCGTCAATCCCATGGCCGAACGTGCACTCGGCGAGGCGGGAGTTGCCGTCAGAAAGGGCTTTGCCGCGCGCAAACTCACCCAGAAACTGATGGATTCGAGCGTGCTCGTCGTCACCATGAACGACGCCGACAGGCTCATGCTCGAGGACTGCGCGCACGTCGAGTGCATAAGCTCGTTCTGCGGCCGCGACGTGCCCGACCCCTACGGCTGCGGCATAGAGGTCTACCGCCTCACGCTCGAAATTATTTCTATCGCCTGCGACAACATAATAGAAAAATTCATTCTTAATTACACAAGCGAGGAGTAACATGAAAATTGCCATTGCGTGCGACCACGGCGCGCTCAACTTAAAGAGAACGATAATCGCATATCTCGAGGAGCACGGCTATCAATACGTTGACTTCGGCACGGACAGCTTTGACAGCTGCGACTATCCCGACTACGCTCTTCCCGCGGCCGAGGCCGTCGCCTCAGGCGAGTGCGACAAAGGCATAGTAGTCTGCTCTACGGGGATAGGCGTATCCATTGTCGCCAACAAAGTTCCCGGGGTGAGGTGCGCGCACTGCCACGACAGCTACTGCGCAAAGTACACCCGCCTTCACAACGACGCCAACATGCTCGCCATGGGCGAAAAGGTAGTCGGCCCGGGCTATGCCCTCGAAATAGTCGAAACCTTCCTTACGACCCCTTTTGAGGGCGGCCGCCACCAGAGAAGGGTGGACAAGATAACCCAAATCGAAAAGAAGTACTGCAAGTAATTGAAAAATAACGGTAAAATGACGGGGAAATGAAAAATTCCTCGTTTTTGCCGTTAAAATCGCTTTACTTCGGTAGTGCAATAAAGTATAATAGTATAAATAATTGCTTCCGTCCCCGCATGTGTGCGGCGGTCACGGAACAGGAGTTGTCATGAAAGATATGGAAAAACATGTAGACGAATTGTACGACATTATTTTGAAGCTCAAGACGCGGGAGGACTGCAAGGCGCTTTTGGAAGATCTGTGTACATATAAGGAAGTTGAACAGATGGCACAGCGCGCATATGCGGCCAAACTCTTCCTCGAGGGCAAGACGTACAACGAGATAATTGCCGAAACGGATATTTCGAGCACCACGCTTTCGCGCATCTCCCGTTCGATAGCGCACGGCAGCGGCGCCTATAAGAAATTTATCGACCATGACTGAAGTCTGCGGGGAGAGATTACATGAAGCAACTTAAGAGTGAGGAAGAGTTACTTACGGGGCTCTCTGCTCTGTACGGAGCGAGGGGATACAGGCGGTTCAGACCCGGCTGTTTTGAAGATTATTCGCTCTACCTCGACAATATCGATTTTCTTATAAGCAAAAAGGTCATCACCTTCAGCGGTGCGGGCGGCAGACTGCTGGCGCTCCGCCCCGACATGACCCTCTCCGTTATAAGGCACGTCGACCCTGCGGGCGGCACGCAGAAGCTGTTCTATACCGACAGGGTATATCGTCGGCCTGCCGACGGGGACGAATTCAGGGAGGTCGATCAGGCGGGCGTCGAAGTCATAGGCGACATCGACGCGGCCTGCGAGGCCGAAGTGCTGCTGCTGGCCTGCGATACTCTCGCCGCCGTCGCCGACGATTATATAGTCGACCTGTCGCACATGGGTTATATCGAGGGGCTGATGTCCGCTCTCGGCCTGACGGGCGGCGACAAGGAGGAGGCCTATTGCTATCTCCGCGCCAAGAATATGCACGACTTTAAAAAGTTTGCTAAAACAAGAGGAATAGGCGGAGAGGGCGTGGAGGCCTTCGGCAGGATACTCTCTATCGGCGGCGACTGCCGCGCCGCCGCGGCGGAGATGAGGGCTTGCTCGTTAAACGAGGACATGAGGTCGGCCGCCGAAGAGCTCTCAGGTCTCGTGGACATGCTGTGCGCGCTTGGGTGCGGCAGCGCGGTCAACATAAATTTCTCTATAGCCAACAGCGCCGACTACTACAACGGCGTCATCTTCAACGGCTACGCGGGCGGCGTGCCGAGGCGCGTGCTCTCGGGCGGCAGATACGATAAACTGCTCTCCAAGATGGGCCGCGCGGGGGGCGCCATAGGTTTCGCCCTCTATATCGGCGAGCTGGAGAGGTATTTCCGTCCCGACGCAAACAGCGTTTCGACCGTCATTTTGTATGACGACCAAAGCGCGCCCGAAGCCCTTGAAAGGAGCCGCGCGCTGACGGCAGAGGGGAGGAGCGTGCGCATTGCTCGCTCTCTGCCCGAGGGTATCAGATACAACGAAGTGCAAGATCTCAGGAGGCATCCATGATAAATATAGCGCTTCCCAAGGGCCGCCTCGGCGACAAGGTGTATGCCCTTCTCGCCTCGGCGGGCTACAGTTGCTCGTCCTACGACAGTTCGGGCCGCAAGCTGGTGTTCAGCGACCAGCAGTCGGGCGTAAGCTATTTCTGGGTCAAGCCCGCCGACGTGGCCGTCTACGTCGAGCGCGGCGCCGCCGACGTGGGGGTGGTCGGAAAGGATATCCTTGAGGAGACCGCACCCGACGTGTACGAGCTTGCCGACCTCGGCATGGGCAAATGCACAATGTGCGTAGCCGCCGCGGCCGACTGGTACGACGACACCTCGCGCCCGCTCAGGGTGGCCACCAAATTCGTCAACGTCGCAAAGAATTACTATCGCGAGATAGGCAGGGATATCGAAGTTATAAAGCTCAACGGCTCCATCGAGCTTGCGCCCATCCTCGGCATGTCCGACGTCATTGTCGACATTGTGGAGACGGGCACGACTTTAAAGGAGAACGATCTGAAGGTGTATGCGTCGATTTTCCCCATCAGCGCGCGGCTTGTGGCCAACAAGGCCGCCTTTAAATTCAAGAACGGACAGATCAAAAAACTTGTCGACAGTCTTTCGGAGGCAAAGAGATGATAGTACCCGTAAAATACGATAAAGCCAGCAGGGCGGCCATTCTCGCCCGCGACATACTTGATACGTCTGCTGTAGAGCAGAGCGTTTCAAAGATAATCGCCGACGTGCGTGAGCGCGGCGACGAGGCGCTCAGGGAATACACCAAAAAATTCGACGGCGCCGATATTTGCTCGCTTGCAGTCACCGAGGAGGAGTTCGAGGCCGCCGAGCGCAAGGTAAGCGCGCAATACAAAGATGTGCTCGCCCGCTCGGCCGAAAACATCGCCGCCTTCCACAGGGCGCAGCTCAGAAAGGGATTTGAAATAGTGCAGGACGGCTGCGTGCTCGGCCAGAAGGTCACGCCTCTGAAGAGCGCGGGCCTGTACGTTCCCGGCGGGAAGGCGGCCTATCCGTCCACCGTGCTGATGAACGCTGTTCCCGCCAAGATAGCGGGAGTGGAGAGGATAGTAATGGTCACGCCGCCTTTGAAGGACGGCTCCGTCAAGCCCGAAGTGCTCGTCGCTGCAAGGATAGCCGGCATAACCGAAGTTTACAAGGTCGGCGGGGCGCAGGCGGTGGCCGCGCTCGCCTACGGCACTCAAAGCATAGCGAGGGTGGACACCATAACAGGCCCCGGCAACATTTATGTGGCCACGGCAAAAAAGCTTGTCTACGGCGTATGCGGCATCGATATGATAGCCGGGCCCTCCGAAATACTCATCATAGCCGACGGCGGAGCTGACGCAAACTGCGTGGCGGCCGATCTGCTTTCGCAGGCCGAACACGACGAGCTGGCAACGGCCGTGCTCATAACCGACAGCGCCGAACTGGCCGAAAGGGTGAGCGCAGCCCTCGAAGAGCGCCTCAATGGGCTGTCGCGCAGGGAAATTGCCGGCGCCTCGATAGAGCGCAACTGCAAACTTATAGTTACTGACGATCTTTACGAGGCGGCCGAACTCTCCGACGAGCTCGCTCCCGAGCACCTCGAACTGGCCGTAAAGGAGCCCTTCGAACTGCTCAAAAGCATCCGCAACGCGGGCTCGGTATTCTTAGGCTACAACACGCCCGAACCCGTGGGCGACTACTACGCGGGCCCCAATCACACTCTGCCCACGAGCGGCACGGCAAGATTTTCCTCGCCCCTCGGCGTAGAGGACTTCATCAAGACCACCCAATACATTTATTATACCGATCAAAAACTTAAAGAGAGCGCCGCCGACATCATTGCCTTTGCCGAGTCGGAGGGTCTTACCGCTCACGCGCAGAGCGTAGAGGTCAGGATAAAGAAATGAGCAGGTATGCATGGGATAAACTCAACGGCCTGTCGCCCTATGTGCCGGGCGAACAGCCGAGGGACAGAAAGTATATAAAACTCAACACCAACGAAAACCCCTACTTTACCTCGGAGAGGGCGATCGCTCAGGTGACAAGGGACATGCTCGATAATTTAAAGCTGTATTCCGACCCCGAGTGCACCCGCCTTGTAAGGGCCATTGCTCGCTACTATGGGGTGGACGAGGAGTGCGTGCTCGTCACCAACGGCTCGGACGAGGCTCTGGCCTTCTGTTTTCAGGCCTACTGCAGGGGGGGAGTGTGCTTTGCCGACGTAACTTACGGCTTTTACAATGTATTTGCCGATATGTACGATTGCCCCGCGGAGCATATCGCCCTCGAGGATGATTTTACCATAGATCCCCAAAAGTACTTTTGCTGCGGCCGCACGGTAGTCATTGCCAATCCCAACGCCCAGACGGGCATTGCCCTCGGCGGGGAGCGGCTGGAGAGCATCATCTCCTCTAACAGCCGCAACATAGTAATAGTCGATCAGGCCTACGCCGACTTTTCGGACTTCAACGCCATTCCGCTCACAAAAAAATACGGCAACCTCGTAACCGTCAACACCTTCTCCAAGTCGCGCTCGCTTGCGGGTGCGCGCGTTGGGTATGTCATAGCCGCGCCCGAGCTCATAGCCGACCTCAAAAAGATAAAGTACAGCTTTCATCCCTACAACGTAAACACCCTTTCTGCGGCGCTTGCCGCGGGGACGATGGAGGACGACGAATACTTTCATGAGACCGTCGCTAAGATATGCGCCACGCGCGCAAGGCTTTCGGAAGGGCTTAAAAAGTTGGGCTTTCAGGTGCTGCCCTCCTCGGCAAATTTCGTGCTCGCCCGCCGGATGGGCGTGAGCGGCTGGGAGCTCTACAATTACCTGCGGTCAAACGGCATACTCGTAAGGCACTTCGACGACGAGCGGATAGACGATTTTATCCGTATAACTGTGGGAACGGACGAGGAAGTGCACGTCCTATTGAAAACTCTTGCAAAAATGACGGAGGAGAATATATGAGAAAGTGCGCAATAGAGCGCAAGACTCGCGAAACGGACATAAAACTTGCATTTTGCCTCGACGGCGGCGACAGCTCGGTCGACACGGGGTGCGGATTTTTCGACCATATGCTCGAACTCTTCGCCTGTCACGGCTCGTTCGGCCTCAATGTGATTTGCAGGGGCGATACGCAGGTCGATTATCACCACACGGTGGAGGATATCGGCATAGTTCTCGGGCAGGCCTTCAACGAGGCAATAGGTGACAAGCGCGGCATTGCGCGCTACGGACATATCATCCTGCCCATGGACGAGGCGCTGATAATGTGCGCCATAGACATAAGCGGCAGGGCGACGCTCAATTACGACGTTGACATCCCGTCGGCCAAAGTGTACGACGGCGACGAGCAGGCGGCGCCGCGCTCGGTGGGACTGTTCGACACCGAACTTGTTGAGGAGTTTTTCACGGCATTCGTGCGCGAAGCGCGCATAACGCTGCACATTGCAAAACTCTACGGCAAAAACACACACCACATAATCGAGGGCGTGTTCAAGGCCTTTGCCCGCACCCTCTCTGCGGCGAGCAGGATAGTGGGCGGGGGAGTGCCCTCGAGCAAGGGAACGCTATGATAGCTTTGATAGATTACGGCGTGGGCAACCTGTTTTCGCTCAGAAGTTCGCTCGCCAGGATAGGCGCCGACTGCGTCGTCACCGACGAAAAAAAAATAATAGAGAGCGCCGACGGCGTCATTCTCCCGGGCGTGGGAGCCTTCGGCGACGCGGCAAAAAAGCTTGAGGACAGCCGTCTGAAGGACGTCGTGCTCGACTACGCCCGAGGCGGCAGGCCGCTACTCGGCATATGTCTCGGCATGCAGCTGCTCTTCGACAGGTCGTTCGAATACGGCGAACATAGGGGGCTGGGCCTGATAGCTGGCGAGGTGAGGCCGCTCGAGCAATTCGTAAAAGGCCAAAAGATCCCCCACATGGGCTGGAACGCCCTGAAATTGTCCTCGGCCGCATGTCCTCTCTTTAAATATACCGCCGAGGGTGAGTACGTTTACTTTGTCCACTCCTTCTGCGGCGTGTGTGCGGAAAAATCCGACCTTGCCGCAGTCAGCGATTACGGCGGTTACGATATTACGGCGGCGGTGCGGAGGGGCAACGTTATGGGCACGCAGTTCCACCCCGAAAAGAGCGGGGAGGTCGGGCTTAAGATGCTAAAAGCTTTCTGCGAAATGTGCGAAGGGGTGCAGGCATGAAAATTTTTCCCGCGATAGACATAATAGAAGGCAGGGTCGTCCGACTGACGCGCGGCGACTACGGCGTTGTAAAAAAATATGCCGCAAGCCCCCTTGAGGCCGCCGAAGAATTTTACAGGGCGGGCGCAAGGTATCTGCATGTCGTCGACCTCGACGGCGCTAGGAGCGGGCGCGCCGACAATGCGCAGGTAATTGAGGAGATAGTAAAGCGCTACTCCATGTTTGTAGAGGTGGGCGGAGGCATACGCTCGCGCGGACAGATAGAGCGCTATCTCTCCTCGGGCGTCGGCCGCGTCATAATAGGTACGGCCGCCGTAAAGGACGAGGCGTTCACAGTGCGCGCCGCGACAGAATACGGCGACAAAATAGCCGTCGGCGTCGACGCAAAGCAGGGGAAGGTGGCCGTGTCCGGATGGGAGGAGTTGACCTCGTACGATTCGGTGGAATTTTGCAAAAGGCTTCAATCTATGGGCGTAAAAAATATAATTTACACCGATATCTCCAAAGACGGCTGTTTGAACGGTACAAATTTAGATATTTACAATGTACTATGTCAGACATTATCGTTAAATATCACCGCTTCCGGCGGGATAACCTATATAGATGAAATAAAAAAACTTAAGGAAATGGGCCTCTACGCCGCCGTTTTGGGCAAGGCCGTGTACGAGGGCAAGCTCTCTTTGAAGGAGGCCTTGGCCGCAGCGGAGGACAGCAATGCTGGCTAAAAGAATAATCCCCTGCCTCGATGTCAGGGACGGCAGGGTGGTAAAGGGCAAAAATTTCACTTCGCTAAAGGATGTTGACGATCCCGTAAAGCTCGCCTCCTTTTATTCGGAGTGCGGCGCCGACGAACTTGTATTCTACGATATCACGGCGAGCGCCGAGGGCAGGAAGCTTTTTTCCGACGTTCTGAGGCGGGTCGCTGCCAACGTATTTATCCCGTTGACCGTCGGCGGAGGAATTTCTTCGCTCGAAGATTTCGACAGGGTGCTCAAGTGCGGTGCCGACAAGGTCAGCGTCAACAGCGGCGCCATAAGCGATCCCTCGCTCATTTCGCGCGCCGCCAAAAAATACGGCGACCAATGCGTTGTGCTCTCCATGGACGTAAAGCTCGTCGACGGCCGATATGTTGTCTATTCTCGGGGCGGCAGGGATAAAACCGACCTCGACGCCGTAGAGTGGGCGAAATTCGGGCAGGCAAACGGAGCGGGAGAGATAGTTGTCAACAGCATCGACACCGACGGGATGAAGGGAGGGTTCGACCTCCCCATGCTCGCGGCCGTGTGCGACGCCGTCACCATTCCCGTCGTAGCCAGCGGCGGCGCGGGAGGGATAGAGGATTTTATCACCCTCTTTAAGAGCGTCAACGTCGACGCGGGCCTCGGCGCGTCCATCTTCCACTACGGGCAGACGGATATAAAAGAACTTAAAAAATGTTTAAATAATGCGGGAGTCAATATCAGAATATGTTAGACGTACAACTTCTTAAATTTGATGAAAACGGCCTCATCCCCGCCGTTGTCGTCGACCACTACACCAAAAAAGTGCTCACTCTTGCCTATATGAACCGCGAAAGCCTTGAAATAAGCATTAAGGAGGGCGCTACCTGCTTCTGGTCGCGCAGCAGAAAAAAGTTGTGGCGCAAGGGCGAAACGAGCGGCAACGTTCAGCATATCGTCAGCATTGTCGCAGACTGCGATATGGACGCGCTCACCGTCGAGGTCGTCAAGGACGGCCCCGCCTGTCATCTGGGCACCGACAGCTGCTTCAATAACTATGTTTACAGGAGCGAAACTTTGGGCGAGTTCTCCCTTGACGGGCTCTACGAGCTTTTAAAAGGTCGTAATGAAGAAAGGCCGCAGGGCTCATATACAACTTACCTTTTCGAGCAGGGCCTCGACAAAATACTCAAGAAGGTGGGCGAGGAGTGCACCGAAGTCATCGTGGCGGGAAAGGGTGGCGACAGGGCCGAGACGGTCTTCGAGATCGCCGACCTTGCCTATCATGTAATGGTGCTCATGGTGCATATGGGCATTGAGCCGAAGGATATCTTCGACGAGCTCGCCAAGCGTCATATAATAGATCATAAAGTAAAACAGCAGAAGATGCAATGAGTGCGCGGCGGCCGCCTTAAAAGGCGGCCGCCGCGCGTACAGTTTGGGCAGTTCTATGGGCATTGTGCTGTCCTATCGCAGTTTGACTTTTTGTCGCGCGTACTCTATAATATAATATAGTAACAGAATATAATATAGTAACAGAATATAATATAGTAACAGTCAGGAGGACAGCGCAATGATGGGGCCCGATCCAAAAAAAATCATCCCTAACGGCAATATCCCGAGTCTTTGTTTTATTAAAAACGTAATAAAGAGACCCAATATAATTGTCGGCGACTACACATACTACGACGATCCCGAGGGTGCCGAAGATTTCGAAAGTCACGTCACGCACCACTATGAGTTTTTGGGAGATAAACTCATAATAGGCAAATTCTGCGCGATAGCAAAGGGAGTGGAGTTCATAATGAACGGAGCCAACCATCGCATGGGAGGTGTTACAACCTATCCTTTCAACCTGTTCGACTGCGGGTGGGAGAAGGTGACGCCCTCTTTAAAAGATCTGCCCTTCAAGGGCGACACCGTCATAGGCAATGATGTGTGGATAGGGCAGAATGTCACCTTTCTGCCGGGCGTTCACGTCGGGGACGGCGCCATTATAGGCGCCAATTCCACCGTCACCCGCGACATCCCGCCGTACTGTGTCGCCGCAGGAGACCCCGCGCGCGTCGTGCGCAAACGCTATGACGATCAAACGATAGCCTTCCTGCTCGAACTGAAGTGGTGGGACTGGCCGGCCGAAAAGATAACTTCCAATCTCGAGGCCCTTGCATCGGGCGATCTGAATAAATTGAAGCGCATTTATAATGAAGATAGAAATCAGAAATTATAGACCTTCCGACAGGCTGTCGGTCGCCGCCGTCCACGACGAAGCGAGAATGGACGAGCTGGCTTTTGCGGGGCTTGAAGGGGCGTTTCTGCCGTTTGAAAGGACGGCCGACAGCGAGGGCTTTTTTGAATATCCAAATATTTTTGTCGCTCTTTTAAATGATGAAGTGGCGGGGTTTGCGGCCTGTTCGGATGACGAGCTTGCATGGCTCTATGTTTCATATAGGTTCCGTCGGCTCGGGGTCGGCTCGGCGCTTGTCCTGCATTGCCTTAAAGCCTGTCCTCAAATAGAAAATATCGAGGTACTCGAAGGCAATTACCCTGCACGGCGCCTGTATGAAAAGTTCGGTTTTAAAAGCACGGGAGTCGTCGAAGGAAAAATGCCCGGGAATGAGGCCTTTGGAGTCAAAGTCAGAACTATGAAAAGGTTTTTAGGTCGATAAATTATTATTCTCACCTGCGCGGAGTATGTGGTTTACGGCAGCGCAGCGCCGTGCCTGTGAAAATATGTTATTTTAATTAAGCGCAGCGCCGCTTTCGATTGGGACGAGAGCAATTATGTTGAACGCGGACAAGATGAAAACCCAAGCGAAGCGCACGGAGAAATCTCCACGGGTACCGCTTCAGATACACTTTATTCCGCATTATAGCCTCCCCGTCGCTATGGGGAGGTGTCTGCGTGCGAGAGCACGCAGACGGAGAGGGCGATAATTTTAATAATATAATCCTCTTTGTTATCCTGAGCGATAGCGAAGGATCTCATTGTCCGTTCATGTCTGTGCTCGGGCAGAGATACCTCGGCAACGCGCGCACTTGCTCTTTTTGCTTCCAACTATATCGGCGCGCTGCTCGGTATGACAAGGGGAGAGGGGTGCGCGAAAGAGGAGCCGCAGGCGTAAAAGGAAAGGAAGGCAAATTTTTATTTGCCTTCCTTCAATACGCGCCTTGCAAAAAATGTAACCGCTCCGCGAAGCGTGCGCAGCCTCGCGAGCACCCTCCGAAAAATCTAAGCAAACGAACTTGAAGCCGTGCCGCAACGTTAGTTGCGGCTTGCAAAGGTGAGTTTGCGTTTCGCGCAGTGCGCAATATATCTTTACTTCAGCCTCGCGCAAAACCGTGGCTTTTGCGCGAAAGAGGAGCCGCAGGCGTAAAAGGAAAGGAAGGCAAATTTTTATTTGCCTTCCTTAAATACTCGCCTTGCGGCGACGTGGTGCCCCGCATGAAAACAAAGTTGAACTTTCAAGTTCTGCAAGGCTTATTGTTTCTTCTTTACCGTTGGCGTTGT
>CALVRO010000011.1 GCA_944358655.1 uncultured Clostridia bacterium | reverse complement strand
CGTACGCCGCGGGCGCCGACCTCTGCGCCTGCGTGGAGGGATCATTACGGTGGCGTGAGGGGGCACCGTAATGATCCCCACGGGCCTTGCCATGGAGCTGCCCGTAGGCTATGCGGGCTTCATCTACGCACGCAGCGGGCTGGCCTCCAAAAAGGGTCTGGCCCCCGCCAACAAGGTGGGCGTCGTCGACTGCGACTACCGCGGCGAGGTAAAGGTGGCGCTGCACAACCACGGCGACGCCGCGCAGACGGTTTCGCCCGGCGAGAGGATAGCTCAGATGGTGATAGCCCCCTATGCGGCGGCGCAGTTTTACGAGGCGGAGGAGCTCTCCGCAACGGTGCGCGGCGAGGGCGGATTCGGCTCCACGGGCGCAAATTAAGCAAAATAGTGCTCGGGCGCGCGAAAATTTTTTTCGCGCGCCCGCTTTTTTTGATTTTGGGATTGACAGAAAGGCATATTTGTACTACAATAATAGTTAGAATTATAACGAAATATCTGCTGCGGACGGCGTCGGCCACGGCCGGCGTTGGGTGCGCGCTCCGCGCCACGCAGAGAAGGAGTGGAAAATCATGAAGTATTATCTCGGACTCGATATAGGTGGAACGTTCGTAAAGGCCGTTTCAATAACCGCGGACGGCAAGATACTTGCCGAGGGCAAGTGCGACACCGGCTGCGACAAGGGCGGACGCGTAATGTGCGACAATATAGCCGCGCTGTGCGCCCAGCTTCAGGCCAAGAGCAGCGGCGAGCTCGCCGGCGTGGGCGCGGGCTGTCCGGGCATGATACAGAGCTCTTCGGGCACCGTCAAATTCGCGGGCAACCTCGGGCTCAAAAATTTCCCCCTCGGCTACGAGCTCGAAAAGCGCCTCGGCGTGCCCGTAAAGGTCACCAACGACGCCAACGCCGCCGCCCTCGGCGAGGCAAGGTTCGGCGCGGGCAGAAACTATAAAAACTCCATCCTCGTCACGCTCGGCACGGGCGTGGGAGGCGGCATAATAATCGACGGCAAATTGTTCGAAGGCGGCGCCTCGGCGGGCGCCGAGATAGGCCACATGGTAATAGAGCGCCACGGCGAAATGTGCACCTGCGGCAGAAGGGGTTGCTTTGAAAGGTACTCCTCGGCCTCGGCCCTCACCCGCCACACCAAGTTCGCGATGGAGGAGGACACCGGCTCGCAGATGTGGACAAAGTACACCTCGCAGAACTGCTCGGGCAAGACGGCCTTCGAGTTCATGGATACCGACCGCACGGCCAAGGACGTAGTCGACTGGTACATAAAATATCTCGCCTGCGGCCTCATCAATCTGGCAAACATATTCCGCCCCGAAGTCATAATGCTGGGCGGCGGCGTGGCCGCTCAGGGCGAAAAGCTTACCAAACCTCTTCAGGCTATAATGGACGCCGAAGTGTTCGGCGGCAACGACTATGCCACCGTCACCGTCGTCATAGCCTCGCTCGGCAACGGAGCGGGCTCGCTCGGCGCGGCCGCCCTCTGCCTCGACTGACCCGGATTTTCGAAGGGGGTAGACATGACAAAGGACATACCCGAGTTTTCTCTGCAGAGGATGCCCGTATATCTCAACTATCTGCGTTCGCTGCCCGACGACGGCACCTACGGCTACATCTCCTCGGGCGCCATAGCGCAGGGGCTGGGCCTCGGCGAGGTGCTGGTCAGAAAGGATCTGGCCTACACAGGCTGCGCGGGCAAGCCCAAGGTGGGCTATCCGCGCGCCGAACTCATCCGCGCGCTTGAAAAGTTTTTGTGCGTGCACGACAAAAAGAACGCCGTCATCGTCGGCGTCGGCGGGCTGGGCCGCGCCCTTTTAAGCTACGGCGGCTTTGTCAACTACGGCATAGAGCTTGCGTGCGCCTTCGACAACGACCCCGCAAAGATAGGCACATATATTGCGGGCAAGCCCGTTTTATCGGTGGCCGACTTAAGGGAGGGCTGCAGGCGCTGCGGCGCCATACTCGCCATTGTCGCCGTCCCCGCGCAGGCCGCGCAGACGGTGGCCGAACAGCTCAAGGACGCTGGCATCAAGGCCATTTTGAACTTCGCCCCCGTTCAGATAGCCCCGGGCGACAGCGTGCGCGTCATCAATATCGACGTTGCCGCAAACCTTGCAATACTCGCCTCCATGCTTTAATTTTGTGTGTTTTTAGCCACTCTACCGACGGTAGAGTGGCATTTTGTTGCAGTAGAGCGCGCTTTTAAAATGTAGAACGCCCCGCGGCGGTTAAAGGTTGACAAAGGTGGCGCATAAAGCTAAAATTTAATGGTAAATTAAATGACGGGGAGGGCGCACGCGCTGCCCTGCCCACGGAGGATACATGAAAGATTACAAGCTGACGTGCTGTTCCACCTGCGATATCACCGCCGAACACCTCGCTTCGCTCGGCATCCCCTTTGCCAAGTACCACTATATAATCGACGGCGTCGACTACAGGGACGACCTGTTCACTTCGTCCACGCCCGAAGAGTTCTACGGCGCCATAGACGGCGGCGCGCTGCCCACCACCTCGCAGGTCACCCCCGAGGAGCTGCTCGAGATCTGGCAGCCCATCTTAAAGGAGGGGTACGACATACTGCACATAGAGTTCTCGTCCGGCCTTTCGGGCGGGTACGCTTCGGCTCTCATGGCGAGGGACGAGGCCAAAAAGCTCTTCCCCGACCGCACGGTCGCCGTTGTCGACTCCCTCGCGGCGTCGGCGGGTTACGGCCTGCTCGTAGACAAGGCCGCCGAACTCAAGGCGGGCGGTATGGGCTTTGACGAGCTCGTCGCATGGCTCGAGGACAACAAACTGCGCGTAAGGCACTGGTTCTTCTCCACCAACCTCCAGCACTTCAAGAGGGGCGGAAGGATCTCGGGCTCCGCCGCCGCGATAGGCAGCCTTCTGAGGATATGCCCCGTAATGGATGTCAACAACGAGGGCAAACTCATCATCCGCAAAAAGATGATGGGCAAAAAGAAGGCCATCAAGGAGATGTTCGACATAATGTGCTCGCAGGCCGAGGGCGGCAAAAACTACGCAGGAAAGTGCTTCATAAGCCATTCGCGCGTAATGGGCGACGCCAAGGAGCTCGCCTCGATGATAGAGGGCGCCTTCCCCAACCTCGACGGCACGGTGGAAATAGACAATATCGGCACGGTAATAGGCTCGCACACGGGCCCCGGCTGCGTGGCGCTCTTCTACTTCAGCTCGGACAAGAGGGGCGTTTGATTGAGGTATAGTTTGGGGTGTATCAAAAAATTGCCCTGCTGCATTGATGCTATTGCATAAACGTGCGCAAATTTAGGCGCCGCCATGTGCAAAAGGGCGATATGTGCGGGGATATGTCCCCGCTAAGCGCCGTACAGCGCCCCGCCTCGAGGGGCGGAAAATTGCGTCAAATATGGGTATATACCCATCGTTTACCCATTTTCGGGGCCGCCGCGCCGCAGGCGCGGCGGCCCCTTTGCGCTCCGCGCATACAGCTCAAAACGAGCTTATTAACTATTTTTACCCAAACGCAACCCGAAGTTGCGAAAAAGCACGCCAAAGTCGGTTGAAAAACCGCCTCAAATGCATTATAATTAAACCGTAAATAAAAATAAGGAGGCGGTAACACATGTCGTTTGCCGACAATATTCAATTCCTGCGCCGCAGGGAGGGAATGACTCAAGAGGAACTGGCCGGCCGTTTGGGAGTATCAAGACAGTCGGTCAGCAAGTGGGAGACGGGCGAGGCCTATCCCGAGACCGAAAAAATACTCTGTCTTTGCGAGCTATTTTCGGTGGGCATGGACGACCTCATGCGCGGCGATTTAACGACGCCGAACGAAGATCAGGCAGCCTCCGCGCCCCCCTCTCCCGAGGAGGCGCCCTCCGCGGAGCTTGCTCGAACACCCTCCGACGGTGCCGCAAACGCGGGCGAGGCCGAAAGGGTGCGCCGCCTGCGCGCCATCGGCGGGGCGGTCAGCGGGTGCATAATGACCCTTTCGCTCCTGAGTTATGTGCTCATAGGCGCGCTGTGCGGGCTGTGGCACCCGGGGTGGATAATCTTTCCGTTTGCCCTCTCGCTGTGTATTTTTGTCGACGGCCTGTTTGCCAAGGAGGACGAAGATGAGGAAGGGGCCCGCTTAAAGCCGCTCTCGGCGCGCATATTCGGCGGCCTCGGCTCCATGCTCATGCCCCTCGCCGCCACCATATATGTGTTTATCGGCTGCGTGTGGGGCATTTGGCACCCTTCGTGGGTGATATTCATTATAGCCTTCGCGCTGACGGGCGGGCTGCATGCCGTTGCCTCGGCGTGTGCGGGGCGGGAATAAAGTTATTATCTTGTTTAACGGGGGCCGCCGCGCCGCAGGCGCGGCGGCCCCTTTGCGCCCTGCCGAAAAAGGAGAGGCGGGGGAAGGGCTGAACAGCAAGAGAGACGGCGGGCCGCATAACGCAGTCCGCCGTCTCCTTTAAAGGGGGGATACTAAAATTGTGTAAACGTAATTAAAAATTTTGCCCCGCGCCGAAGCGGCGCGCCGCCGTTTAGCGGCAGATGGAAAGGAGCATCATTATGCTCTCGCCATAGGTCATGTTCTTCTGCCTGCTCTTCTTCATCTCTTCGCTGATCCTGATAAACTTGTCAACCATAACTTTTTTCTCCTTTATTCTGTGATAATATGGAAATAAAATTTTAAGCGTTATCTGTCGTAGCCCTGCGGAACTTTATGTCCTTTGGCTCAATGATTGAGGGAAAGGTAGTACCACAGCAACATGTTACGAATGTGGTCTTGCTGTTCTTTGTCGCCGCCGCGTTGGCGGTCGACCTCTTCGAATATGTCGAACAATGCTTTTTACTCCTGCCGTGTTTGGCTTTGGATATGTTTTTGTGCATAAATTGCGTTATAGCGTAATTACTTTCTTGCGCAGTCGAGAGCGACGTACTCGAGGGGGCTGACGCCCATCTCATTCTCGGCACTGTCAAGCTCTGCGATTTTTTCATAAAGATCAATCATTTCAATGCCTCCTTTAATTTGCGTCATTTTCTTCTGTGCCGCCCGCGCCATAGTTGCGGGCATTTTTCGGTGCGATTATTTGCCGCAGCCGAGCGCTACATACGAAAGAGGGTTCACGCCGTATTCGTTTGCCTCTTCGTCGAATTGATTTAACTTTTCGTAGATCTCCATTTTTTTGTACCTCCTTAAAGGTATTGTGCGCGGCCGAGTGCCGCATTCAGTGTACCTATCAAGGGTGCCTCCCTTGATTTCGGCAGAAGTATAACATAAGTTATTGTGTTAGTCAATCACATTGAAAAAATTTTTGAAAGAATTTATTTTGTGATTTACTAACAATATTATATGATAATTCGGATAATTAATGTTAACTTACATTTTTAAAGCGATATTTCTGTAACTAAATTTCATTTATAACAGAATTTAAATGTAATTAACAAGTTGTGACCTGTATTTGTAAAAATATATATGCCTGACGCTGAAAGTGCTTTTATTGTCACTTTCTTTGTCGCACATATTATAACCGAACGCATATTACCTTAAACAAAATAGTTAAAAATATTTTTGTTTTGGGGAAGTAGTATTGAAAACTTAGCCCCGGGAGATTTCTCGGCTGCGAACGCCAGAGCGTTCTTCGCTCGAAATGACAGGAAGGAGAGGGGCGGCGCGCGGCCATTCGGCCGCGCGCCGCCCCTATTGCCCCCCGTTTGTCCGTCGCTATCGCGACGAGATGCCTCGGCGCGTCGGGATAAACCTCGCTTAAAGCAAGTCGAATAAATTCAACTTGCAACGTTGCTCGGTTATCCCTCCTTTTTCGCGCAAAAGCCACGGTTTTGCGCGAGACTAAGGTAACATAATCTCTATTTACTCACGCTTGGTTTTGCCCGTTCCATTTCGGCGCGCTGCTCGGCATGACAAGGGGTGAGGGAAGGGGGCGCTGCCCCTCCCCTCGGGTAGAGCCTGTCATTTCGGGCAAGCGTAGCGCCGCTTTCCTTGGAACGAGAGCAATTACGTTGAACGCATACAAGATGCGAAACGGAGAAATCTCCACAGCTTCGTTTCAGATACACTTATTCCGCATTATGTTTCCCCGTTGCTTTGTGGAGGTGCCCGAACATGGTACGGGCGGAGGGTGGCGGCATAGACCCATTTCAAATCGATAAATAAAACATTCTGCTGCAAATTCTGTCAATTCGGGACAAATGCGGGACGGCACATGTGCGCAGTTTTGTTGACTTTACCATAATAAAGTGATAAAATTTACTCATGTCGGGTCGGGGTAACGCAAACCCGACCTTAAATGCGTATTTTGTGCGTCTGCGGGCACATGCCCACATGCGCATGCAATAATATTTAGGAGGAGCATCTAAAAGAGCAATGCTTGAAATCAAAGATCTCACCAAAGTTTACAAAACCAAGGGCGGAGCCGAGGTGCGCGCCCTCGACGGCGTTTCGCTGAAGTTCGAGGAGAAGGGCATGGTCTTTCTGCTCGGCAAGTCGGGCAGCGGCAAGTCAACCCTTCTCAACCTCTGCGGCGGCCTCGACTCCCCCGACTCGGGCGAAATAATCATAAAGGGCCGTTCGAGCAAGGACTTCACGCAGAGCGACTTCGACAGCTACCGCAACACCTTTATAGGCTTCGTCTTTCAGGAATACAACATTTTAGATGAATTCACCGTGGCCGACAACATTGCCCTCGCCCTCGAGCTGCAGAGCAGGGGGAGGGACAGGGCGCTCGTCGACGAGATACTTAAAAAAGTAGAGCTGCAGAACTTCGCCCGCCGCAAGCCCAACACGCTCTCGGGCGGCCAGAAACAGCGCGTGGCCATTGCCCGAGCCCTCGTAAAGGATCCCGAAATAATCATGGCCGACGAGCCTACGGGCGCGCTCGACTCGGCGACGGGCAGACAGGTTTTCGAAACGCTTAAAAAGCTTTCGGAGGAAAAGCTTGTAATAGTCGTGTCGCACGACAGGGAATTTGCCGAGGTCTACGGCGACAGGATAATCGAGCTCAAGGACGGCAAAGTCATCTCCGACGTCACCAAGACAAAGATACCCGCAGGCAACGCGGGGGAAAATCTTAGCTTTTCGGGCGGGGATATCATAAACATAAAGAGCGGCTCGGCGCTCACCGACGGCGAAATTGCCAGAATAGCAGACTTTTTGCGCTCTTCGGAGGGCGGAGTCATCATCTCCAACGGCAAGAGGGAGATAGCCGACTTTAAAAAGGCGGCCCGCATAGACGACAGCGGCGCGCGCGAGACTTTTAAAACCACCGCAGATGAGGACATAAAGGTCAGGCAGTACAAAAAGGAGGAGGGCAACTTCATCCGCTCCCGCCTGCCCGCCCGCCACGCCGTGCGCATAGGCGCCAGCGGCCTCAAGGCAAAGCCCTTCCGCCTGTTCTTCACCGTGCTCCTCTCTACGGTGGCCTTCACGCTCTTCGGCCTCTTTTCCACGCTGACCTTCTACGACCGCGTGCAGACGGCCGTCAACACCTATGCCGACTACTCCGCCGACTACATATCCATGCGCAAGGCGTACGCCTACGAGGATATCTACTATGAGAACGGAGAGCCCGAATACTCCTACAGCGGCACCAATTATACGCTGTTCACGCCCGCCGACCGCGACCGTTACGCCGAGCTGTACGGCGACAAGACGCTGGCCGTCTATAACTATGATGATGCTTCGTTCGTCAATCTGACCTTTAAAAACGTTGGTAATCCTGCGGCAGGGTATTACGATACCACTGTCAACTCCTTTGCCGAGTTCGATCCTGCGGCATGGCAGGGCGAAATGCTGACGGAGGGCGACATCTCCGACCTCGGCGACGACGAAATAGTCATCTCCTCTTACACCTTCGAGAGCATACGCGACGGCGGCCTGTACTCCGCCGACGGGCAGCGCGAAATCGTGCTCAACAACTACTCCGACATTGTAGGGCAGACCCTTATGCTGGGCACCCGCAACGGTTACGGCAACAGCGAGGTCGCTCTGACCGTGGCGGGCGTGTACGACAACAACTTACCCGATATCTCCAAATACGAAAACGTTGGCAAGCCGGGCTATGAAATGCTGGCCACCGAGTTCAGCAACGAGCTCGCGTACGGCTTCTATCAGTGTTTGCTCGTCTCCGACTCGTTCTACGACGCGCATTTATCCGATTTTTCGTATAGGCGCAGCGATCTGCACTTCGAATACCTCAATAATTCAATAAAAGCGTCCGCGTCGTTCTACGGCGAGGATGGTCGCACCCTCTATTTTAACAGCGCAAGCACGCTCACTCCTTCCGAGGGGAAGCTGCCCGAAATGGTCTATTTCGGTGGCGCTTCGGCAATATCCGACGGACAGATGGTAGTGCCCTATGCGTGGCTGGACGGGTATGTGCAAGATTTAGTCAATAATAAGGCAGGCCTTCTTAATGAACAGGCCGCCGAGGCCTATGACCGCGGAGATAGTGAGGAGGGGGATCGCCTCTCTGCCGAGGCGAAGGAACTGTACGAGAGATATTACCTCTGTAACGACATATTCATCAACGGATGCGTCAATGTGAACGACGACGAGGGTAATTGGTTCATGCGCGAGCCCACCGAGGAGGAGATGGCCTCCTGCAAGCAGCTTGTGGCCGACATGCTGTCGGGCGCAGAGGGCGGATACGAGGCCCTCACCGTCGAGTGTTACCTCGGCGAATCCTCGGTAAAATACGGCGATTGGAAGATCGTCGGCTATTACATTCAGCCCTTCAACACATACAGCAGCGACGGCTGCTACCTTTCAGACGGCGACTTCGACAAGATAATGCGCGACACGCAGTCGGGCATATACGGCGACTACTATAACGTCCAAAAGACAAAGTACGTTGTGCCCGAGGACGCCAAATATAATAAACTGGTCGTGTCCAAGCCCGCCGATACGGGGCTGCTGACCGGCCTTATATCCTCGGCGGGAGTAGTGGCCGACGACGACAGCCTGTTCGAACTCTATTCCCCCGTTGAAAACGGCCTCCGCTACGCCGACAGCATGATAGAAATGCTCGGGCAGGTGTTCCTCTGGGTGGGGCTTGTCATGGCGCTCTTCTCCATGCTGCTGCTGTTCAACTTTATTTCGGTTTCCATATCCTATAAAAAGAAGGAGATAGGCATCCTCCGCGCTGTGGGTGCGAGGAGCGCCGACGTGTTCAAAATATTCTACTCCGAGTCGGTCATCATCACGGCCATATGCTTTGTGCTTGCAATGGTGCTCAGCTTTGTTGTGTGCGACATACTCAACGCCGAAGTGGCTGGCGCGCTGGGGGCAACGATATTTGTTTTCGGGCCCCTCTCGTGGCTGGTGATGCTGGGCATAGCGGCGGCAACTTCATTTATCGCCACATTCCTGCCCGTCTACTCCATCGCCCGCCGCAAGCCCGTGGAATCCATCCGCGCGCTTTAAGCGGCGCCGCCTCGCTCTCCCTGTGTCCCCTGTTTTAAGTTGTCATTTCGGGCAAGCGAAGCGCCGCTTTCGCCATGGAAGCAAGCATTTTTGTTGAACGCGAACAAGACGCGAAACGGAGAAATCTCACGGACTACGCTTCAGATACACTTTTACCGCAATATTGCCTCTCCTTCGCATGGAGAGGTGGCTGCGCACGAGAGTGCGCAGTCGGAGAGGTCGAAAAAAATGGAAACGCCCCCTCAGTCGGCAACAAGTTGCCGACAGCTCCCCATGGCGACGGGGAGCCATTACGGGCGTATTTCGCCCCGTTTGTCGCGCCGACGCCCCTCTTTTAAAGTGTCATTTCGACCAAGCGAGGCCGAAGGCCGAGCGCGCGGAGAAATCTCACGGGCTACGCTTCAGATACACTTTTACCACAGCTTGTCCGTCGCTGTCGCGTATAGATACCTCGGCTCGCCGGGATAAACCTCGCTTAAAGCAAGTCGAATAAATTCAACTTGCAACATCGCTCGGTTATCCCTCCTCTATCGCGCAAAAGCAGGCTAAAGCGCGAAGCTATGGTTACACATTATTTTGTAAACTTTATTGTTTCATTTTATCCCCACCATATTGGCGCGCTGCTCGGTATGACAATGGTGGGGTGTGGCCTCGCGCGCTGCCCCCTCGGGTAGAGCTTGTCATTTCGACCGCAGCACACGAAGTGTGCGGAGCGGAGAAATCTCACGGGGAGAGGAACCAAATTCGCAAACAAAAAATCTCTCCCGCCGAGGCTTTCGCCCCGGTGGGAGAGATCTTTTTTATGTTCTTCGCCGAAGCCCGTCGTCAGGCGGACAAATTACCTTGCCCGCCTCCGCTGTCGGTGCGGCGGAGAATTTTGGTTTACCTTCATCGTCCCTTTTTTACAAAGCGGTGGGAGGGGGCTCATTCGCCCTTATCCGCGCTCTCCGCAGTTCCCCTTTTAAGCGCCTTTATGTTCTTTACGATAAAGAATACCATAACGCCTATGCCTGCCGCCGCAAGTATATCCCAAGCGATGAGGATGAACTTGTAGAATGCAAAGCCGGGTACGAACACTATGCCGTGGACGAAGCCGTTCATGCCTGCCGAGTTGACCACCGTGTACAGAATGTGGTGCGCGGCCTCACGCGCATATGCGCGGACGACGGGTTCTTCGTCGTTGAGGTCGTAGCCGAACAGCATGTCGCCTTCGAGGCCTACGGTCTTTAACTTGCCGTCGCCGCCCGCCGCAAGGCACTGCGTGGTGCCCATGTAGGACGAAACTTCGTAGTCGGTGAGAACAAAGCCGTTGAAACCCCATTCCTCGCGGAGAACTTCGGTCAGCAGATTATAGTTGCCGCCCGCCCATGTGGGGCCTATGCGGTTGAAGGAGGACATTATCGCCGTAGCTGCAGGCACGGTGGCAATGTCGTATTCCTCCTCGTAGCCCGTTATCTCGCCGTTTTCGCCGTAGACGGGAACGTTTACGTTGATATCCACATAGTTATCTTCTATAACCATCTGGAAGGGCTTGAGGTATATCTCGCGGATGGCCTGTTCGTTCGACCATGTAACAATGCCGAGGTGGTCGCGGTGGGTCTCCTGGTCGTTGAGCGCAAAGTGCTTCAGGAAGGCGTACATGCCCTTTTCTGCCGCGCCCTTTACGGCCTGATAGCCGAACTCGCCGGAGAGGAAGGCGTCCTCGGAGTAGTACTCGAAGTTTCTTCCCGCAAAGGGTGTGCGGTGGATGTTGACGGCGGGGCCGTACCAGCCCTCTACCTGGCCGTGGAGGCCGTCCTCCGCAACGCCGAGGCCCATTTCATAGGCGAGGTCTACGTTCCATGTGCTGGCCAGCAGATATTCGCTGGGCCACGTCATCGACTTTATCTCGTTGCCGTTCTCGTCCTCGCCGATGGGCACGGAGCCGTGACCTACAACAAGGTTGAGGCCTGCGGGGCCGTCGAGGTCGGTGACCTTGGGTTTGTGTATCGAAGCCATTGCGGGCGAGCAGTAGCCGCACTGGTCAACGAGGAGGGAGAGCTCTTTAACTGTTATGTTGTCTAAAAGATCCTCCCACATGGGGTCGTCGTAGGGCAGGCCGCGCAGGTCGATGAGTTCAACGCCGTTGCGCGCGTCGAATACGGGAGTTTCGGGATCCTCCCTCGTGAACAGCTCCTCGGAGGGAGTGGGATCTTCCGACTTGAGCAGCGCCATAAGCTCGTCGCTTATCGAGTGTACCCACTTTTTGCCGTTTATTTCGGCTTCGCTGGCGTAGGAGGAAGCCTCGCCGTAGCGCAGCGCGTCGCCGTTCATTTTGCTCCAGTCGGCGCGGGAGAGGTAGTCGGGCGCCGTCGAGTCGTAGACGGTGACGTCGGCGTAGTCGAACAGGTTGACTATCTCTTTGCCGTCCTCGCCGTTTACATAGAGTGCGGCGTACTTCTGCGCGTCGGCCTCGCTGAAAGTCAGCTTTGTAATGAGGTCGCCGTTAGGCGCCGTGGCCTCTACCGCGCCGGGATGGGCCAGCTCGGTCTCGCCCTTTTGGTCGAGCACGTTGTTGAGCGCCGAGTGCGCGTCGGTGGAGGCGGTGATGTAGTAGTCGCCCGCGTCGAGCACATATCCGCCCTTGCCGCCGTTCTTGTTCTCGTCGTAGGAGATGAAGTCCTCGAGATCGAGAGTTATTGTGACGGTCTGGGATGCGGGCTTGTCTGTCGTGGCCTCGGCTGCGGGGTAGAGCAGTTCGGTCTTGTCGAAGCCCACAAGGGCTATCGAGGCCTTTTCAACGCCGCCCTCGGTGTAGGGGGTCTGCGCGTAGATCTGCACAACTTCCTTGCCCGCGCGGTCGCCCGTGTTGGTGACCTTTACGGAGACTTCGAACGTGCCGTCGTCGGCTATGTCGCCTACGTTGAATTCGCTCCACTCAAAGGTGGTGTAGCTCAGGCCGTAGCCGAAGGGATAGAGCACCTCTTTTGAATAGTCGAAGTCGTTTACCGTGGTTTTGCCCTGCCCGAGCACGGTGTCCTCGTAGCGGGTCTCGTAGTACTTATAGCCTACATATATGCCCTCGGCATAGTTGACGTAGTAGTAATTGCCCCTGTTGTTATTAAAGTCTGGGTTGCCGTCGTCGTACCAGAAGTCGCCCATGTTCTGCATGGCGGGGGAGGAGAAGTTGTCGCTCACCCATGTGTCGACAAGGTGGCCCGAAGGCGAAATTTCGTTGCCGTCGCCGTCTATGCCGCGCAGCATGTAGCCAAGGCCTATCGTGCCCGTTCTGCCCGCGCCGGGGAAGTTTATAATGGCGTCGAGGTTTGCGTATTCCTCGCCCTCGAAGGCCGTCAGTTCCATAACGTTGTTGGCGTTTACCAATAAAATGACGTCGTCGAAGTTGTCGCACAGGTACTTTATTATCTCAAGCTCGGTCTGGTCGGGCTCAAGGTAGTGCTGGCCGCTCTTGCCGCCGAAGGCCGCCATGTCCCTTGCAAGGTCGGCGCCCTCGCCGCCCGTGCGCGACATTACAAACATGGCTGTAGTGCCTTCAAAGCTCTTAACAAGGTCGCTGTCGGAGGTTATAACGCTTAAGGGCACTTCGTTGATGTTCCAGTCGAGGTCGGCGCCGTAGTTGATGGAGCCCGCGCCGCGGGTGTATTCCTTGCCGCTGCCCTTGCCCGTGGAGTAGAAGTCCCAAAGCTTTTGGTTTACCTTAAAGCCCGACCTTTCAAGGCCTTCCTTAAGGTTGAGAGTCAGCTCGAACGAGCCCGAACCCGAGCCCGAACCGCCGGACACAATGTCTACCGAGGAGTGCGAAAAGAGGCTCAACGTAGTGCCTTCCTTAAGGGGGAGCACGCCGTCGTTGTTTTTAAGCAGCGTGGCGCCCTCCATGGCCATTTCGGCCACAACTTCTTCCTCGTGCGCCCTTAAATCAATGGCGTTATCGTAGTCGCTCTTGTAATACTGCACGTCGGCGCCCTTGGTGTCGCCCTCGGTGCGGTCGTCAAACTTTCCCAGCGCCTGTTCAAAAATGTTGTCGAACGTGGTCAGCGCCAGCACGTTTAAGATTATCGAAAACGCAAGCAGTATTACTATGGCGACGGACATTATGGCAATGCCTATCTTTTTCTTGGTTTTTTTCATCTTTCACCTATAAATAAATATGTTTGCCGAAAGCCGCAAAATTATTCGGCCGCGGCGGTGGAGGAGGTAAACTTAAAGCCGCTTATGGTAACGTTGCCGCTGTAGGTGTTGGTGTCGCCCCTGTGCGAGTCGCAGGAAACGAGTACGGCCGTAGCCGCGCCCCTTGCGGTGCTTTCGTCATAGGTTATTACTATGGTAACTTCTTCGCCTGCGGCAATTTCAAGCTTGGTTCCGCCCCAATCGGTATCGGTGAAAATACCCGTGCCGCCCGTCGCAACTGCCGACTGGTTGATAACGTTGGAGTTTCCGTCTTTTATGGAGCCCACTATATCAATGCGGACATTTACTGCTACGGTGCCGTTGTTTTTAACGGTGATAGTGAAGGTGTCTTTGCCGTTGAGATACTGAGCTGCATCGGTTGCCGTAACAAAAGCGTAAGCGTTGCCTGCAAGGCCGCTATACTGCATATTGAGCGTTTCCGTTGCGGTCGTTTTGTCAAGTGTATAAGCTGGAGTTATGTTTTGATCCTCAAATGTAAGGGGAACGGGGTCGCCCTCGGGTACAACAACGGGGGTGTCGGGAGTGGTGGAACCGCCGATATCGGGGTCGACCGCGCCTTCGCCCGTGAAGGACATTTCGGATATGGTTATGTCGCCGCTGTTGCTCTCGCTTGCGGTGCCTGCAATGGAGTCGATGAGGAACTGAAGCTGAGTGGGGGAATACCTCGTATCGTAAGTAACGGTTATCTTTGTGGTTTTGCCGGGTGCTACGGTGAATTCGGAGCCGCCCCACTGAAGGTTGGTGTAAGCTTCCTGCCCGTCCTGCGTTGCCGAAAGGTTGCAGGCCATATGGCGGGGAGTGTCCGCGTCGGGGTTGGTCACCGCGCCGGGAAGGGCGTTCTTTGCAAGTATGTCAACGCGGAACTTTACAGCCTTTTCGCCGTTATTGGTTACGGTGGCGTTGAATATGTTCTTGGTGCTTGCAATGTTTGCAACGTCGGCGCTTATGTTCTGCCAGCTCTCTTTGCCTATTCCGCTGTAGGTAACGTCAATGGAGTTGGCCTCGGTGTCCGTGGTGATGACGTAGGCGTTGTTGGCAAACTTGATGGACTCGCCGTTGATAACTACGGGCTGATTGTCGCCCCTGTCGGGAATGACTATATCGCCCTGCTTGGCAAGCTTTATGTCGCTTATTTTAAGGCTGCCCGCAAGGTCTATGGCGTTAGCCTGAAGGGAGTCGAGCATTATTTCAACGGTGTCGGCCACGTCGGTGTAGTATATCTCTATCTCCATCTTCTGGCCGGCGGTCAGGTTGACGGTCGTGCCTTCGCCTATGGCCGTCGAAAGCTCGCTGCCGTTGCCGAAGCCGTACTGGTTTATGGTGGCGTTAGCCTCGGTGTTGCGGATATTGATGCGGCCGGTTATGGCTTCGTCGCCCGTGTTCTCAAGCACAAGGTGCAGCCAGTTCTTGTCGGCGGCGGCCTCGGTCACGTCGAAGTTTACGTTGTCGTAGTTGCCGGCCTTTGTCCATGTTACGGTGGCGGACTTGCCGTCCTCGGCTGCCGTTATGGCGTAGTCGGTGCCAACTCCGTTGTCGCTCCTGTCAAAGGTGGTGGAAATGGCGTCTATAGTAGTCCAGTCGCCTTCAAATTCCTCAACTTCCACCTTTTCGGGTATCTCGCCCCATGCGGGCTGGGAGTTGACTTTTATCCACTCGTACTCGGGTGCGAGTTCGTCGGGATTTTCAAACTTGCCCATCCACGCTTCGCCCGCGGGGGCGCCGCACCAGTAGTTCATTATTATCTTGCTCTCGTGCGAGGGAATGGGAACGTTTTCGCTGCCGTTGATCTTGAATACGGGCTCGCCGTCAACAAACCACGTTATGGCGTCCTCTTCCCAGCGGAAGCCGTAGTTGTGGAACTCCTCCGAGGCGTCGAAGCCGAGGTCGTACATATACTCGTGTCCGCCCACGCCGTTTACAAAGTAGTTGAACTGAACTTGTGTGGTGTCCTTGCCGAGGAACTCAATGTCTATCTCGTCCCAAGGATGGGCTTCGCCGGTGTTGGGGTTGGTGTCCGAGGGGCCGGTGTAGAGGAAGAAGGTGGAGGCGGTGCCCGTCTTTTTAGCGGGCTTCATCCTTACTTCGTAGTCGCCGTAGCCGAAGTTCTGGTACGAGCGCTCTTCGCCGCCGTAATATTCGGTGAATTGCTCTACCGAACCGGTGGGGTTGTCTTTAATGTGCAGCTTCATCACGCCGCCGTCGTAGGTAACGCAATCGGTCGTCCAGAAGTTGTTGAAGGGCGAGCCGTTGGTGTAGCCGTTGGTGGGGTGCATGGCGTCGGCAGAGCCCTTGGTGTAGTCGGCGAAGATCTCGCCTTCGAGGGGCTTGTCGGTCAGGCCTTCGATCTGCGCGCCGGGGGGAAGTTGCGTTTCGGGCCCCTTCTCCTCGGGATCGCCGCAGGCGGTAAAGGCAAAGGTGCCCGCCGCAAGGGTTGCCGCCAGCACTAAGGCCGGCACAGTCTTAAAAAGTTTGTTTTTCATAAAAAATTTCTCCCTATAAATTTTTTTTCGCCGCGGCGCGCCCTTCGCGCCGCAACCGTTCAAAGGGAGCCGTGAATGGAATTTGGCCCCTCTCTCTCGGTCGCCCATACTATAATAAAAGAAACGCCCGTTGTCAATGGGCGTTCCTTTAACTGTAAATTGTTTACTTATTCTGCAAGTTTTTATCTGTTTTGAGGGCCATTATTTTTTACTTGCGCACTTAAAATGACGCAAAGGCTATAAACGTCGCCGTCGGCGGAGGCGGTCATCGCCCCGCCGTATTTTGTGGCTATCATCTTAATGCTGCGCGTGCCGAAGCCGTGGTAGGCCTTGTCGTCCTTGGTGGTCTTGGGCAGGCCGTCCTCAAAGGTGAGGCTGCCCGAAAAGTAATTTTCCTCCTCAATGGTCACCAGCCCGCCCTGTCGGCGCACGCTCAGGCTTATGGTGCGCTTTTCGGGGTCTGTCAGCTTTTTAACGGCCTCCAATGCGTTGTCTACAATGTTGCCGAACAGGCAGTAGAGGTCGCCGTCCTCCATAAAATCAAGACAGCCGCCGTCGGCCATGCAGGTGAACGAAATGCCGTTCTGCTCGCAGTAAAGGCTCTTTTCGGTGAGCAGCACGTCCAATATCTTGTTGCCCGTGGCCACGTTGGCGTCGTAAACCGAAATGTCCTTCAAAAGTTCGCCCGCCGCCTGCGCGCCGCCGCTGCCCTCGGCCAGCAGCGCGTTTACCTTATATTTGATGTCGTGATACTTGACGTTTATCATGTCCATCGTGCTCTTGGTCATGTCGTACTGCTTTTCGCCCTGACGGATGGTGTATTGCAGATAGCCCACCTCGCGCTTTAAGTCGCGGTCGACAAGCGTCTGCGAGGTCAGAAGAAGTACCGCCCCGCAGCACAGCGCCGAGAACACGTTGCCCGTCTGCCTTAATACATATATATTGAAGTCGTCGTATCTGTTCTCCTTCTGATAGGAGAAGGCGTTGAAGTACACGTCCTCGAACGAGCACAAAATTATGGTTATGCCCAGCACAAGGGCGGCAATCAGCAGCATGCGCACGTTTATGCTGCTGTCGGTCAGCCTCTTCATCTGCGGGCGGATGAGCACAAAGTACTCCGCCGCGGCAAACACGGCGAATATCGAAAGGTATATCAGGCGGTAGTAAAGTTCGGCCGCGCCGCCCCAGCCGTCGGTGGCCCGCGCCAGCTCCACAACGCACCATATTATAAGGTAAATTTTATATACCATATTCTGCGCGGCATAGGCAAGGCAGCAGCAGAAAAAAATGGTGGGGTAGCTTTCGTTAAAGCATATCCGGGCATGTATCGTAGAAATGCCGAACAAAAAGAAGTATGTGGCTATGCGCCCGTAAACGTTCTGCCCGAAGTAGTAATAAAACACCGCAGCGCCGAACGCGGCGGCCGCCACGGCCGCCAGCCCGCACAAAAGTTTTAATATAAACCTGTCCGCGCGCTCCAGCCTGAACATTATCAGGGCGTAAAATATATACAGCTCGCCCAAAAACTGCAAAATGATGCGGGCATATACGCCCGCAACTTCGGCCATCATGTGCTGTCACCTCCGCCCGAATACCACTTGGCCAGCTCGGCCAAAAAGGTGGCGCGGCGGGGGCGGGATATCTGCAGCGTGTAGTCGCCCACCTGCAGGTCGGCGCCCTTGATGCTCGTTATGAACTTGGGGTTGACGAGGTAGCACTTGTTGCAGCGCAGAAAGCCGTATTTTTTGAGCTCGCGCTCCACCTCCGAAAGCACGCCCGTCACCTCTATGTCGCCGTCTAAAAGGTGGTAGTACAGCCTGTGGGCGATTATCTCCACATATATCAGGCTGTCGGTCGATATCCTGCTCATGCCGCCCTGATATTTTACGATTATCGTGCGCTCCTCGTGCGTCATGTACACGGCCAGCGCCTTTTTAAAGCGCAGCGCGAAGTCGCCGTATTTTACGGGCTTTACCAAAAAGCCCACGGCGTCCACCTCGTAGCCCCTCTGCGCGAACTGCACAAGGTTGGTTATGAACACTATCGAAACGGCCTTGTCGGCCTTTCTCAGCTCGATCGCCCCGTCCATGCCGTTCATGTGCGGCATCTGAATGTCCATGAACACAACGGCGTACACGGCGCGGTAGTCCTTTAAAAATTCCATGGCGTTCTTAAAGCGGAAAATTTTGAACTCCTCGCCGTTCTCGTCGCCGTAACGCAGTATGTACGAGCGCAGCAGCTCGGCGGCATTGTCCTCGTCCTCGACTATGGCTATGTTCCTCATGAATTCCCTCTTGCCGTCGGCGGGCGGCTTGTTTTAAGGGGCGCGGCGGGCCCGCGGCCCGCCGCGCCCCGACTGTTTGCGCCGAGGCAATTTAATTTTATCACACGCACGTTGTCTTGTCAATAGCTGTTTAGTTTTATTTTACGCATAAACGCGCCTTAAATACAAATTTTTGCGGCGTTTGTGTCCGAGCGGTGCAATTTATGCCGTAAAAGTAACCAAATATGTAACAACTATGGTAATTTTAAAAATAAAGTGTTAGAATGATACACGAAAAATGTGAGGGGTAAACCTCACTTAAAAAAAGGAGGATGGTATATTAAAATGGCAAGCAACAGAAAGAGCGCGTTCGACAACCCGCTCTTGTCAACCAAAGTCAAATCGGCAAACGTAAAGCCGGTTGAATCGCTGCTCGGCTATCTGGTCGGCCCGTTCTGCGGACTTCTGGCCAACAGCCTGTTCGGCACCTATCTCGTTTCGTATTTCGAGAACGTTCTCTTCTACAACGAGCTGGCCGCCGGCGACGCGGGAGTTAGGACGTTCATAACAATATTCCCCATGCTCTCGGCAATACTCATCGTCGCGGGCAACCTGCTGGCGGGACAGATAATCGAGCGGACAAAGACCCGCGCGGGCAAGGCGAGGCCGTGGATACTCTTATCCGCCGTCATTCTGGCCGTGGCGAGCATACTCATGTTCATTCAGCCCGCTCCCGAGAACACTGTATTTAAAATGATATGGATTGCCATATCGTATAATTTGTTCTACGCGGTGGCGTTCCCCATCTACAATACGGCGAACAGCGCACTCGTTCCCGTATCCACGCGTAACAGCAAGCAGCGCGGAGTGCTGGCTTCCTTCGTCAACATGGCCGTTTTGGGCGGCGCGGGCGCAGGTTCCATAATCTTCCCCACCGTGTTCATGCTGTTCTCCAAGCCTTTCCCCAGCGCTGTTAAGGATACCCCCGATTCCACGGGCTATCTCATCATATTCCTCATCATCGCTATAATCACCTTCCTCGGTTGCGCCCTGCAGTACTATTTCACCCGCGAGCGCGTCACCGAAGAGACCATGGCCCAGCAGCTCACGCCCGCCGAAAAGAAGGCCGAAGCCATCGAGGCCATGGAGGACAAGAAGGCCAACTCTCCCACGATGAAGGAGCAGGCCAGGGCCCTTTTCTCGGACAAGTTCTTCATGATAACCATAGTGTTCTATCTGCTCTATCAGGTAGCCGGCGCCATTAAGAACGCCTCCATGAAGTCCTATACCGAAATGATCCCCTTCGATGGCATCGATCCCGCCATGGCAATGACCATTCTCGGCGTCGTCGGCGCCGTACCCATGGCCGTGGCCATTCTGTTCGTCGCACCCCTGTGCAACAAGTTCGGCAAGCGCATAGTAGTGTTCGCCGGTATGGCTCTCGGTGCGGTGGGCGGCGTTATAGCCGGCATATGGTACGATAATTTCTACGTCGCTGCCGTCGGCATTGCCTTAAAGTGCCTCGGCTCTGCACCCGCAGGATACATGATCCTCGCCATGATAGCCGACTGTCTCGACCACATGGAGGCCAAAAACGGCTTCCGCTGCGACGGCTTCGGCATGTCGATATACAGCGCCATACTGATCGCCTCGGTGCCTCTGGCAACGGGTATAGTCAGCGGCATAAACGCTATAGGCGCCTATGGATCGGTTGTTTCCTACATATGGATAGAGACTGCCGCCTATGGTATAGCCGCCGTTGTAGTTCTCTTCTTCGGCGTTGAAAAGTTCCTTTCCAAGGACAGAGAGGCCATACTCGCCCGTCAGAAGGCCGAAGCAGAGGCCGCCGGCATTGAGTGGATACCTCCCGAAGAGCGCCTGCGCATAGAAGAGGAGGAGAGCGACCGCCTCGCCGAAGAGGCCCGCATCGAAGAGCTCAAGGCCTACTGCAACAAGAAGGGCCTCAGCTTCGAGGAAGAGGAGGCCAAGTATCAGGCCAAGCTCGCCGCAAAGGCAGCCAAAAAGAAGAAGCTTCAGCCTCCCGCAGACGGCTCGGACAACAACTAAATTACAGCCCACACTGAAAAAACAAAGTTTTTTCATTACCTCCATCCCCTTTCTCTTAGGGCTGCCCGCCGTGAGGCGGGCGGCCCGAAAGAGAAAAAGGATATACCGTGCGCGCGGCCCCTCTGCCGCTCCGCAAAAAACATGAATACACGCTTTGCAATAAAGTTTTTTCATTCATTTCTCTCCTTATTCAAATTTACCTGCCGCCCGCAACGCGACAGGTAAATTTTTTTGTGCATCGTTTCGACAAGCGGAGAAGAATAATTCTTCAATGAATGTCATTTCGACCGAAGAGAGGAGGGCTTTTGCCCGACGAACGGAGCGGAGAAATCTCCCATGTAAAAAAAGAGTGTCATTTCGACTAAGGCGGCCGCGCAATGCGCGGCCGCCGCACGGAGAAATCTCCACGGGTGCATTTCAGATACACTTTTACCACAGCTTGTCCGCCGCTGTCGCGATGAGATGCCTCGGCGCGTCGGGATAAACCTCGCTTAAAGCAAGTCGAATAAATTCAACTTGCAACGTTGCTCGGTTATCCCTCCTTTTTCGCGCAAAAGCCACGGTTTTGCGCGAGACTAAGGTAACATAATCTCTATTTACTCACGCTTGGTTTTGCCCGTTCCATTTCGGCGCGCTGCTCGGCATGACAAGGGAGGGTATGGTGCGCAGCCTACCCTCGGGGGTTGCTGTCATTTCGACCGAAGGCGAAGCCGAAGCGGAGAAATCTCCTCGGGTTACGCTTCAGATACACTTTTACCACAGCCTCGCGCTTTAGCTTAGTATTTGCGCGAAAGAGGAGCTGCAGGCTATAGAGCAAACAAGCATAGTTTACTCGGCTTGCTGCAAAATTAGCCTTGCGGCGACGAGGCGCGCTGCTCGGCATGACAAAGGGGGTGTGAGTGGTGCGCTTCCCGGCATGACAGGGGGTGGCGCTGTTCGGTATGGAAAAGGGGGCGTCGCCGCCCCCTTGCTTTTAAGGTTATCAATTAGTATTTCCCGCCTGCCCGTCGCTTTTATCTTTTCCGTTATACATTTTTACTACATGCAGAATGAGGTGCACGGCGCATATTGCCGCGGCAATCGCCGTCAGCGCCCAGAACACGCCGTCCTGAAAGGGCCCCTCGCCTATGTCGCCTATCATCAGCCCGCCCACATCGAACAGGGCGTGTATAAACACGGCGGCCCATATGTTGCCCGTGTGCAGAGTGGCGGCGGCGTAGGTTATGCCCGTCAGAAAGGTGTAGCCCACCTGCAAAAACGTTGCGCCCACGCCCGCCCCCTCAAAGAGGTTCAAAAGGTGAAAGAGGGCGAATATGGCCGAGGAAAGGAGCAGTACCTTAAGATATTCGTAGCTCTTTCCCTTAAAAGTCTCCTTCAAAAATTCCAGCAGAAAGCCGCGGAAGAGCAGCTCCTCGCTCAGGGCTATCATGGCGCACTTTATTATGAACAGCCATATGAGGTCGGGACGGGTGACCGTGGCCGAGCCGTCGGCCAGCGCCGAGTAGGGGAAGTTGGCCGCCGCAACGAGCAGGAGGGGCAGGCACCACAAAAGGCGCGCCGCCGTCCCCTTCTCCCTGCGGGTGAGCGAGGCCGTGTATCCGCATGATATTATAAGGGCAATTATCGCGCAGGCGAGCAGCGCCCGCGTCACTCCGTCGCGCCACAGCCCGTCGGCCGTTTTGTCGGCCGAAAACTCGACGGGCGCTATATATATGGCCGCCAACGCCGCCGCGCAGGCAATTATGACGGCTATGGCCGCAACGTCCTTCAGTTTTAATTTTCCGCTCCGCATGGCGATCTTCTCCTGTTTAAGCAACTTATTTACCGTTTAAGTATAGCCCAACGGCGGCATGTTGTCAACATGCGGGGCGTTGGAAGTGCAAATTAAAAAATTTTTTGCCGCAAAATGACTTTATTTTTTTAAAAACTATTGAATTTATCGCGCGCATGTTGTATAATAATTGTGTTAACAACAAGGTTTTTGCGCGCGGGCTTTTAAGGGCTTTGCGCGGGGATATGGGCGGCGCAGTGCAATTTAAGTAATTTAAATGACCGTATGTGTCGTTCCTATTCAAAACAATTTAAAAACGTGATACAATTTTTACACAAAAAATTGTGAGAGGGGTACTAAATCGTGAAATATCAAGACAAGATCGCAAAACTTACGCGCAGGCAGAAGGCCGATCTTCTGACCGGCAAGGACTTCTGGACTACTCTCGGCATACCCGAGATAGGCCTGCCCTCGGCCTCCCTTTCGGACGGCCCCAGCGGCGTCAGAAAACAGGCCGCTGCCAGCGACCACCTCGGCCTCAATCCCAGCATTGCGGCCACCTGCCTGCCCTCGTCGGCGAGCATGGCCAACACCTTCAACGAGGAACTTTTAGAAAAGGCCGGCGAACTTCTGGGCGTCGAGGCCGCCTCGCAGGGCGTCAACATGCTGCTCGGCCCCGGCACCAACATGAAGCGCAGCCCCCTGTGCGGCAGGGACTTCGAGTACTACTCCGAAGACCCCTATCTCGCGGGCAAAATGGCCGCCGCATACATACGCGGCGTGCAGAAGGCGGGCCTGTATGCCTGCGTCAAGCACTTCGCGTGCAACAATCAGGAGCTCAGGCGCATGGTGTCGGACAGCATTGTCGACGAGCGCGCCCTGCGCGAGATCTATCTCACCGCATTCGAAATTGCCATAAAGGAGGGCGGCGCAAAGGCCGTGATGTCCTCCTATAACAAGCTCAACGGCCTGTTCACCAACGAAAATCCCCACCTTCTCAAGGAGATACTCAGGGATGAATGGGGCTTCGACGGCGTAGTAGTCACCGACTGGGCGGGTTGCAACGACAGAGTGGAGGGCGTAAAGTGCGGAAACGAGCTTGAAATGCCCGCCTGCCGCTACGGCGCCGACGACGTATATAAGGCCTTAGAGGACGGCAGCCTCGATGAAGGCATAGTCGACGAGTGCCTCGACAGGCTCATAGAATTCGTGCTGACCACGCACGAGGCCATCGAAAAGGCGGCCAAGAGCTTCGATGTCGAAAAACACCACGCCATTGCGAGAAAGTGCGCCGAGGAGAGCATAGTGCTCCTAAGGAACGACGGCGTCCTTCCGCTGAAGGGCGGCAAGGTGTGCTTCCTCGGCGACTTTGCCGATAAGCCCCGCTATCAGGGCGCGGGTTCTTCCCTCGTCAACCCCACCAAGACGGAGAGTTTCTTAACGGCCGTCAAGGATTACGACATAGATTACATAGGCTACGCGCCCGCGTTCAAGCGCTTCGGCGGCGAAAGCGCAAAGCTGGCCGACGAGGCCATGGCTCTCGCGGCCAAGGCCGACACGGTGGTGTTCTTCGCCGGCCTTGACGAAGTTGCCGAGGCCGAGGGCCTCGACAGGCAGAACATGAAGCTGCCCAAGGATCAGCTCGAAGTTTTAAAGCGCGTATATACCCTCGGCAAAAAGGTCGTCGTCGTGCTCTTCTGCGGCAGCGCCGTCGAGCTCGACGTGGTCAACGACGCCAACGCCCTCGTTCACGCCTATCTCGGCGGACAGGCGGGCGTCACGGCCATGCTCAACGTGCTCACGGGCAAGGTAAATCCCTCGGGCAAGCTGTCCGAGAGCTACCCCGTCAGGTACGAGGACTGCTCGTCCGCCAGCCACTTCCCCGGCAGGCAGCTGACGGTTGAATACCGCGAGAGCATCTTCATAGGCTACCGCTACTACTCCACGGCGGGCGTAAAGGTAAACTACCCCTTCGGCTACGGCCTCAGCTACACCAAGTTCGACTATTCCGACCTCGAAGTGTCCGACGACGGCGTCACTTTTACCGTTACAAACACGGGCGACGTCGACGGCGCCGAGGCCGCTCAGCTGTACATATCCGGCCCCGCCGACAGCGCCGCCTTCAGGCCCGCGCGCGAGCTCAAGGGCTTTAAAAAGGTATTCTTAAAGGCGGGCGAAAGCGCCTCCGTCACCATTCCCTTCGACGGCTACACCTTCCGCGTGTTCAATCCCAAGGCCAACGAGTGGCAGAGGGAGAGCGGCACCTACGGCGTGCTGGTCGGCGCCTCCTCCGAGGACATCCGCCTTAAGGGAGAAATAGCCGTACAGGGCAACGCCACCGATTTCGGCTACGACAGGGCCGCGCTTGCCGACTACTTCACAGGCAAGGTAGCCGACGTCGACGCCAAACAGTTCGAAACGCTCCTCGGCAGAGAGCTGCCCGACCCCAACTATAAATTCTACAAAAAGAACAGAATGGTCATCCACGAAAACTGCACGGTGGACGATCTGCGCTATTCAAGGCGCTGGGTGGGCAGGTTGTTCTCGTGGGGCATACGCTTTGCGCGCAGCTTCATGTGGGCGATAGGCAACAAGACCATGGCCAACACCCTGACCATGGGCATGGTGCACCAGCCCGTGCGCGGTCTGGCCAAGTTCACGGGCATGAGCCGCAGGCAGATGGAGGCTCTTCTGCTGATGTTCAACGGCCACTTCTTCAAGGGCGCGGGCAGGTTCATCACCAAGGAAAAGGCCGACAAGAACTGAGAGATGTAATCTCTTTGAAAAACAGTTTATAACTCTGTTTGCCGCCGCCCGCGCATGCGGGCGGCGGCAAATGAAAATTTACAGACAAAAGTTAATTTTTTACATTTCTGCACAATTATGAAACTTATCACTTTTGCCGTGCCGAGTTACAACTCGCAGGACTACTTAAAAACTTGCGTCGACAGTCTGCTTGTCGGCGGCGAGGATGTGGAGATACTCATAATAAACGACGGCTCCACCGACAATACGGCGGCCATCGCCGACGAATACCAGGCCAGATATCCCTCGATCGTCCGCGCCGTGCACAAGCCCAACGGCGGCCACGGTTCGGGCGTGAACAAGGGCCTCGAGCTCGCCACGGGCCTCTACTACAAAGTCGTCGACTCCGACGACTGGCTGGACGCCGACGCTTTGAACAAGCTGCTGTCCACCATCCGCGCCCACCTCGCGGCGGACACCCTGCCCGACCTGTACATAGTCAACTTTGTCTACGACAAGCCCTCGGCGGGCAAGCAGCACGTTTCGTCGTACGAAAAGAAGATGCCACAGAACAGGTTCTTCGGCTGGGAGGATGTAAAGCCCTTCCGCTTCTCGCACATGCTGCTCATGCACTCGCTCGTGTACAAGCGCGAACCGCTCGTCGCCAGCAACACTGTGCTGCCCGAGCACACTTTCTACGTCGACGACATATTCGCCTACAAGCCCATGCCCTACATGAACAAGCTCTATTATTTAAATATAGACTTGTATCATTATTTTATAGGCCGGTCGGATCAGTCGATAACAAAGGCCAATTTCTCCAAGAGGTACGACCAGCAGATACGCGTAATGCGCACCATGGCCGACAGCTACAAGTGGGAGGAGATAGCCGGCTACAAAAAGGGCCTCAGAAAGTACATGTGGCACGCGCTCGAAGTGATAATGATGGTCACCATCTACTTTGTCAGCGCCGTCTACGCGCCCGAAAAGGAGGAGGCCTTAAAGGAGCTGTGGGCGCATATCAAAAAGAACGACAAAAAGCTGTACAACAGGCTGCGCCTGCGTTCGTACTGCACCTCGGTTGTATTTTTGCCCCGTCCTATCCGCGCGTGGATAATGGATAAGAGCTACAGCCTGCTCTGCAACAAGATATATCTGGGCTGATTTCAAGGCACAATAATAATTTTTTCTCGGCAATAATTTTTAAGTCGGGGCGGAATTTTCCGCCCCGACTTTTTTTAACGGAGGAGGGTTTAATATCCCTGCCTTAATTTGTAAAGGCGAGACGGCACGGGGAGGGTGGGCGGGGCAGACTTGTCATCCTGAGCGACAGCGAAGGATCTGAAAATGACGATATATTGTCTACGACAATTCGATATGCCACATTCGTGGCTCGATATGGCCGCGACCCGTCGCGGCCTCGATATGCGGCGCTAACCGCGCCGCGTTGTGGTAAGATTATTGTAAAAAACGCCCCCTCAGTCGGCAATAAATTGCCGACAGCTCCCCATAACGACGGGGAGCCAAGGTGTGGCGTGTCGCCACATTTATCCGTCGCTAACGCTTTGAGATGCCTCGGCTCGTCGGGATAAACCTCGCTTAAAGCAAGTCGAATAAATTCAACTTGCAACATCGCTCGGTTATCCCTCCTCTATCGCGCAAAAGCCACGGTTTTGCGCGAGGCTAAGGTAATATAATCTTTACTTGTTCCTTTCTGGGTTTTATCACAATCTTATCGGCGCGCGGTATGACAAGGGGGGAGTGGTGGAAGCGCGAGGAATGACAAGGGGGAAGGAGGTCGCCTGTTTAAAGGGAACAATTATTGCAAATACTAATAAAAAGGCCGAATATTTGTTTAATAAATCAAAAAATATTTTCAAAACGCCCATTTTTTTACAACTTTATTACAACCTTGTGTAGAAGTTTATTACAAATGCCTGCTACAATATAGTCAGTAACAAGGAAATCAAATTTTTATTTTTCAAGGAGAAAAAAGTTTATGAAAAAGTTTACCAAAGTAATCATGAGTGGCGCCGCAGTTGCGGCAATCGGCGCGAGCATGGCATTCGGCCTTGTTGGCTGCGGCGGCGGTGACGATGAACTCACCGTCAGCATCGAGGGTTCTACCTCTATGGAGGATGTAATGCTCGCCCTCACCGATGCTTTCGAGAAGAAGTACGAAGCCGAAAACGAGGGCGTTGACATCACATTCGATACGGCCTTCACGGGATCGGGCTCGGGCGTTCAGGCAGCTACCGACGGCCGTGTTGATATAGGCCTTGCTTCGAGGGCTCTTTCCACCGAAGAAGCTAAAAATCTGGAATCTAAAACGCTCTGCCTCGACGGTATCTCCGTCGTTGTCAATCCCGCCTGCACTCTTACTACGGTGACCAAAACTCAGCTTATAAATATATACACCAAGGGTACGGCAATCGAAGCCGAAGGCGCAAAGATAGACGGCGCTTTCCGCCGCGAGTCCGGCTCGGGCACACGCGACGGCTTCCAGGAGAAGGTAGGCATTGAAGATAAGGATATCTACCAGGGTACGGGCTTCAACGAGTACAACTCCACCGGCTCCCTCAAGTCTGCCATCGTTGCCGACGAGGCCGGCACCAAGCTCGGCTATATCTCCATGGGTTCCGTAGATAAAACGGTAAAGGCTCTCAAGTACGACGCCGAGGACGGCAAGGGCGCTGTTGAGGCGACCAAGGAAAATGTCCTCTCCGGCGACTACGCTCTGTCCCGTCCCTTCACCATCTGCTATAAGGAATACGATTCCCTCTCCGCCCTTGCCAAGGAGTTCATCGACTTCATCATGAGCGAAGAAGGTCAGGAGATCTGCGAAGACGAGGGCTGCATCTCCGAAGTTCTTCACAATGCGAAATAAGCAGGAGAATTAGTAAACAATGGCAAAAGCAAAAAATTCCGAGAAACTTCCTCTGTTTACAAAGGAAAATTTTGCAAATGCCTTCACAAAGGAAAATGTTGCAAGGGGGATATTTATCGCCCTTGCGGCTTTTTCGATTTTGGCGGTATTTGCAATTATAATCTTTGTACTGTCCGAAAGTATCCCCGCTTTCAAACAGATAGGTTTCTTTAACTTTATTTTTGGGCAGGAGTGGGTGCCCGATCGCAACGACGGCGTCACCGGCGAGGTAAGCGGCTCATACGGCATACTCAGAATGATAGTCACAAGTATAGCGCTCACGGGCCTTGCGGTGCTCGTCGGCGGCATACTTGCGATCTTCACGGCAGTATTCATCGTTTACTACTGCCCCAAAAAGCTGAAAGGTATATTCAACCAACTCATCAATCTGCTCGCGGGCATACCTTCTATAATCTTCGGCTATTTCGGAACCTCCTTTCTCGAGGGCATATTCCGCGACGTATTCAATCAGTCCTCGGGCGTAGGCCTGCTGCTCAGCTCAACGGTGCTGTCCATAATGATAGTGCCCACAATAGCTTCTATAGCCAAAAACTCGCTCGAAAACGTGCCCATGCACTATTATGAAGGCTCGCTCGCCCTCGGCAACACCCGCAATCAGACGGTTTGGAAGGTGTGCGTGCCCGCAGCCAAAAACGGTATTATTTCCGCAGTCATCCTCGGCGTGGGCCGTGCGATAGGCGAGGCTATGGCCGTGCTCTTCCTTCTGGGCGGCGGCAACAACTTCCCAAGTTCATTCTTCCTGCCCCTCAAGTCGCTGACTTCGGCCATTATCTCCGAATGGTCGTATGCGGGCGGTCTGCACAGGCAGTCGCTCATCGCCATAGGCTTCATACTGCTCATATTCATCCTCATCATCAACGTTGCTTTGTGGATGGTAAAGCAGAACAACGCAATGGCCGGCAATCGCTTTTTCACGCGTAAGTTCCGCGAAGGCGAGGACCGCGAAAAGACTTTCAACTACAAGCGCACCGGATCGGCGCAGGATGTTTTGTGGATACTCTCCATAATCTTCGCCGTCATCGTCGTTGTGGCACTTGTCACGGTCATTGTTTTCGTCGTCGTTCAGGCCTTCATACCCAATGCGGAAACGGGCGAGATAGCCCTGACGTGGGACTTCCTGTTCGGCGAGAGCTCCAACTCCGATCCCACCCTCGGGCCGGCAATGGCGCATACGCTGCTGATTATTTTAGTCGCTCTGCTCGTGGGTCTGCCCTTGGGCATTGGTGCGGCCATATACCTCAACGAATATGCAAAGCGCGGCTCTAAATTCGTAAAAGTAATAAGGCTGTTCGTCGACACGCTCGCGGGCGTTCCTTCGATAATCTTCGGCCTCTTCGGCTATATATTCTTCGGAATGTACTGCGGGCTCGGCTATTCGCTGCTCTCGGGCGGCCTTACCATGGCGCTCGTCATACTGCCCACGATAATACGCTCCACCGAACAGGCGCTCTCCGAAGTGCCCGACTCGATGAGGGAGGCCTCGCTCGCTCTCGGCGCAAGCAAGGTCAGAACTATTTTTGTGGTCGTTCTTCCCCAGGCCCTTCAGGGTATAATCACTTCTATAATACTCTCCGTCGGCCGTATAGTAGGCGAGTCCGCCGCCCTCATCTATACCGCAGGTTCGGCCTATGTTATAGGTAAGGGAGGTCTGTTCTCGCCCGGCGCTACATTCACCGTATATATCTACAGATTCTTTAACGAAGGCAAGCATTACGACAAGGCATACGCTACGGCGTTCGTGCTGCTGATGATGGTGGTGCTTATAAACGTAATAGTCGTAGTAGTTCAATGGGCGTTCGAGCGCGATAAGGAAAAACCGCTCGGCATAACTCTGCTGTGGCGCAAACTTACTCGCAAACCCGCCCTTGCCGAGGCGGCAATAACCGACGGCGGCGACTTCTCGCAGATAAACGTGTCCGACCAGTCTGTCGCCATTCCCACCGACGAAGAAAGAAAACATATCGATCTGGAAGAAGAACAAGAGGTCAAAAATGAAGAAAATTGAAAACTTTAACATAACGGGCGACGTGGCCATATCCGTAAAGGAGATGAACCTCTATTACGGCAGCTTCCACGCATTAAAGAGCATTTTCATGGACTTCCCCGTCAATCAGCTGACGGCCATGATAGGCCCTTCGGGCTGCGGCAAGTCTACGCTCATCAAGTCGCTCAACCGCATGAACGATCTCATCGAAGGGTGTAAGATAACGGGCGAGATAAAGGTGGGCGACACCAATATCTACGACAAAAAGACCGACCTCGCCCGCCTTAGAAAGAACGTGGGCATGGTGTTCCAGCGCCCCAACCCCCTTGCCATGAGCGTCTACGACAACATAGCCTACGGCCCCCGCACCTTCGGCATACGCTCCAAGCACGACCTCGACGGCATAGTTGAAAAGTCGCTGCGCGAAGCGGCCATGTGGGACGAGGTGAAGGACAGACTGAACAAGTCCGCCCTCGGCCTTTCGGGCGGCCAGCAGCAGAGGCTTTGCATAGCCCGTTCGCTGGCAGTAGAGCCCCAGATACTCTTAATGGACGAGCCCACGTCCGCCCTCGACCCCATCTCGACGGGCAAGATAGAGGAGCTGTGCACCGAACTCAAAAAGCACATGACCATAATCATGGTCACGCACAACATGCAGCAGGCCTTCCGTATCGCCGACAAAACGGCCTACTTCCTGCTCGGCGAGATGATCGAGATGGACGACACAAAGGTCATATTCTCCCATCCCAAGAACAAAAAGACGGACGACTATATCAACGGCCGTTTCGGTTGATATCCCGCCTTCGCGCGCTTTGGCCGCAGAGGGCTGCCGACGGCGCAATATACATGTTTTTCCTAACCGTTTTTTCATATTTTTCCTTATCTTCCCGCGCGGAGCCACGCCTCCGCGCGGGAAGTTTTTGATCGGAACGGGTGGCGGCGCACGGCCGAAAGGCCGTGCGCCGCCCCATGTGCCCTTTCCCGGTCAGTACAAAGGGGGGATGGGCGCGGACAATGGGCCCCGTATCGGCCCAATATCCGGCATTTTCTTAAAGTGCCGTGAAAAATGCGTATTTTTTTATCGAAAGGCAATAAAATCTACGCTCAATCACTTGAAAAGTTTTTAAATATGTATTACAATATATAGTGTTGAAAGAACAAAAATTTCGCACGTTCGAGAACAAAAATCTTCAGGAGGAAATTTTCATTTATGGCAAAAAAGTATTGCTATCTTTTCAGCGAAGGCAACGCTAATATGAGAGAGTTGCTCGGCGGCAAGGGCGCCAACCTTGCAGAGATGACCAAGATAGGTCTCCCCGTTCCCCAGGGCTTCACCATCTCCACCGAAGCCTGCACGCAGTACTACGAAGACGGCAGACAGATCAACCCTTCTATCCAGAAGGAAATAATGGAATATGTCGACAAGATGGAAAAGATCTGCGGCAAGAAGTTCGGCGACAAGGAAAATCCCCTGCTCGTGTCCGTTCGTTCGGGCGCCCGCGCTTCCATGCCCGGCATGATGGACACCATTCTCAACCTCGGCCTCAACGAGGACGTAGTTGAATCGCTCGCCGCAAAGTCGGGCAACCCCCGCTGGGCTTGGGACTGCTACAGAAGATTTATCCAGATGTTCTCCGACGTCGTTATGGAAGTCGGCAAGAAGTACTTCGAAAAACTCATCGACAAGATGAAGGAAGAGAAGGGCGTACAGTTCGACGTTGAGCTGACCGCCGACGATTTAAAGACTCTCGCCAACCAGTTCAAGGCAGAGTACAAGGCCCAGATAGGCAAGGACTTCCCCTCCGATCCCAAGGAGCAGCTCTTTGAAGCCGTCAAGGCCGTATTCCGCAGCTGGGACAACCCCCGCGCGAATATCTACCGCATGGATCACGACATCCCCTATTCGTGGGGCACGGCCGTAAACGTTCAGATGATGGCCTTCGGCAACATGGGCGACGACTGCGGCACGGGCGTCGCGTTCACGCGTAACCCCGCCACGGGCGAAAAGGGCCTCATGGGCGAGTTCCTTATGAACGCACAGGGCGAGGACGTTGTTGCAGGCGTCCGCACTCCCATGCCCATCTCGCAGATGGCCGAAGTTCTTCCCGACGTATATAATCAGTTCCTCGAAGTTTGCAATATTCTCGAAAAGCACTACCGCGACATGCAGGACATGGAGTTCACCATCGAAAAGGGCAAGCTCTACATGCTGCAGACGCGTAACGGCAAGCGCACGGCCGCTGCCGCTATAAAGATCGCCTGCGACCTCATCGACGAGGGCATGATAACCGAACAGGAAGCCCTCATGCAGATAGACGCAAAGTCTTTGGACATGCTCCTTCACCCTCAGTTCGATCCCAAGGCCCTCAAGGCCGCCGACAAGAACAACGTGGTCGGCAAGGGTATCGCCGCTTCCCCCGGCGCCGCCGCAGGTTCCATCGTGTTCACGGCCGAGGACGCCGTTGAGCAGGGCAAGCAGGGCAAGAAGGTCGTTCTCGTCCGCCTCGAGACCTCTCCCGAGGACATCGAAGGCATGAAGTTCGCGCAGGGCATACTCACCGTCCGCGGCGGCCAGACTTCGCACGCAGCCGTCGTTGCCCGCGGCATGGGCACCTGCTGCGTTTCGGGCTGCGGCGACATAAAGATGGATGAAGAGAACAAGTGCTTCACCCTCGCCGGCAAGGTATATAAGGAGGGCGACTCCATCTCGCTCGACGGCTCCACCGGCAACATTTACGACTGCCTCATCCCCACCGTACCCGCCGATCCCAACTCCGGTTACTTCGGCAGGATAATGGAGCTTGCAGATAAATACAAGGCTCTCGGCGTAAGGACTAACGCCGACACTCCCAAGGACGCCAAGCAGGCCGCCGCATTCGGCGCGCAGGGCATCGGCCTCTGCCGTACCGAGCACATGTTCTTCGATCCCGCCAGAATAGGCGCCTTCCGCGAGATGATCTGCTCGGATACCGTTGAGGAGCGCGAAGCTGCCCTCGCCAAGATCGAGCCCATGCAGCAGGCCGACTTCGAAGGCCTTATGGAGGCCCTTGAAGGCCAGCCCGTAACCATCCGCTTCCTCGATCCCCCTCTCCATGAGTTCGTACCCACCGAAGAGGCCGACATCGAGGCTCTTGCAAAGGCTCAGGGCAAGACGGTCGCTCAGATCAAGCAGATAATCTCCGACCTCCACGAGTTCAACCCCATGATGGGTCACCGCGGCTGCCGTCTTACGGTAACCTATCCCGAGATCGCCGTAATGCAGACCAGCGCCGTCATCAAGGCCGCCATCGCCGTTCAGAAGAGGCATCCCGACTGGAAGGTGGTTCCCGAGATCATGATCCCTCTCGTAGGCGAGGTCAAGGAGCTTGCGTTTGTTAAGAAGACGGTAGTTGCCACGGCCGATAAGGTCATCAAGGAAGCCGGCGCAGACCTCAAGTACGAAGTCGGCACCATGATAGAGATCCCCCGCGCGGCCCTCACCGCCGACGATATCGCCAAAGAGGCAGACTTCTTCTGCTTCGGCACCAACGACCTCACGCAGATGACCTTCGGCTTCTCGCGCGACGACGCAGGCAAGTTCCTGCCTTCGTACTACTCCAACAAGATCTACGAGTTCGATCCCTTCGCCAAGCTCGACACCACCGGCGTAGGCAAGCTCATGGATATGGCCGTCAAGCTCGGCAAAGGCGCCAACAAAACGCTCCACTGCGGCATCTGCGGCGAACACGGCGGCGATCCTTCGTCCATCGAGTTCTGCCACAAGATCGGCCTCGACTATGTATCCTGCTCGCCTTACCGCGTGCCCATCGCACGTCTTGCCGCCGCGCAGGCTAATATTCGCAGCCCGAGGTCCAAGTAATAGTGGCGTAAATTACAAACAGTACTATATATAGTATATAAGGGCTTACCCTGTCACGGGATAAGCCCTATTTTTATGTCAAAAAAGGCTTAAAAAAAGCTCAAAAAAAGTATTTTCCATATAAGTTGAACACTTGATTTTATCGAAAAAATATGGTATATTAAGATAAAGGAAGGTAGCAGAGATGACCAATTACAGAGCAATTCTCCTATATTACAGCAAAGGAAATACGACTACGCAGATAGCCACTATCTGCGATTGCTCCCGTACTACGGTCATCCGCGCTGTGAAGAGGGCAAAGGCAATCAATTTGGCTCTTCCCGTGTCTGATAAAATAAAGGATGAAGAGCTATATTTTATGCTTTACCCTAAAAGAGGCCCGAAAAAGGAGTATTATAGACCGGATTTCTACCTTTTGAATAAGGATAAGAAAAAGCGCGGCTTCACAAAATACCGCGCTTGGCAGAAGTATTGTCGCGTTGCAAAAAGGGAGGGGTATAAGGCATACGGCAAATCGTGGTTCTACAAGTTATATAAAGACTATTTTTCATTTTATACACCTCCTCACGTCAAGCGCAGCGAAAACATGAAACAGATAAGGCTCTTTACAATATGGAAAGAGTCTTATTCCGATGTGATAAAATATTCTGACGAGGCAAGGGCACGTTTGGAGGTTGAAATCGATGAATGGTGCAAAAAACGACGATTGAACAAGCATAAAATATGGGATGGAGCCGACTATCAGTTGGCATAGTAATGTGAGAACAAGTTTCTTGAGGGAGATATACAAATTGATTTCGCCGCCGCGAGAGAAAATTATGGACAAACAAAAAATATAGAAAAAAAGTGACCGAATACTCCAGATTTTATACAAATTGTCTATAATATTAGTGAATTTCAGGTAAAAAACCGCAGCGAAAGCAAAATTTGCTGCGGTTTTTTATGCTCAGCAAATCAGCAATCCTACGCGCATAAATTATGGACAAATAAATAACTACCTACTTAAGGATTAAAAGTAGTTATTTTACTGTCGTTCCGACCATACTAAAATTATGGCATACAGTTATAAAGGCAGCATAAGTTTTGGACTTGTTTATATCCCTGTCACGCTCCACAGCGCGGTGAAGGACAACTCCATCGGCTTCAACATGATAGATAGAAAGACAATGAGCCGCGTAATATATAAAAAAACGTGTGCCGACTGCGACGGCAGCGAGGTAAAGCAGGAGGACATAGTAAAGGGCTTCGAGTACGAGGACGGCAAGTACGTTATTTTTGAAAATAAGGACTTCGATAAGCTCAAATCCAAGAAGGATAAGAACATAACGATAGAAAAGTTCGTCAAGCTCTCCGAAGTTGACCCTATCTATTTCGATAAGCCCTACTATGTCGTCCCCACGGGCGCGGAGAAGGCATTTGCCGTGCTCCTTGCCGCAATGGAGCAGGAGGATAAAGCAGCCGTTGCCAAAACCGTGCTCGGAACAAAGGAAACGCTGATACTCATCCGTGCAAGGGGCGGGCAGATGATGCTCAATACACTTTTCTTTGAGGAAGAAATCACAGCCAACCCCGCCAAAGAGGTAAAGGAACAGGGCAGCGATGCGGAACTTAAAATGGCAAAAGCGCTTATCGAGGGTATGAGCGGCAAGTTCAATCCAGCAGACTATAAGGACGAATACCGCCGCAAGGTTCAGGAGGCAATAGAGCGCAAAATTGCAGGTAAGGAAATCGTTTCTCCTAAGGAGAGCAGTTCAGGCAAGATGATAGATTTAATGGAGGCGCTGACGAAGAGTCTCGAACTTGCGCAAAAGCCTAAGCCTGCCAAACGGACGGCAACCAAGAAAACTGTGGAGCGTAAAAAGGCGTGAGCGACCTGTTTGAAGATAAAAATATCTCGCCCATGCTCCTGTATGAAACGCAACCCTTCGACGATGATAACTATATCTATGAATTAAAGCTGGACGGAATACGCTGCCTTGCCTATATCGACAGTAAATCAGTAGTTTTGCAAAACAAGCGGCATAAGGACGTGACGGCTATCTATCCCGAACTCGCGGGCATGAATAAGTGCATAAAAAGGCGAGTTATACTCGACGGCGAGCTTGTCGTATTAAATAAAGACGGTAAGCCCGATTTTTATGCCCTGCAACGCCGCAGCCTAATGGCGGACAGCTTTAAAATAAGTCTTGCGGCAAAGAGTAACCCCGTTCAGTTTGTCGCCTACGACATTATATATTGTAATGGCAACGACCTTACGGATAAGCCGCTCATGGAGCGCAAGAAAATACTTTCAGAGTCGGTGAACGAGGGGAATAACCTCACTATTTCAAGGTATATAGAAAAGAACGGCGTTGCCTTCTTCGAGCTTGCAAAGGCGCAGGAGCTTGAAGGCATAGTCGCAAAGCGCAAAGACGGGCTGTACCACATAGGCAAGCGCACGCGCGACTGGCTCAAAATCAAGGTAATGCAGGACGATGACTTGCTGATTTTGGGTTACCAGCCGGATGAAGACGGCGAAGTCAAAGACCTCATTCTGGGCTACTACGACGAAGATGGAAAACTGCAATGCCGCGGCAAAGTCTACCTCGGCATAACCAAGGAGGAGAGGGGCATAATAGCGCAATTCGCAAAGACAAATACGGTCAAAAAGCCGTGGTTTCCCAAATATAAAAACGCCGTCTGGCTCAAACCTAACCTCGTCGGCACGGCTCACTTCATGCACGAAACAGAGAGCGGAGGTATGCGCCAGCCCGTATGGAAAGGCTTGAGATTTGATAAAATCTATTGACAAATAGAATTTCAAGTATTAAAATAATACAAACAAATGTTTATATTTTTAGGAGGTAAAAGTGAAAGAGCGTACTTATATTGCAATCGACCTTAAATCATTTTATGCCTCCGTAGAGTGCGTGGACAGAGGACTCGACCCGCTGGATACCAACCTTGTCGTGGCAGATAAGAGCAGAACGGAAAAGACAATCTGCCTTGCTGTAACTCCTGCGCTCAAATCATACGGTGTGTCCGGCAGAGCGCGTCTGTTTGAAGTTGTGCAGAGAGTGGGGGAGGTTAACCGAGAACGCCGCAGGAATGCTCCGAACAGGAAGTTTACAGGCAAGTCGCACTTCGACAGCGAACTTAAAGCCGACCCATCGCTCGAACTTGGATATATTGTCGCCCCGCCCCGTATGGCGCACTACATTGAATACAGCACGAAGATTTATCAGATATATTTACAGTACGCCGCGCCCGATGATATTCACGTCTATTCGATAGACGAGGTATTTATCGATGTCTCTTCATACCTTAAAACGGCAAAGTGCACCGCCCGCGAATATGCAATGCGTATGATAAAGCATGTTTTAAAGGAAACGGGCATAACCGCCACGGCAGGAATAGGTACCAATTTATATCTGTGCAAAGTCGCAATGGACATTGTTGCAAAGCATGTTCCTGCCGACAAGGACGGCGTGCGCATTGCAGAGCTTGACGAGATGACCTATCGTCAAACATTGTGGAGTCACCGTCCGCTCACAGACTTCTGGCGCGTGGGAAGAGGTTATTCCAATAAGTTGGAACGCCACGGGCTTTACACTATGGGCGACATTGCACGCTGCTCCATAGAGAACGGTTCGCTTTACAATGAAGATTTACTCTATCGGATGTTCGGTATCAATGCTGAACTTCTCATTGACCACGCATGGGGGTGGGAGCCGTGCACCATTGCGGACATCAAGGCATACAAACCGCAGGCAAACAGCCTCGGTTCAGGTCAGGTATTGCAGGAGCCTTACCCTTATAAAAAGGCAAAGCTCGTTGTAACAGAAATGGCGGACGCCCTTGCGCTAGACCTCGTAGCAAAGGGGCTTGTTACAAAGCAGATAGTTATGACCGTTGGCTACGACTGTGACAACGAAAACTACGACGGCGAGTTTACCTACGACCACTATGGCAGAAAGATACCCAAACACGCGCACGGTACATTTAATCTCGACGAGTACTCCTCTTTCGGGAAATATCTGCGCTATGCTACAACGGAGTTGTTCGACAGAATAGTCGATAAAAAGCTCAATATCCGCCGCCTGTATATAACGGCAACAAAGGTAGTACGCGAAGAGGATGCCCCGCAGGACGGAGCAGAGCAGCTCGACCTGTTTACAAACTATGAGGAAGAAACAGCCCGCAGAGAATTGTTTGCTACTGAAAGTGACAAGGAGAGAAAACGCCAGAAAGCCGTGCTTGCATTAAGGGAAAAGTACGGCAAAAATGCCGTGCTCAAAGCTACGAGTCTTGAAGATGGCGCAACGGCGAGGGAGAGAAATAATCAGATAGGAGGACACAAGGCATGAGCGACTATGACGATATAATCAATCTGCCACATCATCAGTCAAAAAATCACCCGCGCATGTCTCTGCACGATCGAGCAGCGCAGTTTGCGCCGTTTGCTGCCCTCACGGGCTATGACGATGCCGTAAAAGAGGCAAGGCGACTTACAGACAGCAAGCCTGAACTTGACGAAAATCAGCTTGAAGAACTTGACCAAAAGCTCGCCGACCTGATGACCCGCATTGAAGAACACCCCGAAGTTACGATAATCTACTTCGAGCCTGACGATAAAAAGGAGGGAGGCGCATATGTCACCTGCGTGGGTAAAATAAAGAAGATAGACGGTTATAAGCGCGTATTTATCTTTGAGGATGCCAGAAGCATAAGCATAAAACACATTAAAGGAATAGAAAACCTAGATTAATAGCACTAAATTATGGTGGATAATTTATTTGTATAGTATTGACAAATAGTTTATTTATGATACAATAAAATTAGGATAGTTTTACAATGATGATATTTTGTATAATTTTGCAAACATAATTTAAACGATATGTTTTAATATTAAGGGAGGTATACTCCAATGAATATTTTATTTTAACTGCACAACGAAATCTGGTGGGTTTCTTTGTGCTTTTTTATTTTGTTGAATGAGATGTCATATAAAGTATTAAAGCATTGAGGTGAATTATGAAAAAGTTTATTAACACATTACTAATATTTTGCATGTGCTTTGGAGCGTTATGTATTTCATATGGCGCACAAGAATATGGTACAGAAGATACTTCCATTAAAGATAACAATAATTCATATGAGAAAATTGAAATATTGGATAGTGTTCCAAACAATTTTGGATTTGAAATAGAAAAAGATAAGTATTTAACTGATAAAAATATTGATTCATATGTGTCGGTTAAAGATGTCGTTGGTGATAGCGTTTCTCTAACGGTCGAAGATGCTGGTGATAGTTACTACATACTACCTAAAGAGCCTTATATCGCGGGGAAGTCATACAATATAAATTTAAATAATGTGAATTTTAAAAATGCGTCGTACGGTAACAGTTTAACATTTACGATTGAATCACCAGTTGTAGAAAATGTATCTTTTTCTTCGAATGTAAAAACTTTTGAAAAAGACATCGTGAAGAATATAGATACAGAAAATAAGATCCTATATATATATGAGAATTATGATGAACAACTTAATGTGGGCGATATTTTAATCATTCCAACTGTAATTCATGAGACGGATTTTTTTGTGGAAAAAGCCTATAAGGTGGAAAAAATAGAAGGTGCTAAAATTACGTATTCTACTCCAGAAATACAAGAGATATATTCTCAATTTGAAATAAATAATACATATACTGCTGAACAGGTCAAACCCTACAGCGATGATGAAATTAAATACCAAATATTGCAAAATCCAGAAATTAAAGCTGTAAGTAAAGCGGTATATGATATGACTAATAATACTAGTAAGAGAAATTTTAGCACATTTAACACACAAGCTGCTCCAGAAAAAATTAATGTAGAATTTAATAGTTTTGATCCATTAGATGTAATGGTAACAATTAAGTGGAAGTTAGGTGATAATGTTAATCTCATTATTGTTTTACGCTATGAGAAAACCACGACTGTTTCGTTTTATGCAAATGATGCGGAAAAAAGACAAATTACTAGCGAGAGTGGTAAGTGGACAATTTCGATTGATATAACTGGGGACGTTGTATCCCCCGATGTGCAAAAACTTTTTTCAAGTATTAGATATCGCAATAAATACATTGTCAGTCTAAAGGAATCATACGATGCCGATAAACAATTACATAATGTCGAAAAGCAGTTAAAAAATCCAAATTTGACGCAAGAAGAAAAAGATATGCTTGCGCTAAAACTCCAAATAGCTCAATCAGCGGTAGATTACGCTAATCTTGATAAAAAATTCCTACAAATGGAAAATAAGAAAGCTGCTATGTTGGAGCTTAAAACATTAACACAATATTACAAAACAAGTATGAAAGAATCTGGTTCTGTAATTAAATTTGTCCAATTATTTTTCCCTGTAGCTCCTGGTGTGGCATTTACTACTGATGCCGGGGCGATTCTGGACTTCTCTGTTAGTGCGTCTCTTAATAGCAAATTAGTGATAAATTCAATACAGGAAGTCGGGACGGTATCTACAGCCAACTCTCAAGAGGATTTCTATAATGCTTTTCATCAAGTATCTGGATTTGTTGGTATATGTGGTGAAATAGAATTTAAGATAGGAGCTCAAATTGGAGTAGGTGTAACGATAGCTGGCGTATTTAATTTAAACTTAACATTAGAAGGAGGTCTTTATTTTAATTTTAGCGCATTAGGGGCAATTTGCTTTGGAGATAGTGCTAGTCTTGGACTTTCTGAAGAAGAGAGTGATTTGTTTGCAGAGGCAAGCGTTACAGATAATTCATCGATAGTAGGCACTATCAATTATGATGTCGGATCATACTATTTATTAAATTATAAAGTCAGTCTAGATCTATGGGTAATTGAAACGTCAAAAACATTTGAAATTATTGGAGATAAAATTTCATTTATCAAGAACGACGAGGAAAGCAATTTCTTTTTTAGGGAATTAGTTTTTGAAAATGAAACAAACCTTAAGACATTTGATGAAATTATTAGCTCTATTAACGAAATATGCAACAAGGGCACGAGTTATGATCCTACCCCTGTGTTTGAATTACCACAAGGAGCTGCCACAGTTTCAATACCGAAAATATTCATTCGACGGATTGATTTAATTAGTGGCGATGTAACTTATAGCCCTGTTGATGCTAAACAACTATCATATATTAATGAAGAAAAGGTCTTCTTTAATGAATTAACTTGTTATGCACGAGATTATTACGAACCTGTAATTGATAATAGGGTTAATATAAGACTTGAAGATAATGATAGTGGTGATCTCGTATTACCTATAAGAATTGTTAGAGAGCCGATAGCTGTTCAGAGTATTAATTTAAAATTAGAAGATAATACAACGGTTATAGGGCTTACAGAAAAGAAATTAATGTCAGTTGAATTATTGCCTTATAACGCTACATATGCTAATTACTCATATAAAATTAATAAAATAGAAAAACCAAATCATACTTATTATAATGGTAACTTAACACAATATGCTACTATTGAAAATAATTATCTTACAACGACGGATGAAATAGAAATTGGTTCGAGAATTTTTATCACAGCTGTCGCAACAGAAGATGATGTAGAAAGCTCTACATTAGTAGTTACTGTGAATCGAATAGAAATAGAAAGGATACAGTTCAAAGATGATTTTTACCGTAATGATATAAACCTCGGTGAAAAACTAGGAATAGAACTATCTGTATTTCCAACAAATGCTACTTTTAATATTTTAAATGATGAAACGGTTGATGTTTATATTTCTAAAAATAAAGAATGCGCCACAATAAATAAAATTGATGACTTTCACTATGAGCTTTACGCATTTGATAATAATGAGAATATAGGTAAAATAATCACTGTTACTGTTGCTATAGGCGACTATTTAAGAACGTTTTCATATACTATTGGCGCTATTCCAATTGAAAGTATGACCTTGTACAATGCAGAAACTCAAACCGAGTTAGATAGTACGATATCACTCACCAGAGGGGGGATTCTAAAAGTATCAGCAGTAATTAATCCAGTAAATGCTAGTTTAAAAGAGGTTAGTTATAATATATTTGCTGATATTCCTAACTATGGTAGATATGTGTCCATAGATAGTAATGGCACATTAAAGATATCAGATAACGCGCCTTTTGGAATGGAGATTTTTTTGTCGGCCACAGCAATGCATAAAAGTACGGGTTCATATAAAATTGTTGTTGAACAAATACCAGTTGAATCAGTAATGCTAACTTCTGAGTATAGCTACATAGAAAAAAATGCAATAATATCTCTAGAAGCTTATGTCTATCCTGAAAAGGCGGATATAGAATCAACAACGTATAAGATAGTAAATGAAGCTCCAGGTGTATTTATATCAGGGAATAGACTATTTGCTTCGAATAACGCAGTGGCTGATTCATATGTAGAAGTGGTTGCTGTAGTAAATGGTGTACAGAGCAATAAATTAGTTATTTACATTGTTGAGGATATTTCCGATACTGTTTTACCGTCAGATGATGAAACACCTGCTACTGACGAATTCGAATATATAACATCCGATAATCGTCAAGTAGTAGGAAAAAATTCAGAACAAGGAGCAAACGATTGATAAGGAGGTGTATTATGAAAATTTTAAACATAAAAAAATGGTTAATTGCCGCATTTGTAGTTTCTGTAATACTGTGTTCAATTCTGCTGATATTAAATAGTAATTTTAATAATGTTGCTTACGCTGATAGTAATAGTTCTTCAACTTCTAATACTATTCAAATAGATGGATCTAAAAGTGTGTATAGAGGAGAAAGTGAAAAATATATAGCAAGAAGTACAAGTGATTTTAGTTTTATTGTTTTTTCTGTTGATGATAATAACATTATAATCCAAGAGGTTAATGAAGACAGCGTTATTTTGTATATAACAGATGATGCCTTGCTATATAGTGTTTTCACCCTTACAGCGGAAGATCAAGTGACTAACGCAAGAGCAACTCTTCAAATAATGGTGCTACCAGTGTATGCTGACTCTATAGAAAAGGTTGGCATGAGTGTAGGTGGGGTTCCGATAGACAGTGAAAATCCAATAGTACAACCTGGGGATAAAATCGATATAAGGATTGAAAGTTTCAAAGTCGATGATGTTGTCTATGGTATTTCAAATAATGTTACTTACCCCGATTTTGCTGTTGTGTTGGATGATTCATCTACAGGATTAGCAACAATTGACGAATTTAAGATTTCTGTTTTAGTTTCAGAAAGTCAAACTGAAGATAATCCTTTTATAAAGTTCACTATAGTAGTAATTCAGCATAAGGCACCGTTGCAGATTCAAAATTTAACAAAGGAAATTGTTGTCAACATTTATAACCCAGTTAAAAGTCTAACCGTTGAGAAAATTTCAGGTGAATCACATAGGGATAGTACACTTAAATATAATGTTCGATATAACGCAAATAATGTTGCGTCAATAAAAGGATATAAAATTAGAGTTGTGCCCATAGAAGACGCTATAGTTGATAATGAGAGTTATTTTGATGTTTATTCTAATACGATTTATGATTTTAGTATCGAGATAGACAAGCAGGCGCCATATGGGGCAGGTATAACAGTATATGTGATAAGCATGGATAATAATCAAATTTATGATGAGTTTAGTGTATTAGTTAATTTACTTGAAGAGAGTTATAGCGTAGAATATTCAAAGGATTATCAAGGCGCAAATAATCCAAATAATGGTATTCAGCTTATAGAGGTAAATAATAAAACTCAATTAAGAAATAATTATAATGTTGACTTTTACTTGCGTGGGGCAACAACTCAAACATTATATACAGTAGGAGAGTTGCGACAATGGGGAGTAGATGTTGAACTTACATATAATGGCGGGGGTTATTTAGAGATTATTGATAACAAAAAAATATCAATGAAAAATAATGCACCTGCCTATACAAATAATCAAAAAACTACGTTTCAATATCAGATTGAAATTTCTGATGGAAAAAAAAGTTATGCCACTATTAATAAAAGCATAGAAGTCTTTAGACCATTAGGTAACAGTTTGCCGACTTCATTTTATTTATCAGGAGCAAGTAATGGATTAATTACAACTACAAGTTACAGCGTAGTAATTACATTGCAAGGGTCAAATTTCACCGCAAGGGCTTCCGATATAGCTTTTACTTCCAGCGATCCAACTTTTACAGTAAATAACAAAATTTTCAAGGCGCTATCACCAGCCAGTGCAAGTGACTTAATTACTATAACAGCATATAGCACAGCATATTATAATGGTAAAGACTTGGATAGTAATTGGCGGCCTCAATTAACTGTAAAAAGGCGCTTTGTGGCATCGCAAAATCATTTAGCCAAGTTAAAAAACGCTTCTTCAAGTGACACTTATTATTTGATAAATGATATTTCTCTAACGGGATATTGGACGCCTATTTCATTTAAAGGTACATTAGAAGGGCAATATCATAAAATTTTAAATCTCAAAATTAGTGCTTCAACTAATAAAGATGCGCCTTATGGATTATTTAGTGAGAATTTGGGAAGTGTAAAAAATTTAATACTTTCAAATTATACAATCAATATTTCAGCCTCTAATTCTGCTTTTATTGCTGTAGGTGCAATAGCCGGGTTTAATGGCTATCAAGCTCAGGTGTATGATTGCACAGTTGAAAAGGGTACAATAACGGTTAATTATCATTATGCACATGTGGGAACTATCGTGGGTCAGAACCAAGGATTGATATATAATTGTTTTTCAATGCGTGATAATGTAGTAAAAGGATATAGCTATTTGGGTGGTATAGCAGGCTTTAATACTTCAGGAGGAGTAATTCAAGCTTGTAACTCATATACTGATATTTATTACACATGGAATACCGAGAATAAAAGCGTTGGCGGAATAGTAGGGTATAATGATACTAATTCTATTGTGACTACTTCTTATTATGGAGGTTATATAGAATGGAAATGTACTATAGATGATAGTAGCATCAAACCTAGTATTGGTTATATAATTGGATGCAATAAAGGCAACTATTCATCTTGTCAGACAATCTCACCGTCAAATTTAATAGAGTGCAAATCTGGAGGATGGTGGCTATGGTCATGGAATCAGTCCGATAATTGTTTTAAAATTGATGGAGGAAATATTGGAAGTGCTTAGTATTATTAATAAGCAAGCTAAACAATGAGGGCGTAATATATAAGGTGGGCGATGCTCACCTTATATATTATTGAAAAATTTAATAATTTTTCTTAAGAAAAAATGATTCTCAGGATACGTCAGAATCCTGAGAATCAAAATTTATTTAATTAGATTTATGTATCATGCTAGTAAGAGTAGATTTATAATTTACTGCTCTACAGCACAACCGAAACCAGTGCTTGGTCGTATGGTTCCGCAAGTCGCCCCCTGAGGGGAAATAGGTCCACCACCGCAACTTCCCATAATTTCATTGCAAGTAATTATCATTGGTCCACCGGAGGAGCAATTTGTAAGAGGATTAATGGGCGGATTAAGACAAACTATTGCTTGCGGTGGAGTGGGCGGGGTAATAGGATTACATAGCTCACCAGAAATAGCTAGACTGCTAGCCAAATGCTTGCTTTCGCAAATATCATCAGATTCGGGTGCCCAAATGAGGTCGTTGAGAGATTTCATATTTTCCTCCTTTTCTTTTATTATATCATATAAGGAAAAGTATGTCAATATGAACATTAAAAAAGTTAAAAAAAATTATCGAATATGCCTATTGAATAAATAGATTAAATATGGTATAATTATATTAGATTATGATAACATGAAATATCGTATATGAGGATGGAGAATAATGAATAAAAACATAATATTAATCGGCGTTATAGCAGTATTGATAACGATGTTAAGTGGGTGCAGCTATCAGGCTAAATATAGCCTTTATGAGCAAGGTGTGCGAACAGAGATATATACTGCCGCGGATGAAGAGTCTTTATGGGTGGATTGCCATACTTATACAACGGAAAACGCAGATTATTATTTTGAAGCGACTTTGGATAGTCAACAGACAGACGAGTTTATAGATACCGCAGAGCAAGTGCTGACCGATTACCCGCAAGATAAGGCAGAATTTGTTGTGGGAACGTCCTTCAATACCGCTTACGTCGGCTCGATCCGCAATGCCGTAAACACGGTCAACCGAACGATAGACACATTTTATTTTAACATTGGTGATTTGTCGCATTTGAGTCTGCTGATCGAACTCAATGCCAAAGAGTACGGCGAGGCAACGCCCTATGGCTTGCTCTACGCATATAGCTACGGGCAATGTATTCAATCGGGATATGAAGTG
>CALVRO010000010.1 GCA_944358655.1 uncultured Clostridia bacterium | reverse complement strand
CGCAAGTTAATTATTAAGAAATTAACGAAAGTTTTGGCTGGCGACGCCTGCAACTTTCCGTTAGTTGAGGGCGCCGCTCAAACGCCGTAATGGAAAGCGGCGTTTTCGGTCACCGCTCGCACGGGACATAGGTGCTCGCTCATCTCGCAACGCGCAAACAGCGCATGTGTGCTGTTTGCCAAAACGCGTTGCTCGTCCTCAACGGGCGCAATCTTAAGCGCACTACAGTTGTATAATTGCGCCCGCTTCACCTGCTGAGGTTGCTCACGCAACAAATGTGGGCGCGCTTAACGGGGAAATGAATTCCCCTTGCGCAAGATAATTATTAAGAAATTAACGAAAGTTTTGGCTGGCGACGCCTGCAACTTTCCGTTAGCTGAGGAGCTCTGCTCCTCTTGCCGCGACCTTATTTAGCACTCATATTATATAGTCGCGGCAATTCACCTCGGTCAGCCGCAAGTATGCGCAAATTGTGACGAGCACGGAGTTTTCAAAACAGTGGACACCCACTGTTTTGCCGTGCGAGATGAGTGAGGGCATCAGGTCGCCCGAACGGTGACCGAGGCGGCTGCCCTCCTTACTGCCGCCGAGAGGCTGCGCGAAGGCGTGACTTCGCTTGCACCGCTATTTTTTTGAAACAACGAAAGTTTTGGCCGGCGACGCCTGCGTAAACATATCAGCAGGCGCCGCGCAGCCGTTTGGGTGAGGACGGGGAAAGTTAAGTTCTGCCGCCCCTTAAAAACTGCCGTGCGAGCTCGCCCGCCTCGCGGACGGTTGAGGGCGTACGGCGCTGAGCGGCGACATTTACGCCGCCCGTGATGATGGGCACGCTTTTGTTTTTCGCAGCGGCGGCGAGGTACTCGGCAATTATCCTTGCCTTGACTTCCTCGTCGGGTTCTGCCGCGGCGGACAAGGGCGCGCCGGAAGGTTCGGAAGGCTGCGGGGAAGGCTGAGGGCTTGCCGCGTCCTGCGCGGGCCCCGCCTCCTTTACCGCTCTCTCCAACTCCCTGAGGCGCTGGCTGCGTCGGGTGAACTCGGCCTCGAGATTGGAGTAGGCCTCCGCGAGGGCATCCACGCTTTTGAACTTGCCCGCCACCGCCGCAGCTTGCATTTTGTCGTCCGCCTGCGCGGGGTCTGCCGTGACCGGGCCTGAAATTGTGGTGTTATCCATTTTTTATACCTCCGAAAATTTTATTGGTTTGATGATAGTGCGGGCCCTTCGGCGCTTTTTGGCTCATTTTTGCCTGCGCCTTGCGCGCCCTGCCCGCCCTCGCCGCCGACCTCGGCGGCGAGGGCGTTGAAGCCCAGAAAACTTAAAAGTTTGCTCTTTACCCGTGCCGATATCTTTCCGTCGTCGCCGCTTAAAAGCCCGCCTGACACGAGCTCGTAGACCACCGTCCTGCGCTGGGCGGGCGAGAGGTTGAGCTCGCTGTCGGCCTCCAAAATGACGTCGCCGAAGGACAGGTCGCCGGCAGAGAAGGCGAGCATGCCGCCCCCGCTGCCGCGCATTACCCTGACGGCGGGCGTGAACTGGCGGTAGAGGCGCAATATGTGCCTGCCTATGGCGCGGACGGCCGATTTTATCTGCTCGTAGGACACGCTCAGCCTCATCTCGTCCTGCTCGATGAGCAGCTGCAGCCCCGTGGCCGAAGTGACGGTGTTGAAGGAGTTGCCGTTCTGGGCTATCTCCCCCACGCCAGAGATGCGGGCGAATTCGTCGGACAGCCTGTCCTCCTCCTCGGAAAATTCGGCGGGCACCGAGCCCAGAGTGAGCATTGCGGGCGGCGTTCCCCCTTGGCGGTAGACGAGTATCCTGCCCGGCGCGAGGCCGTCCTCGGCCAGCTCGTCGGTATCCACCGAGCCGTCCTCGACGGCTATGGTGCCCATGGATATCCTGTTTAAAAATTCGTGCTTGCGGTTCTTTACGGCGTTGTAGGCGCGCTGGACGGGAATGAGCCTGTCGACTATGCTGCCGCCGAAGAAGCCACCCGCGAGGGGCAGACAGGTCTGCCTGACGAAGGGATACCCGCGCGTGCCGTCGGGGCCGTTTTTGTAGGGCAGGGGACCGTCGAAGAGCACCTCCTCCCCCGCCACTATTATCAGCCTGCCCTCGGGGCGGTCGGCGGTGGGGCGCTCGTAGCGCTCGATGACTATTTCGTAGCCATGGCGCACGGCCTTGACGGGCGAAGTGCGCGTGACCGAGTGCGCGGCGGCCGAATAGGGCGAGAGCGAAAATTCGTCTATGTCCCTGCCCGCCAGCTCTACGCCGTAGGCGAGGCGTATGTCCTCCACCGACACGGCGCGGGCATGGATTATGCTGGGCTGGGCCTCTATGCTGCTCTCCGAAAGGCAGGCGGGGTAGATCTCGAAGGGCGAAAGCGGGGTTATCCTCGCGCCGCCGTCGTACACGGCGCCCTCGTCGTCCTCGGCTATGCGGCTGCCCGCGCTGTTGTCCCACACCACCTTGTAGAAGGCCGTGCCGCACGTCTCCGACCACACGGTGCCGCGGGTGAGGCAGTCGTCGAGGTCGCAGCTCTCGGCCACGGCGGACAGCACCTCCGAAGAGAGGTTTGCCGCGCGGACGTCGTCCTCGCCGTCCGACAGCGGCCTGACGGCCAGCCTCGGGCGGATGCGGGCGAGCTTGGCGCAGCGCATGTCGACGGCGGGCGCTATGTAGTTGAACACCCGCCTCGTCTGCCAGAAGAAGGGCGGCGCGTCCTCCTCTATCTCGCCGAGGGCGTTTACGTCGCAGTACTGGTTGCCGCTCAGAAAGTTCATGTTGAGCTGCCAGCCCCGCTCGAGCGGGCGGCGCTCCTCCTGTCTGGCCGCCAGATCGGCCGACACCTCGCGGGCGAGGTCGCGCTCGGCGTCCCTGTTTGTCTGTTGGGTATTTATCAACTTTTTTCCTCCTTTAAAAAATTATTGCCGGCAAGCATGTCCACCAGCCTCTGCCGCTCGGCGGCGAGTTCCTCGTCGGAGAGGTCGTCCTCGTCCCGCCTGCCGTCGAGCAGCATTTTTACGGCCTTTATGTCGGGCGGGATGTCCCGCCGCGTCACCTTGCGCTTGACGAGTTTGAGCTCGCCGTCCTGCACGGCGAACTCCTCCACCGTCTCGCCCACGTCGAAGCCCACCGCGCATTTCTTTAGCGCCTGCTCCAGACTGTCGTCCCTTTCCATGGCCCGAAAAACCTCCTTTAATATGTATTTTTGCCCGCCCTTCCCCTTGCAAGCTTTTTGAGCCTTCTGAGCTTGTCGGCGGCGACGGGCGAGGGTTGGGCGCGCGCGGCGGGGCGGGGTCGGCTCATGATGTAGTAGCGGCACTCGTCGAGGCAGTGGTCGTCGACCTTTCTCGGCCTGTCGCCCTCCCCCCACGAATAGGTGAGGAACTCCTCGATGAGGTTTTTGCAGCCTTCGAATATAAAGATATCCGGCTTGCCGTTGCCCCGCGCGAGGTATTCCTTGACGCGGCAGATGCCTGCGAACACGTCCTTGTCGACCTTGGTGTTGACCATTATGCCCTCCTCGCAGAACAGCTCGGCCACGCTCTTGGAGGAGGCGAGGGTGCGCTGCGAGGCCGCCGAGTCGATGAGGGCCGAATACCTGCCCTTGGGATCGCACTTCCAGCCCAAAGAGGCCGATATATCCCTTATGCAACGCGCGTGCCACGCCACGTCGTGCCCGGCAGCGAAGTGCTCGGCGACGACGTAGACGTTGCCGTCCCAGTCGGTGGCGTACCAGTGGGCGGACAGCGGATTGTTGAGGCCGGGGTCGATGGAGATCGTATCCTGCCACTCCTTTGGAAGGGCGAAAGGGGGGATGACGTGGACGGAGAGATCGAACTCGGGATAGACGAGGCCCTCCGCCGAGGAGAACTTGCCGTATCGGCGGCTGTCGAGGGCGGAGGAGTCGAGCGTGCTCTCCATGAGCGCTATTTCGGCCCTGGAGAGAAAGGGATTGTCCTCCCAGCACATGAACTCGCTCCACACCTCGGGGTTGTTTTTGCGGTTGAGGAAAATTTCGTTGTAGATGAAGGTCATGCCCTTGAGGGGAGTCATGGTGCCGAAGATATCCCCCCGCCTGTCCATGACGCGCATAACGCACTCCTCGTAGACGTCCTTGGGCGGCTCCTCGTCGAACCACACGAAGTCGAGCGAGCTGCCCTGAAACTTTTCCCTGCCCTGGTCGCAGCTTTTGAAGCCTATTGTCGATATGCCGCCGAACACGTTTTTTATCTTTATCTGGTCGATGACCCCGCCCGACGGGCTGTCCCTGCGGCCCGAGAGCATGGTGATGTCGGCTATCCAGCTCCTGGGCAGATAATACAGTATCTTGCTCTGCGCCACATCGCGCTGTACCTGCTGGGAGAGGGAGACCACCCAGCCGAACACGTCCCGTTTGTTTTTGCGGTAGGGGTGTATGCCGCGCGCCAGCCATATGGCCTCCACGGCGCCGCACTCCGTCTTGCCCGAGCGGTTGCCGCCGAACACCCAGCGGTTGCGCTTTTTGCAGCGGTGAAAGGCCAGCTGCTTTTTGTGCTTCTTTTTGCCCGCGTTGTATGCGGCAAGTTTGTTGTCCCTCTTTCTGGCGGCGACAACGGCGTCTATGCGCGCAATGGCCGCTATGATTTCCTGCTCAGTCATACATTATTTTACAAAATCTCCCACATTTCCCGCCGCGCGGCGGGGTATAATCAACAAGTATGAAAAAATTATTATTTATAATAATTTGCGCGGCGTTCATATCGGGCGCGGGCGGCGCGCCCGCCGCCCGCGCCGACGGCCAAAGCTACGCCCAGGCCGTCAGCCGCACGGCGTATTTCTTCGAGGACAAGGACGAGAGCACCTCGCTGTTCGCCGTGCCGTACACCTACTGCGTGAGCGTGGTGCGCGACGACGGGCAGTGGTACTACGCCCGCTACGCCGAGGACGAGGGCATATACCGCGCTGTGTACGGATATGTGCTCAAGAGCGACTTTGTGCTCGTCGACGACCCGCCGCCCGCCACATATCTCTTCAAGAGCATAACCGTCGTCTACACGGCGGGGGAGAGCGACCCCTCCCTCCCCGCCCTCGACGAGATAGAGATGCAGGCCGCCTTTTACGGCACATACTACTCGGGCGCGACGGCCTACTCCTATGTGCTGTGCGGCGGGAACTTCGGCTACATAGAGGGCACGGGCGGCGACTACCCCTTAAACGAGCTGCCCTCCGACAGGGAGGAAGAAAATGAGGAGGGCGGCGGCGGGGGCGCCGCCGCGGCGGCCGTGCTGATAGTTGTGCTTGCCGCCGTTGTGATGATACTTATCTACCTCTCCTCCTCCAAAAAGAGGCGGGAATAAATTGTTACCTTCCGCCGAGGAGGACGACGTACCTTTTGAGTATGTCCGCCCCCGCCGACTTAAAGAGCGCGCCGCCGAGGCGGCGGCGGAAGCGCACGGCCACCCTTCTGATAAGGTTACGCTCGGGGTCGGGCAGGACGGCGTACCCCCTCTTCATGCGGCAGTACCTTTTGAGCACGGCGACGTCCTCGCGGCAAAAGCCCTTTAAAACGCCGTCGATATGCCCCCAGAGCGAGGCCAGCTCGGCCTTGGCCCCCACGAGCGCCGCCACCCTCTCGGCCGAACTTTGGGCGGGCGCGAATGCCGAGGCGCAGGCTGCGCGCAGTATCATGCCGTCTAAAAGCTTGTTGAGGCCCTCCGCCCCGAAATAAAATTTTAAAAGCGTCTTGCTATTCATATCTCTCCCCCGCGCGGCCGGAAACAATTCCCCCGCACAAGAAAACGAACATTTGTTTGTGATGATATTATAATACATATATCCTGACAAAAAGTTCACTTTTAAAAAATAAAAGTAAATTTTTTCGGCAAAATTGTTGTGCCCGGCGGCGTTTTTTATTGACAGGGGGAAGCGCGGGGGCAGTGACGGGGAGGGCGACGGGCAAAAATTGCGTGGAGGGCAGGAAGCTTTTGCGCGCAAAAACTTTACAATATATATAAAAGGTGGTATAATTTTATCGTGAAAAAACTTTTAGCCCTTACAACGGCGCTGCTTACGCTGATGAGCGCGGCGCCCGCATACACGGCGGCGGCCGAACAAGGCGAGTGCGCGTACCCCGAAAGTTTTGTGAGTAAGCTGCAGTTTGCCAAGCTGGCCGACTACGCGCTCTGTCCGCAGAAGGACGAGCGGGCGTATGCCGACAGCACCGTCCTCTACGTTATAGCGCCCGACGCCAACGGCGACGCCCAGCTGACCCGCACCGACTGCGGCAATCAGATAGACGACATAGAGTACGACGCCGAGGGCAACCTGTATATAGGCCTTGCGGGCGGCGAGACGATAGCCTACCCCTCGCTCGCTCCCGCCGAATTTGAGTTTGAAGAGAGCGACGAGGCCGTGGCCGACGGCTACGAACTCAAGCTGAGCGTCGGCAAAGGGTATCTATACGCCATAGACGAGGACAACATGCCCGTCACCATCTTTGAGGAGGGCGCCTCCCGCCTCAAAATGTACGACGGGAAGGCGTATGTCATGCACGGCGGCGAGGTGTACATGCTCGACGGCGTGACGCCCGTCGTTCAGCCCGCCGAATACACCGATTTTTCGGCCACGCACAACATTTTTACGGGCGACGCCGCGCAAAAGCTTGCAGGCGACTACACGGTAAAGACGGTGGCATTCAGCGCCGACAGCATTGCGGGGGGCGACGTGTACGCCACCGAAATAGACCTGAGCGCGGTGGGAGAGAAGTTCACGGCGCTGGGCACTATTAAAATTACCGACGTGCGCTCGGCGCTGGCCATAGCCGAGACGGGCAACGCCACGATAATAGTTATGAAGGGGAGCGACGGGCTCAACCGAGCCTACCTCACCCTGACGGCTTCGCTTGAACAGACCGACTACTCTCCCCCCTCCGCCGACATGGAGGGCGCGCTGGCGAGAGAGGACACGCACCTGTATTCGCGGCCGTATATGTGCGGGGCAACGCAGATAGCCGAGATAAAAGCGGGCACAAAGATGACCGTTGAAGGCAAGTTTGCGCTGAGCTGGTCGGACGACGTTTTCTACCGCGTGACATACGAGGCGGACGGCGCCACCGTGACGGGCTACGCCGCGGCGGGCATGCTCACCCCCTACACCTTCTCCGCCGAAAAGGAGGAGGGCCAGACGACGGGCACCGACAACTTTGAGTACGGCGACGACACGCTGACGGTGGTGATAGTGCTGCTGATAGTACTGCTTGTGCTGATAGCCATAGGATATGTGGCCTTCTACCTGACGCGCAAGGACAAGCCGCGCGCACGCAGAAAGGGCGGCGACGACGGGCTGTACTCTTGATGCAACTTTGAACGAAAAAAAGAGCGGCCGCCGCAGGCAAATTGCCTGCGGCGGCCGCAAAGCTATTGATATTGTTTATATCGGACGGTATGTGCGGCGCGGCGGGCGGAGCTTATGCTCCGCCCGCCGCACATAATATCGCCGACAATTTATTTTTTATAGAGCTTGGAAACGCCCGAAGCTATCGCGGCCTCGGCCACGGCCTTGGCCACGCACTCGTGCGCGCCCCTGTCGTAGGCGTAGGGAAGTATGTACTCGCGCGAGAGCTTGTCGGCGGGAACGTAGTCGGCAATGCCCTTTGCCGCGGCCAGCATCATGCTCTCGTTTATGTCGGTGGCGCGCACGTCGAGGGCGCCGCGGAAGAGGCCGGGGAACACGAGCACGTTGTTTATCTGGTTGGCGTACTGCGAGGAGCCCGTGCCCACAATGAACGCGCCCGCCGCCTTGGCCTCGTCGGGCTCGATCTCGGGAACGGGGTTGGCCATGGTGAACAGTATGGACTTGGACGCCATGCTTTTAACCATCTCCGCCGTCACCACATGGGCGGCCGAAACGCCTATGAACACGTCGGCGCCGCGCATTGCGTCGGCGAGCGTGCCCCTGAGCTCTCCCAAATTGGTGACGAGGGAAATTGATGCCTGCGCCTCGTTGAGGCGGGGATCTCCCTTGCAGACGACGCCGAATTTATCGCACATTACAATATCCTTTACGCCCGAGGTGAGCAGCAGCCGCGCTATGGATATGCCCGCCGCGCCCGCGCCGTTGACGACCACCTTTATATCCTCGCCGCGCTTGCCCGCGAGCTTCAAGGCGTTTGTCAGGGCGGCGGCGACGACTATGGCCGTGCCGTGCTGGTCGTCGTGAAAGACGGGGATGTCTAACTCCTCTTTGAGCCTCCGCTCTATTTCAAAGCACCTCGGTGCCGAGATGTCCTCGAGATTTATTCCGCCGAAGGAGCCCGATATGAGCTTTATGGTGTTTACTATCTCGTCGACGTCCTTGGAGCGGATGCATATGGGGTAGGCGTCGACGCCGCCGAAGGCCTTGAAGAGCGCACACTTGCCCTCCATTACGGGCATGCCCGCCTCGGGGCCTATGTCGCCGAGGCCGAGGACGGCGGTGCCGTCGGTGATGACGGGCACGGTGTTCCAGCGGCGGGTGAGTTCGAAGCTCTTTTCAACGTCGTTATGTATGGCCATGCAGGGCTCGGCAACGCCGGGGGTGTAGGCGACGGACAGGTCGTCGCGGCTGCCTACGGGAACGCGGCAGACCGTTTCTATCTTGCCCCTCCACTCGGCGTGTTTTTCAAGCGAAAGTTTGCGGTAATTCATCTTTAGTCTCCCAAAATTTTTTCGACTATATTATACCTCAACTTTTTTTATATTACAAACAAATTGCGCGCAAAATTGCACTCAATATTTTTTTGCGCGGGGCGAAAGGAGGGCGCGGGGCGCGCGGACAAGTCCGCGCGCCCCGCGCCGCACATAAAACGCATGACCTCAGCCGAACAGGGGCGTGGAGAGATATTTTTCGCCGCCGTCGGGCAGCAGAACGACTATGGTTTTGCCCGCAAACTCCGCCCTGCGCGCGACAAGCGTGGCCGCGTGCAGCGCCGCGCCCGAGGAGATGCCGCAGAGCAGTCCCTCGCTCTTTGCGAGCAGCCGCGCCGCCGCGTAGGCCTCTTCCTCGCCGACCGCCGCCACCTCGTCGTAAATGTTTTTATCGAGCGTGTCGGGCACAAAGTTTGCGCCTATGCCTTGCAGGCCGTGGGGGCCCGCATATCCCTTAGAAAGTAAGGGCGAAGAGGCGGGCTCGACGGCGACTATGCGCACGGCGGGCTTCCTCTCCTTTAAGTATCTGCCCGCGCCCGATATGGTGCCGCCCGTGCCCACTCCCGCCACAAAGCAGTCTATATTGCCGCCGCAGTCGGCCCAGATCTCGGGGCCCGTGGTCAGATAGTGCGCCTCGGGATTGGCGGGATTTGTAAATTGCCCCGCAACTATGCCGTGACTTCGGGCGGCTATCTCCTCCGCCCTGCGCACGGCGCCCGCCATGCCCTCCGCCCCCGGCGTAAGCACGACTTCGGCCCCGTAGGCGCGAATGAGCTTTATCCTCTCGGCGCTCATGGTGTCGGGCATGGTCAGCACGACCTTATAGCCCCTCGCCGTGCCGAAAGCGGCAAGGCCTATGCCCGTGTTGCCCGAGGTGGGCTCGACTATGGTGGAGCCCGCCTTTAAAAGGCCCTTTCTTTCGGCCTCGGCTATCATGTGCAGGGCCACCCTGTCCTTGACCGAGCCGGCAGGGTTGAAGCCCTCGAGCTTGGCTATTATGCGCGCCCCCGCACCCGCGGCGGCGCAGTACCTCTTAATTTCGACTGCGGGCGTGCCGCCCACCATTCTTTCTACGCTTTCAAAATACATTTTTCACCTTTTCAGCATAAAATTTGCTCATTACCCGCGAACGCCGTATAGGCGCCCCTCGGCCGCCTGTCGCCGTCATCGTCGCCACCGTCGTCATGGTCGCTGTCGTAGCGGTCGTGGTCGGACGACGAGCCGTCGGAGAACACATAGTGGTACTGCCCTTCGCGAACATATATCTTAAACGCAACGCGCTCGCCGTCTATGTCGCCCTCCACCTCTATCACGCGTTCGCCGTCCTCGGTTTCGTCCTTGAATTTGAGCCTCTCTTTGACGTCGCCGCGCTCTATCTCCATTTCGAGTTCGAGCTCGCCCTCCTCGCTCTCGTATTTTACCTTCATCTTTTCTGCGTCGCAGCCGTTCTCGCAGACGGTGTAAACGTATTCGTGCTCGCTTTCGCTCCCGCGGCCGTCGTCCTCCGTCTCGCTCTCGCGCGTGACGGCTATATACGAGCGCCTGTCGGCCGAGGTGTAGGCCTTAAAGCTGAGCTCGCTCTCGCTCTCGTCCTCCTCCTGCTCCACCTCATAGGTGCCCTCGACAGGGTAGGAGACGCCCTCGACTATGAGTACGCCCTCTATTGAGTAGTTTTCCTCGCTCTCGCCGTCGTCATACTCGCCGTCGACAAAATTTTTATTATAGTACATGGTGTAGCCGACGGAGTTGCCAAGAAGGTCCGAATAGCCCACCGTCATGCCGAATTGATAGCCCTCCTCAGGCTCTATGGGCGCGGAGGTTATTGCGCCGTCGCCGAGGAGGCTCTCCACCAAGGCGAGATAGCGGTTGACCGTGTCGAGCTGTTCCTGCGTGACCGACAGGCGATTAGAGGCCACATATGCCGCAGCCACCGTGCTTTCGGCCCCGCCGCTCTCCGCCGAGGAGAGCACCGCCCCCACCGAGGCCGCGCCGTAGGCGTAGAAGGCGTCGGAGTTGGTTATGCCGTCGAACTTGTCGTCAATGTCTCCGGTCACACCTCCGTCTATGGCGGGCATACCGGGGCGTGCGGAAAGGGGAATTGCCACCGCCAGAATTATGGCCACGGCCAGAAGGGCCGCGCATATGGCTAAAATAATGTTGCGCCTGCCGCCTAAGGCCGCCGTGCCGCCGCCCGCTACGGCCGCCGTGCGCTCGCCCGTCTCCTCGATGCCGAGGCGGGCTTTTATGTTATCCTTAACGCTGCTGTCGGGCAGCACTTGTGGTGCCTGCTGCCGCAGCAATTTTTTAATGTCCTTCATGCGCCGCCCTCCTTTTCAAGTTTATTTTTCAGTTTTTTGAGCGCCTCGTTGTTCTTCCACGTCACCGTGCCTATGGGCAGGGAGAGCATGTCGGCCACCTCCCTCCGCTTGTAGCCCGCCACCTGACAGAGCATGAGTATTTCGTACTCGTCCTCGGGGAGTATTTTGGCGGCCACGTCGAACACATAGGGCAGCTCGGTCTCCTGCACGCCGTATCTGTGGGAGGGCTCGGAAAAATCGGTGAACACCTCGCGGCTGTTCTTTTTTATGTGGTTGAGCGCCAGCGAACGGCCGATAGAGCACAGCCACGCCGCAAAATTTGTGCCCGCCGCATACTGCTCCAGCCGCGAAAGGGCGCGCACATAGGTGTCCTGCAGTATGTCCTCGGCGTACATTTTGTCGCGCACTATGTATAAAATTTTGAAGTAGACTGCGCGATTGGTGGCCTCATATAGCCTGTCGAAGGCCGAATTGTCGCCCGAGCGCAGCCGCTCTACATATTTTTCGAGTTTGTGCGTGTCCATATCCTTAACTTTTGCACACCTCTCCCTTCACTATTAAAACAATTTTGGCGCAGGGAATTGTTGGAGATTTTAAAAATTTTTTAAATTTTTCTGCAGCCGTTACAACGGCCCGAAAGCCCGTTATTTTTTTACAATACTATCATACCACCCTCCGCCCTTCAGGTCAACCGCATTTTGAAAATTTTGTTTTGAAGTTTAAACAGGCAATTGCAAAGGAGCCCCGTTTGTCCGTCGCTGTCGCTCCGAGATACGTTCGGCGACGCGCGCTCATGCTCGGTTTTATCCCGACATTTATGGCGCGCTGCTCAGTATGACAAACGGGGGCAGAGCATAGGGCGCGCGGTCTGTCGACCGCGCGCCGCTCTATTCACCTAATATGGAATGTCATTTCGACTAAGCCCGCCGCGCTCCGTGCAGCGGCAGTCTGCGCGAGGGGCCCGGCACCTGACCGCGCACACGCCCTTTAATACTTACACACGGCAGTGCACCTCGTACACATACTCCCTGAACTCCTCCGATATGGCGCCCGGCTCGGTCATGTAGAAAACATCGTTGAATATCATAGAGATCGAATTATCCGAATGAACATACATCGATATAATAAAATTATATCTGTAAGTGACCAGATCGACGACCATCCTCCTTGCGCTATCTGCCCCCGTTTCATCGACTGTTTCCCAATCGATGGTGCCTTCTACAAAATTAACGCCCCTGAAATAGTCGAGCAGTTTATTTATTTCTTCCCTGTCACAAATAATGGCAATGTGACTGCTTGTCATATTGCGCATAAGCGTCATGAAAACAGTACCCTGAAAAAAAGCAGGGAGGGCATCGGGGTGAATTTTATTTGAAGTTTGACTGCGTTCGCCGCAGGCAGAAAAACCCAAGACAGCACCCGCCGCAAAAATCATGGAAATTATTGATAAAATAAACTTTTTCATTGTGCCCTCCTTTAAGACTTTTTCTATAAATTTATTCTACCAAAAAATGCGCATATGTCAAGAGGTGAATTTAACGCATATTTGTATAGAAAAATGAATAATCGGCCTTTACAAAAAAATTTTCAGAATTTTCCAACAATTTGCGGGGAGCGAGCTGTTATATAGGTGAAAGGTCGAAAACAGACGGCCAAAATAAAATTGATTTTCGGAGGAAAACACAATGAAAAAGTTAGTTATAAGCTTACTGGCTTCGGCCGCGCTGGCCACCACACTCTGCCTTACGGCGTGCGGCGAACAGAAGTCAATTTTGCAAGGCAATGACGCGCAGAGCGTTTACGCCTTCAGCGCTGCCTCGGCGGCCATGCTCGTTTCGGAAAACGTTGCCGACCCCGCTCCCACCGAGGACACGGAGAACCAACCCGCCGATCCCGCCCCCGCCGAACCCGCTCCTGAACAGGGCGGCGACACGACGGGCGACAACATCGCCCCCGAACAGACCCCGCCCGCGCAGACCGAGGAAGGCACGGAAGAGCTGGACGGCTACATGGCCATTGCCAACGCCATTCTGACGGGCGACGGCTTCAAGGTCGAGGAGAGGGCCTCCGACCTCGACGGCTACGAGAGCATGACGATGATCTCCGCCCCCTCCCTCGGCGGCGGCGCGAGAGAGTACGAAATGCACTTCAACAAGACCCTCATCCCCGACTTCGACGACGATAGGGATGACGACGAGGAGGAGCGCGAATACGCCCTCGAGGGAATAATGATTATCGACGGCGCGGAGTATGAAGTGCGCGGCACAAGAGAAGTTGAGAGCGAACGCGGCGAGAGCGAGAGCGAAACAAAGTTCTACGTCTATCTTGAAAGGGACAGCTATATCCTTGTGGAGCACTCCTACGAAACCGAGCGCGGCGAGAGCGAGCAGGAATACAGCTACACCCTTGTGCGCGACGGGCAAAAGGTTGAAGAGAGCACAATAGAGATCGAGCGCGAGCGCGACGAATACGAGGTAGAGCTCACGGCAAAAATAGGCCGTCACACCTACGAACTGACGCTTGAAAGCGAGGTGATACGCGGTAAGGAAGTCCTTACTCTCCGCACAAGAGACGGTAAGGATAAGAATACCTACATTGTGACGCCCGTAGAGAACGCCGACGGCAGCGTGGACTACACCTATACGCCGATATCGGACAGGTAAAATTTTTCAACACGCAAAGCGGCCGCAGCGGAAATTTCCGCTGCGGCCGCAATTCTTTATATTTTCAGTTTGCGCCGTACTGAACGGGCGTTACGGTGAAGGTCGTGGGTTCGTCGTCGAAGGAGATCGAACTGCCGAAAAATCCCCCCTGCACTCTGCCGCGGTACACCTCAACGGTGACCTCCTCGCCGGGCGTCAGCGAGGCAATGGCCTGATTGTAGCTTGCAAGCGTGGTTATCTTTTGGTCGCCTATCTTGTAAATTCTGTCGTACTGCTTGAAGGTGCCTTCGGCAACGTTACTACCGACCGAGGTGATATAAACGACGCTCTCGCTGGAGTTTATGCCCGAAGTTATCGAGCCTTCGGTGACCTCTATGGGGAAGGCGGCGCGGCCCTCGATATAGCCGTAGGTGAGAAGGTCGTCGTAGGCCTTGCGCGCGTCGTTGGCGGGGATGGCAAAGCAGATGCCCTCCACCTCCTCGTCCGAGGTCTTGGCGTTGACAATGCCTATGAGTTCGCCCTTCATATTGAAGAGGCCGCCGCCCGAGTTGCCCGGGTTGATGGCCGTGTCGGTCTGCAGAAGGGTCATGGGATAATCTTCGACGACAATGGTTCTGTCGGTTGCGGACAGTATGCCCTTGGTCACCGTGCCGCCGAGGCTGCCAAGAGGGTTGCCTATGGCTATAAGATCTTCGCCGACGCGCAGCGAGTCGCTGTCGCCCCATGTTGCCATGGTTAATTGTTCGTCGCACTCTATGGTTATTACGGCTATGTCGGCCGAATCGTCCGAGGCGACAAGCTCGGCGTCGAACTCCTCGCCGTTGCGCATGCGCACCATAATGTCGTTTGCGCCGTCGATGACGTGGTGATTGGTTATTATGGAGTAGGTGCCGTCGTCGCCCTCGCCGACAATGACTCCGCTGCCCGCGCCCGACACAATGTACTGCATGCCCCATTGAGTGGTGACCGATTCGGTGGTTATCTCCACCACGCTGTCGGCCACGGCCTCGACGACGTCGGCCGTAGAGCTGTATGTTTGAGATTTGTCCGAGGACACATAGGAAACTACCGAGCGGGTAGACCCGTCCCCGTCGTCGCAGCCCGCCACGGCGAAACCGCACGCGCAGAGGGACGCTCCGACTATGGCGGCCACGGCCGCCCTTAAAACAAATTTACCGTTCATAATAAAACACCTCGCATAGAGTTTTTTCTGTTTTTACCATATATTATACATATTAAAATGCAAGCGTGTTGATATAAACATGAAGATTTTGTGTTTTTTTCGGGCAGCAATTTTCAATAACCCATCAAGCCCGACAAGGCAATCATGGCATTTTTTGTGACGCGCGGCCTTTCGGCCGCGCGTCACCCCGATTTGCATAGCGTAGACCTCGGGGGCGGGGGAGAGTGGTGCGCGCCCCATTCGGGTAGAGCATGTCATTTCGTGCGTAGGCGAAGCCGCAGCCGAGAAATCTCACGGGCTACGCTTCAGATACACTCGTTACCTTTCCGCGAAGCGTGCACAGCTCCGCGAGCACCCTCCGAAAAATAAGTAGCAAATCGCTAAAGCGCCGCACCCGCGCAGAGGGGGCGGGCAAGGGCGAATTTGCTTTCACGGAGTGCATAAATCAATTCCATAGTCTCGCGCAAAACTGTAGTATTTGCGCGAAAAAGCCGAGGCAGGCGTAAAAGGAAAGGAAGGCAAATTACCATTTGCCTTCCTTCAATACGCGCCTTGCATCGGCGGTGGCGCGGATGGCGAGATTTGCGCCTTTGGCGGCGCGCCCCGGTGAACAGTGCACCGCACTGTTCAGTTTGCGTTCCTTCTTGTTCCCTTCCGAAGTTTTGTTCGCAAACTGCTCGCTCCCGCTCGCACCTCCACCCTCAAATCCCGCCAGTTTTCACTGATATATCAAAACGGCGTGGGAAAGGTAAAAACCTTTCCCACGCCGTTTTGGCGCGGATGGCGAGATTTGAATTATCAAGTGCCAATTTTATTTGTGCTGAATAGTGTCATTGTGTACTGTTTTAAAGCCTCAAACTGAAAATTTTATGCTACTTTGTACATTGCGTATTTTTTGTACCCATGCGTAAAGGGTAAAAATAAGGGTACAAAACGTACCCTTAAATAGCCATGAGCTGCTCGACAATCGTATTCAGTTTTTGCGTATGGTCGCGCAGTCTGTCAAGCAATGCAAAACCCAAGGTCTGCACATGTCTGTAAGCCTCCATTGCCTTTTCCGCGCTCGGGTTTGTCACCTCCATCTCGCCGTTGGATAATTCCTGCAAGTCCTTTGTAAGGCATATTTCAGACAATACGCTTTCAAGCTGCCCTGTGAGTTCCTCTACCTTTTCAATCTGTGTTGTATTCATAAACTACCTCCATAATATTTTTTATTTGGAAGCGGCTATTTAAGCCGCCTCCTTGTAACGTACCGACATTATATTTTCGAGTGCATAGACGAGCGTCACAGGCTTGTCCGCCTCCCCCTCCTTTATGGCGCCCATTGCTATGAGTGCCTCCTTGGTCGTCGGCGTTCCATCTGCGAGGAAGTACTCCGTCCTGAAGTTTGAGGGGTTCATAATCTGCAGATAGAGCTTTTCGGGATTTTTCTTGCTGCGTACTATGCTGTCGTACTCGGTATGCTCAAACCAATTCGGTTTAACGCCGCCGTTGGCTTGAACCGCATCTTTGACCGCTGCGACGTTTGCGTAATTGCATCCCCATTGAGCCGTCAGCGTGCTGTGCTTTATAAAGCGGATGCCCTTGAGCCCTTTCTTTTCTGTCATTGCCTCTATGGCAAAGATGCGCCCGTTGGTAATGTTCTTTTCCAAAAGTTCCTGAAGTTTCATTGTAGCCTCCTATAATTTTGACTTTTGACCGCCTTTGTGGTATTATAGGAGCGATAGGAGGCGGCTTGTCCGTTCGTTCCTGTTGCTTGGGTAACCGTGTGCTTTGGTCGGCTGTGCGGTTGCCCTTTCTTTATGGTTGCCTTTCCTCAACCTTTGTAATTATATTATATAGCATTTGCTTAATGTTGTCAAGTATTTTATTTATATTTTTCTAAATATTTTAAATTATTTTATTTATAATATTAATTATTTACTTGACATTGTTTAAAAATAAATGTATAGTATAATAAAGGAGGTCAGCAATGAATATCTCGCAAAAAATAAATATGGCTTTAGCATACAAAGGGATGAGCCAAGCAGCTTTGGCGCGCGCAATCGGCATGACGCCATCAAACTTTAATCAGAAGTACAAACGGCAAACATTTACGCAGGATGAACTAGAGCAGATAGCAGCCGTGCTTGGCGGCACATACGTTTTCGGCTTCGAATTCCCCGACGGCACAAAAATTTAATTGCATGATAAAAGGGCAACCACAAGGCTGCCCTTTTTCTTTATCACGTTTAAGCCTGAAATTAGACGCTGCAAGCCGTCTTTTCGCCTGCGGTGCAAACTCGTCCGCCTTCAGCTTACGTTCGGCTCTGCGGGCGATTTTTGCCGTTATTTCGATAATTTCCCTCCGCCAATTCTTTACCGTACCGTGGGACAGCCCTATTTTGCGCTCTGTCTCCGCCCAGCTACAATTTTCAAAAAAGAATTTGACCATAAAACGGGCTTTTGCTTTGTTTTTGGTCTCGAAGTACCAATAAACCTCGTCTATGACATCAACTATTTTACGCACCTCGGAGCTACTATGCCGCTCTATTCGGCCATCACACACATAAAGTATCTCTGTTGTTGACGGATTATCATTTAAAAGGCTCTTATATGACTGATAGAGTTTAAGCCACTCCAAAATTTGCTTCAAATCAGCCCTTTTCATTGCCGCCTCCGCCGCTGTGATCTATCGCAGACATACTGTTTAAAATCTCGTCGAGTTTATCCAGCTGCTCCGCATCCGCCGCAACGTCCAGCTTGTCCTTTTGCCCAAGGTACTGCTTGCCAAGCCATGTAAGCATCTGGTCGCTACCTATTTCAGCCCGCCCGAACTGCGCACACTTTAAGTCAGCTTTTCCGCGATTTTCGCCTTTTATTATGCACTCCGAAAAAGCAGCCCTGTTATCTATCGATTTTAATGTATCAGGGCTTACGCCCAGCACGGCGGCAATCTCTTCTTCCGTAAGGTGGTACTGCGCAATCTCCTCAACAATTTCCTTGCCGAGGTCATTCAGCACCAACTTCTGTCTGCCGCGCTTTTTGACTTTATCAAAGCAACAACAGGAGGCAATGGGTTTATTTTGATATTGCCACTCTTCGCTCATTGCCCGCCTCCATGTAGCCTGTAATTCTTTTCCTCGCCGAATAAGCCGACAAGGTAGTTAGGTCGTGTAAGTTCGATTATCCGACCGGCAAGCGCGCTGTCGTACTGCTGGAGCTGCTCCAAAGTGCGCTCCGTGCTTATGATGGTTATGTAACGCTTTGTTTTGTCAATGCGGCTCTTATTATACCTGTAATTGATTATTTCGTTTGCCAACCTTATATCTGCCGAGGTAGGGCGCGCAGCATTATCACCCTTAAAAAAGTCGTCGATATAAAGCACCTGCGCAAACTTCAGCTTGTCAATCAGCTGCTCATACTCACCCTCCGAACGCATTGCCTGTTTTATCTTCATGCTCGCATCTGTCCACGGCATAAAAATCACGTCCATGCCACGCTTTAAGAACTTGCTCGCCACCGCCGTACAGAGGTGAGATTTTCCCGCGCCTGACTGTCCGCAGATAAAGAGCAGATGGGCATTATTGTCGACAACAAACGCTTTAGCTGTGTTAAATGCTTTAGTCTGCCACGGATGAACACACTTGTACCTATCGAACGTGTATAGCTCCAACAGATTGCCCAGCCCGCTGCGCTCCATATTGGCAAGTGAGCGACGTATCTTCATGCACTCACAATCTCGAAAATATGCTTTACCATTTTTTATTATCATAAATTCGCCTCTGTTTTTGCAACGTTGACAATCATAGCCTGTAAGTCCGCCCTTTGTATTGTTATGCGACAAAACGCCAAATTTAAGCGCCTCTGCCGCATCCATTTCAAAGTAAGGCTTGCCTATTTCTTTTTCCTCGGCGCCCATGCAGTTGTCTATGTAATAACGCCTGTCTGCCTCAGTAATGGTACCGTTGAACCCTGCCAGCAAAATATCCATAACTTTTTTATCCATACCCGCCTCCTTTACGAATAATATTTGCTCATATCGCCGCTATCAGGCAATGCCGCCCTATCAGGATTTGCCCTGTCGGGGGGAACGGTTGTATTGCGACGTGCCCAATTCCGTACCGCGGCTTGCCAATCTTTCATGGGCGAATTGCCTACGCGCCAGCCATTTGATGCGTAATAGTCGATAAATCTTTCGGCATCAATCTGTAAGCCCCGCTCCGCACAATAGTTTTTCACCTCTATTAATGTGGGCGGTTTGAATTTCTTTCCCCTTTGTGGGGATGCGGCATTATCATTGTTTAAGTCCGTATCTGTATCCATATCTGTATCCATATCCGTATCCATATCCGTATCCATATCCTTATTGGTTATGGGTTGCTCTTGTATGGTTTCGTTTGGTTTTGTTTTGGTTTCGTTTGGTTTTGTTTTGGTTTCGTTTGGTTTTTCCCCTACTATGGATTTCGGGCGACCACCTTTTTTGCCGTTTTCATATTTCTTTACACTATTTAGAAGAACCGGTTTAATAGCTAAAAAGAAGGATTTTTCCAAGCCTTCGAGTTTAGGCTCCTCCCCATCAAGAGCAAAATGCGATATAGCTTTCATAATTCGCACATAACTTTCGTCAGGGAGTTCTTCTAACGCGTCCGCATAGGAGCGGAAAAATATAAAGCTCTTTCGCTCTATTTTTTTATCCTGCGGCAAAACAGTTTCTGTAAATTTTTTATCCATAGTCAGTTATTCGCCGCGTCCCCGTTCTGTGTTCTCAACCAAGCAAAAAAGCTGTCACGCTCTACAAATTTACGTTTACCTATCTTCACTACGGGTACGTCCGCCCTACACAAAAGTTTATAGACCATTGGACGAGAAAACCCAATAGCCTGTAAATCTTCCGCGCTCATCATGATTGGTAGTTCTTGCTTGTCTGTGATTTTTTTCATAGTTGTTTTTCCTTGTTACGATTTGTCTTATTGACAATCCTATTATAGCGTGTTATAATGTATTTGTAAACATACAATTTTACACAATAAAATTATATTTAGATATTTTTGTATATTTACTTATATATAAATATTATAATTTAACAATTTGAGAGGCGGCTTATGACAAGGCAGGAAATTAAATTGCTATGTAAAAAGATAGCGCAGGACGCTTTCGACCTGCTCAACGCGCTTGAAGTTGAGGACGCCGAACAGCGGAGCCGTCTGTTCTTCGTGAAGGGCGGCGCCAATGACAGGGTGCTTGAATTCCCTGCGCCCGTCAAAAATGAACTGACAGAAGATTTTGAGGAAGGCAATTTAAAATTCACCGAAAAGGAGATTGCCAAAATGCCATCCTCATTTAGAAAAGTATTCCGAGCGCAAGGCTGTACGGCTTACGTTCGGCGGCGGTCGGGCGGTCGTTATAACTGCTCCTACGAAATACGCTTCCGTGGCGACGGTTATAATATCTCGGCATCCGCCACTACGCTTGAAAAAGCAAAAGAAAAATTCATCGAGAAAATAAAAGCCGCTGTATCCGAGCGGGACAATGCGCAGCATATCCCGACCAAATTCCTTGACTTTGCACAGTATTGGTTTGAAAACTTCCACGCGCGCAAGGTCTGTGACGCTACATACGCCTATGGCCAGCGCATTTTCAATACCTACGTCAAGCCGTCCCTTAAAAATATCCCTCTCGCCAAGGTCACGCCCGTAATGCTCCAATCACTGTTGGACGGGTTGGAGCGTATTCCCAAGACGGCTGACGAGGTTTACAGCCTGTTAAATCAGATATTCAAAAGCGCGGTTAATCACGGCGTGTTGCGCCTGAACCCGCTCGGAATGTGTTACCACAAACAGCACGAACGTAAGCACGGCTCGGCGTTCACAAAGGACGAAGAAACGCGCCTGCTCTCCGCGTATGCGGGTGAGCCGTGTCAGCTCCCCTTTGCGCTTATGCTCTACTGCGGGCTGCGCCCGAACGAGCTTTACACCGTGACGCTCGAAGGGGGCTTTATAAAAGCCGTAAACAGCAAGCGCAAGGGCGGAAAGGTTGAGCATAAGCGAATTCCCGTGTCGCCTATGCTTGCGCCATATATCGCCGACGCGGAGGTCATAGACGTATCTGCGTTCCCTACCGACCGCGTACTGGATATTCGGCTGAAAAAGGTGTTGCCGAACCACAAGCTGTACGATATGCGCACGACATTTCAGACGCGCTGTACCGAGTGCGGCGTAAATGAAACGGCTATCGGCGTGTTTATGGGTAACTCTATCGGCAAGCTGAAAGAGGCTTACACCGACCTTTCGGACGACTTCCTGCTTCGCGAAGGCGCCAAGCTGAAATACTAAAATGGAGGATTGATATGCAATATGATTGGAAAAAGATAGGTCAGCGCATAAAAAAAGAGCGCAACCTTTTGGGTTTATCACAAGACGAATTTTGCGACAAAGCAGGCATTGTAAAAAGAGCAACTTTAAGTAAGTGGGAAAACGGCACGGGTGGTGAGATTACCGTAGGGATGCTCACGGCAATGTGTGAAGTATTTGACTGCGAACTCGGCTATCTGCTCTGTGAATATGACTGCAAAACGCGTGCCGCCACGGACATTTCACAGCAAACAGGACTGTCAGAGGAGGCGGTTAAAAACCTATCTAACCTACATGATTTAAAAGAACAAGCGGCGCGTTATGGCACCTCGACAAAATCTTTTCAGTTTAGATACATTGACACAAATAAAATTGGCAGTCCCGTAGGCAATGACGGCATACGGTGCATCACGTCGTATGGCGTACAGTGCCATGGCATTTTTTTTACCGAAGAGACGCCGTTTGAAATCCCCTATACCGCAAAAATACCTTCAGAATATTACATACCGCTACTTTTCAATGACATTCTCGAATTTGCAAACGCAAATAAAACTGCGGCATGGGAAAAATTATCGCTATTTGCAAATAAATACGCTGAATATAAATATAAAAGTCTCTATACTGCCATACACAAAAAAGTCAAGCCCCAAGGCAGCGAACAAAACGAAGAGGCATCATTTTTCCTAATGAAATATATGCTTGACTTTATAGACGAGATAGTAAAATCGTATGTCACCGAGGGCAGCAAAGGCACAGATGAGCGCAAAATTATGGAAGAATATATTACCGAAGCAACAAAGCGACGCCAAGGAACTGTTTTTGATTATGATAGCGAGGAGGAAGAAGATGGCTAAAAAATCGAATACGCGCAGCGCGCAGGGAAGCGGCACCATAAGGCAGCGCAAAGATGGGCGCTGGGAAGCCCGTTACACCATCGGAAGGGACGCGGGAACGGGCAAACAGATACAAAAGTCGATATACGGCGCGACACAAAAGGAAGTGCGCCAAAAGTTGCAGCAAGTATGCGCAGACATAAACAATGGCATATTTACAGAACCTTCAAAGCTGACGGTTGCAAAGTGGTTTGATATATGGCTGAAAGAATACAACAACAATGTTAAGCCCTATACCATGAAGGCATATCGTGAAAAGGTAAACCTTTATATAAAGCCCGCGCTGGGCGCAATAAAGTTGACTTCAGTCAGTGCGCCGGCAATACAAAAGTTTATAAACTCGTTGAGTACAGGCGACAACGACAGCCGCATCCTTGCGCCCAAGACGGTTAAGTGCGTGCATGGCGTACTTCATAAAGGACTGCAGCAAGCCGTCATTCTCGGCTATATCAGGTTTAATCCCGCGGATAACTGTTCCCTGCCGAAGATGCAGCAAAAGGAAATAAAGCCATTGGAAGAGGACGAAATAAAGCGATTTTTAGACGTTATAAAGGGCAACAAGTTCGAATACCTGTTCTTGGTCGATTTGTTTACGGGGCTACGCCAAAGCGAAATATTGGGCTTGACATGGGATAATATCGACTTCAAGACAAATACAATCTATGTTTGCCATCAGCTCCAACGTCAGCCCGAGCGCGGCGGCAAGTATGTTTTATCCTCGCTGAAGAACAACAAAACGCGCAAAATAACGGCAGCGGCAACCGTAATGCACGCTTTGAGAAAACAACGACAAAAACAGTTCGAAGAGCGCGCCTTGGCTGCAAACCTTTGGAACGAGGATATTCCAAACCTTGTATTCACCAATGAATTTGGCGGGCACCTGACACACAACACCGTCCTTAAATACTTCCATAAAATGACGGAGGCGGCAAATATAGAAGATGCCCGCTTCCACGACCTGCGGCACACTTACGCCGTTTCTTCACTTCAGGCTGGCGACGACATAAAGACTGTGCAGGAAAACCTTGGGCACCACGCGGCAGCCTTCACCATGGACGTCTATGGGCACGTCACCGAGAAGATGCGACAAGACAGCGCCGACAGAATGGAAAACTACATTAAATCGATTTCAGAGCATTAAAAAAGAGCCTCAAAAGGGCTCTTTTTTGCTGTAAAGGGTAAATTAAAGGGTACACAATATTTTTTGAACTCAATAAACGCGCAAAAATGGCTCAAAAACAAAGAAAAAAGCCTTAAAACCGACTGATTTTAAGACTTTTCGCTTGGCGCGGATGGCGAGATTTGAACTCGCGCTGCAGTTTCCCGCACTACTCCCTTAGCAGGGGAGCCCCTTGAGCCACTTGGGTACATCCGCAGGCCCGTTAATTTTTATGACTTGAATATAATAGCATATTTTAGTGACTTTGTCAAAACTTTATCAATTTAATTTTTAAATTAGTACAATTTTTTTATTTTACCCGCAATATTGCCATCCGCGCATACCGAAAAAAGAGAGAAAAAAACCTGCGCGGCGCCGGGTATTCGGGCCATATCTGCGGACGAACGGCCGCCGAGGCGCGCAAATTTTCAACCGAGAGCGGCGTGCGGAACAACTCGGGCGCATCATTTTTTAAAACTTATCGGCGGTACGCTCAATAATTTTGCTGCGCGGCCGCAATAAGGGCGAGCCTGTCGGCCTCGCTTTCAAGATTTGCAAGCTTGAAGGCGAGGTTTTTTTGCTTGAGTTCGTCAAAGGTGACGGGCGCGAACCCAACAACGTCGACGCCTGCGTTGAGGGCGTGTGGCATGAGGAATAGCTGCCTGTATTCGGGCAGGACATTGTTGTGTATGTGCCCGTATATATGCCATCCAAGCTTTTTGGAGGCGAGTTTGCGGCTGCCGTCCCACTCAAACATGGGATAGTGACAGAGAACTAAATTGACGTCGTCTATTCGCTCCTCCAACAGAGGCACGACGGCCTCGAAGAGGGACGAACAGTCGTACTTTTTCAGCCACTTTTTATCGTGATTGCCGTATATCAGCACCTTTTTGCCCTTTAAAAGGGGCACGACGGCAAAGGGATCTCTGTTTTCCCACAGCATGTCGCCGAGGATATACACCCTGTCGTCCCCCCTCACCCTCTCGTTCCACTTCGCAACGAGCGCGGCGTTCATCTCGTCCACGCCTTTGAAGGGGCGCGAACACAGCTTTATTATGTTTTCGTGGCCGTAGTGCATGTCGGCAATGAAGTAATTCACTCGGCTCCCCTCCCCCGCTTTTATTTTTGAAAATATTATAACACCCGCACGGCGGTAAGTCAACCAAGGGGCGGCGAAGGGCGCGCAAAAATCCTCGCGAAAATTTTGCGCATAATGATTGCATTGACGCGCGGTATGTGCTATGATATTGCATGAAGAGGCTGCGACGGCCACAAAACAGAACCTTCCGCGCAGACGCTTTTATGGCAGACAAAAAGAAGATATTTGATACGGTTAAGTATTGGCTGGTGCTCAACTTAGGCACGCTGGCGCTTGCGGCGGGCGTTTACTTTTTTAAATCGCCCAACCATTTCGCCACGGGCGGCGTGAGCGGTCTTTCGATAGTGCTGGCCGAGGTGATACCCTTTCTGACCCAGTCGGAAATACTCATGATAATCAACGGACTGATGCTCGTGCTCGGCTTCATCTTTCTGGGGCGGGGCTGCACATTTAAAACCATATATTGCAGCGCGGTATATTCGCTTGAAAACTTTTTGTTCGAGCTGCTGGTGCCCCTCGGCGGAGCGCTGACCGACCAGACCTTTCTGGAGCTGGTGTTCGCCATCCTTCTGACGGGCGTGGGCAGCGCGATAATTTTCAACTGCGGCGCCTCGTCGGGCGGAACGGACATAGTTGCGCTCATTTTAAAGAAGTACACCTCGGTGCACGTCGGCAGGGCGCTGCTCATCACCGACACGCTGATAGCCGCCTCCTCCTTCTTTGTGTTCGACGTGACGGCGGGACTGTTCTCCATGCTCGGCCTGTTCGCCAAGGCCTTCCTCATCGACGGCGTCATAGAGGACATAGGCAAGAGCAAGTACGTTACGATAATAACCGAGCACACCGAGGACATAGGCGCATATATAATACAGACAATGCACCGCGACTACACCTCCTACACGGCGCAGGGCGGATATACCGGCAACCAAAAGACCGTGCTGATGACGGTGTGCAGCCGCCCCGAGGCAAGAAGGCTGAGGGCCAAGGTAAAGGCGCTCGACCCCGCGTCGTTTGTAATAGTTTCGGACGCCACCGAGATACTCGGCAAGGGCTTCCGCGAACCGGGCTGACAATACGGGGGCGGCGCGCCCCTTCAGGGCGCGCCGCCTTTAAATTTTAAGACGAATAAGCGCGGAGGACGGCTTTAAAAAGCCGTCCTCCGCGCCCTTTTTTGGCAACACGACACCCATTTAACTCTCCACGCCGCCCGTTCTGTGAGCGCGGACTATCATCCCAACGCCGACGAACAATATGACGAGTGCAACCAAAGCGCCCGAAAGGGCGTTGGCAAAGGGGCTGTTTCCGTTGCCGAAAGCCTGCAGCATGGCCACCTGAAGGACGAAGAGCGAATATACGGCGCTGCAGAGGTTGATGTTCCTTAAGGCGCGGATGACCAAACTGCCGTGCCTGCGCGCCTTGAAGAACTGCACTATGGCCGATACGACCCTTATAAACGTGTACAGAGCCACGGCGTAGATCATCATGTCGGCGTATTTGAAAGTTTTGTCCGTCCTGTTCAAAAGCACTATCACGCCTGCAATGGCAAAGGGCAGTAAATTGAGCATATATCCGCACATACGATATATTCCGGCCTGCCGCGCGGGATCGTCCCCCACCCTCTTGGCCGATATGAATACCGTGCCCCTGATAAGGCTTAGAAAGACATAGAACGCGGCAACGGTAAAGTGCCATGCCGAGCGCCCGACTATGCCCGCGGCAGTCTGCAGCGCCACATATGCCACATTTATAATAAATCCCGCCGCCGAAAACACGACGGTGCGAAATCCGTAACCCGTGATCATGCGCCTTATGATGTCATTTTTGTCAAGAAGCGTGACGACGGCCGACCGCGTTTTGGGAACAAATACGGTGACGAGGAGATAGACAAAATAACCGAGGCCGACTGCGGACAGGGCGTAGAGCGCATAGTCAAGCGCGCCGCGAGGCAGAAGGATGACTGCCGCCGTCATGCCGCCCAAAGTCAGCGCAAACAGCGCGCAAAACAGGGCTATGAACGGGGCGCGCGGCCTTTTAAGATAATTTATTATTCGCAAAAGCCTCTCCCTCGGTTTCATTTTTTGCTTTCGTCGGCATATATGCGCCGTCCTTTTAAATTATATCGGCCGAGAGAAGGCCGTTGCCCCTCTCGAGTATGCCTGCAAGTTTTTCCTCCGAACCGTCTATTAAGGGCAGCACTTCCCTCGTCTTTCTTTCTACCAGCTTTTTATAGACAGGGTAGTTGACCGCACAGAGCGCAATGCCCGCAAGGCCCAGAACTATGCCGCCCGCCATGGCGGCCGCGCTGCCCTCAACAAGCATCGTAAGGCACATCCCCCCGCCCAGCACGAGCGCGGCGGCGCAGCCGAAGATACAGGCGAACACCCTTGCGCCCAGCGTTTTGGAGCGCTCGAGACTGTCAATGGTTGCGCACTCCTCCTCGGCCTGCCGCTCGAGCTTGACAAGTTCCTGCTTGTGCAGCTGTTTTCTGTCCCTCCTCAAAGAGATAGTGACGTTGCCCGCCGCCGTGACCGAGGCGTTTGTCACCTCCCAGCCGAAGGCTTCGTACATGTCCGTCGCCCTTGCCTGCTCCCGCGCCTTTACCAATACGGTTTTGTATTCGTATGCCACAAAATCTTTTTCCTGCATAACTCTGTCCTCTCTATTTTTTCAGATAAAACCGCACGCCGCGCGTTCGGTTGACTTTTTTGTAAGACATGTGTATCATATAATAAAAGCCGACAAAAATCAAGCGGCCGAGGGGGCCGTGAGACAGAGAGTGCCACTCTGTCACCCCGGATTACACACTAAAGGAGAAAATGTATCGTGCAACCTGCGCCCGAAGAGTACACGCGCCACTACATAGTGCAGGCGCTGTTCAGGCTGATGGACGAATACGAATACGACAAAATAAGCGTCAAGGACATTGCCGCAAAGGCGGGCGTGGGCAGGGCCACCTTTTACCGCCACTTCAAGCGCAAGGAGGACGTGATATTATACTACTTTGAGCACAGCGCAAGGGAGTACGTTTCAGCAAGGCGCATTTATCCGCGCTGCAGGGAGGACTACGTCGACGAGGTCACAAGAATACTCGGCGTGTTCAGGGACAACAAGAAGCAGTTTGCCCTCCTTGAGCGCGCCCGGCTGACATATATCTACCTTGACTTTTTAAACGACAATTTTGCCCGCTCCTTCGAGGAGGAACGCCCCGAAAAGAACACCTATCTGCCGTATATATACGCGGGAATGTTATATAACCTTTCAATGAAATGGCTGGAGAACGACTGCGCCGAGAGCATACCCGAACTTGCCGCCGTCATAGTGGACGCCATATACAAAGCCTGATAAAATTTTTGGCCGCGCGGGGCTAAAAAAAGCCCCGCGCGGCCTTTTTCTGCTGTGAAGAATTCGGCGCGCTCACTTTGCGCCGTACCTTCCCGCAAGGAAGGAGACGGCCGAGGCGAGGGAGAGCGCGGCGGCCTCGTAATCCCAATTTATCAAAGTGTACACAAAGGGACGGCCGTCCTCCTTGACCACATTGCAGCCGTACCTGCGCAGGGCGGAAGTCACCTCGTCGGAGAAGGCGTCCACGCCCGAAATGCCCGCGAAGGCGTCGCCGCAGTCGGACAGGCAGTACTCCACGCCGTCGTCCCAATAGAACTGGAGCCTGAAGGGTCTCCCGTCGGGATAGAAGGGCGACGAGCCGGCTATTATGTAGCCGCCGTAGTCGGCGGACACGCCCTCTCCCCTCTCCCTGCGCACGGACTGCGCGCCGCCGAGCAGGCAGACGTTGAGAATGTCCTTAAACCATGCAAGCTCGCGCTTGTCGCAGTATTTGTCGCCCTCGTCCTCGAAGGGCAGCATGCCCCGCCGTTCCCCCTCCGACAGGGGCGAAGGGTACTTTATCTTCGGGCGGGGCGAGCAGAGGCCGCGGTTTGCCTCCAGCCCGCCGCATATCAGCCTGTCCCACGACTGCGAGGAGAACACCGCCCGCCTGCCGCCCGCCAACACTGGCGTGCACCCGCGGCGAAAGACGTGGTCCTCGCCCGTAAAGTAGCAGCCGTTCAAAAACATTTCGTATATTATCGCGGCGCAGACGTCGCCGTCCGCCTCAACGGCGGGGAAGCTCTCGTCGTCGTAGTCCGTCCAGCCTATTACCGTGTTTTTCATGCGTCTGCCTCCTATTTTCTCTTTAAATTTCTCAGCCAGATATAAAAGCTGTCGGTGTAGCCTTCAAGATTTTTGACTACGTTGTCGTACAGCTCGGCTGTCTTAACGTTGCCCTCGGCGCGCGCCTTTTTGGCCTCGCCTCGGGCGTATCTTATGGCGTCGGCGCGGTCGTCGGCGCTGCGGCGGCTCATTATGTCCCACACCGTGCCGTTGATCGCGCGCGACAGTTCGGCCCTGTCGGGCCAGTTTTTACTGACTTGGGGAACATAGGGAGGGGTTTCGTCGCGCGGCGGTTCGTCGGGCTGAAGCGCGGCTATGCGCCTTCTTAAAAGCTCGTTCCACCTCTCCGACAGACTGCGGCCGTCGAACGGGCCGTCGTCCTCATCGTCGTCCTCGTCATCATCCTCATCCTCTTCCTCGTCATCGTACTCTTCCTCATCGTCGTCCTCGTCGTCGTCAAAGATTTCGTACTTCCCCTTCGGGCGGGAGCGCAGAAAGCCGAGGCCGTCGTCGTCATCTTCGAATAGGGATGATACGGACTTTTTGACCAGATAGGTATAGGTGAGGTCATCGTCGGCGAGCTCGAGGCGGCCCTCGGCGAGCAGCCTGTCCACCTCGCGCGAGAGCGTGCCGTAGCCTATGCCGAGCCTGAGCTGCAGCTCGGGCGCGGTAAAGCGCTTGCGGCGGCGCATGTAGTCGGTTATCCTGTTCCTGTCGTTGTTCTTTTCCATGTCATTCTCCTAAAATCCCCTTCGCCGCTCTTCGAGAGTGCAGATATACTTTTCGTCGAACGCGTTGACGGGACAGACGTAGTCGTGCTCGGAGGCCTTGGGAAGATTTGAAAATTCGGGGCAGTTGTAGTATCTTTCCAGCCTCGACCACAGCACATAGCCGCTGTTGGCCTCGGTGACGACGCACTCGCCCGGCTCGAACCTGGCAAGCCTGCTCTTGGAGATGAGGGGGATGGTCTCTATCTGAAAACTTTCGATGTCCTTTCCGCCGCCGTTGAGCGCCGAAAGGGGGGATATGCGGGTCATTTCGCCGCACTCGCGGCTGAACTCCTGCAAGGTCTTTATGTTGTTGGAGCCGAAAAATATGTGTATGTTGAGGTTGTCGCGTATTATTTCGGCCACGTTGTCGCCGTAAACGCTGTTGAGCTGGGCGTACGACTGCATTATGAGAATGAAGAAGATATTCCTGCCCGCGCACGCCGAAATGGTAGTTTCGAAGTCGCGGAGGGGAGGAAAATTGCCGAACTCGTCCAATATGAAGTAGAAGGGCACGGGCAGCTTTCCCTCGGGCGAGGCGTTGGCCCTTTCGATGAGCAGTTTGTAGGTGTTCTGCACAAAGAGGGAGATTATCTGGTAGTGCGCCTTTATCTCGTCGCGGTAGTCTATGTACACGGCGACGGGGCCGTCGGCGAGACTGTCGAACTCGAAGGAGTTGCAGCCCGTGATGAGGCGCATGGCGCTGTCGCGGAAGATGGCTATTTTGGAATTGAAAGTACTCATAACACACTTGCGGGTGACGGGCGCGTTTTCGATAAAGCTGTTCTTGGCGAGCATGAGCGAGCGCGAGGTAGGCTTGCGGTTGGAGAAAAAGCCGCCGTCGTTGTACCTGTTCTCCCTCTCGTCGTGGAACATGGAGAGTATGGAGAGTATGGTGTTGAAGGAGAATTTTTCCTCGGTTATCAGCACCTTTTTATAGTCGCACTCGGGCCGCTCGGCGAGGTCGTCCTCGCGGCTGTCCTCGAGCATGGCCCACAGAAAGGCCTTTAATACGTCGCGCGCGGAGTCCTCCCAATAGGGGTCGTCGGCCTTCTGCGTGGTTATGAACATGGCAGCGAGGTCGTCGATGTCCTTGGCCACGCTGTCCAGCCCCACCCTTATCACGCGCGCTATGTCGCGCTTGAGCTTTCTTTCGCTTTCGTACACCTCGCCGCGGAAGGTGTTGCGCGGGCCCTTTTCGGTAGTTACCACGCCCACTTCGTCGTACACCGAATACACCTTCTGATACTTGCGGTAGATGGGCGTGAGCATGTTCCAGCACTCGCTGTGCGTGTGGTCGCGGAAATTTAAAAGATAGACGCGGTAGCCCTCCTCGCGCAGGGTCTGCGAGGTGTGGCGGTAGAGCTCGCCCTTGGGGTCGGAAATTATCATGCTGCGCTTGTCGCTGCGGCGGGCGTTGGAAATTATGGTGGGTATGCCGTAGGAAGTAGTCTTGCCCAGCCTTGTGGCGGCGATCACGCCCACATGGCTCTCCTGCGAGGAGTAGAGCTGCATCAGCCTGCCGTCGATATATGTGTCGGCCTTGAGCACGCCCGTCACCTGCCTTTTTGAGAGCTCGTCGTAGGGCACCCAGCGCAGGGCGTCGCTGTCGTCGGTGTACTTTATTAGTTTGTTGTTCTCGTATGCGTCGAATATCTGCTGCGGTATCATTTTACTCTGCCTCCGAAACCTATTCCCACGGCGGCGGGGGCGGCCGTCAGGGGCGCAAGCTGCGCGGCCGTCAGCTGAAGGCGGCCCCCCTTTGTTCTGCACGAGCGCACGGCGCGCTCTATGGCGCGCGCGGCGACGTCGATATCGCACTCCGACAGCAATTTTGCGGCGTCGTCGGCAAGTTCGACGGCCTCGAGGCCGCAGGCGGCGCGGGCGCGCCCGGCTATGTCGGCGAGGGCGGACGGCCTCTCCTTGGGAGAGAGGGGCGCCAGCTCGATGACCTGACAGTACTCGGCCGCGCGGGCGGCGTTGGCGTGGTCGGCCACGCATACGGGGAGCACGTCCGAAAGGTCGAGAGTGACGTTGGGCGAGCCGAGGTGGAACTGCGCCCGTCCGCGCCCCTTGATAAAGCCATATACCACGCTCAACGCCCCTTCGGGCGGGTCGCCCGTCAGCGTGAAGATAAAGCAGTTGAGCTGCTTTTCGCGTATGCTCCTGACGAAGATGTTGCCGCCCGAGGGCTCGACGTCGTACGCCGTGAAGGCCGAGGGGTCGAGCCTGACCACGTTGGCGCCCGAAAGGGCGCGGGATATGGCCGAGATATAGCAGTTTCTTACATATTGACTGTCGCCCACGAGGCAGACGGGGCGGTAGTCCTGCCCGCGCCGCAGATCGCAGTCGGACAGGGCGCGGAGCACCTCGCCCTCCTCCTCCGCCCTGCCCAGCGGCGTGCGGACGGCCTGCACTTCGAAGTCGGCCTCCCCGTCGCCGCCGAGTTTTACGGGCAGGTCGCACACCGCGGATATGAGCTCCTTGCTGGGCGAAAAGACCAGCCTGAGCTTATCGGCGGCGCAGAGCGCGGGGCTGTAGAGCACGCGGGCGAGCTTGGGCTCGTACACTCCCCTTCTGACCACGCCCGAGGAGAAGGCGCGCGCGAGCAGGCGGGCGTTTTCGTCGTCCTCGGCCGCAAGGCCGTAGCAGCGCATGGCGCGGCCGTAGAAGGAGGCGTAGGGCGTGCCCTCGCACGCGGCCTTAAGCCTTGCGAGGGTCTTGGGGCGGGAGGGCGCGTCGTACAGCAGCAGGGCGGCCAGCGCAGGTATGTCCAGCCACTCCGCCGCCTTTCTGAGCGAAGACAGCCCCTCGTCGCTCCTTTCAAAGAATATTCCCGCGCACTGCAGCGTGCCGAGCACGCGGAGAGCGGCTATGCTGCCCGCCCCCGCCGCCGCGGCGAGGTTGCGGCAGATGACCCCGCGCGAGCAGTTGGCGCCGACGAGGCCCACCTCGTCGGCGACGGACAGGGCGTCGCCCTTAATGTTGATGATCGCCGCATATTCGGGGGGCAACGAAGCGTTTGCGCCCGTTATGCGTGAATATTTCTGCAGCCTTACGGCACGCCTGTAAGAGGACACGCTGTCTATGCGGCGCACCTCGTCGCTCGTCGCCTCGGCATAGAGCGAGGCCGACGATTGGGCGGAGAGAAGATAGACGTGTGCAATGGCGTTGAACAGGGCCCTGCCGTCGCCCGCGTAGTCGCCGAGCACGGCTTCGGCAGTGAAATAATCGGTGAGAAAAAGTTCGCGTATGCTGTCGAGCATAGATCCTCCTTTCGGCGCGCGCAAACGCCGTTTGCGCGCGCCATCTGTCGTTTTACAGCCCGATTATACCACGCCTTTCGGCAAAAAGGTGGCGCGCCAAGCAACTTCTTGGCGCGCCACCTTATTTTTTTATTCGGTTTTACATTATGGGGCGGTTTCAGTCCCTCTGCTCGTCGGGGTCGTCCTTTGAGGCGCGCGGCCTGACGCCGAGAGGGGGATAGTCGTAGTCGAAGAGGCAGAAATTTACCTGATCGATATCGTGTATGAGATTTCTGACGAAGAAGGCCACCACCCTGTCGATAAAGAAACTCATGGAGAGGTGATACCCTGCGGCGTTGTACAGCTCCTCGGTCTCGTCATAATTGAGCCTGAGGCCTATGGCGAGGGCGGCCACCGTCTCGCGCGAGGGAACGTGCTTGGACTTATAGCCGGCTATCTTGGAGAAGGTGTACTTGGAGATGCCCGCCGCCCTGTACACGGTGGAGTTCTTTTCTATGCCCTTGGCGGCCATCAGCTCGGCGAGGTAGACGGCGAAGGGCTTCTCCCTTACGGCCTTTTCAAAGCGGGCGAACTCCTCTCTGTCCGCCCTGTCCTTCCACGAAAAATAGGCCTGCGAAGCCGTCTCCACGTCGGCGCTGCCCGCAATGAAGAAGGTGCAGCCGTCCAATATCTCGTCGTCCGGCCGAAGGTTATAGAATACGACGTCGACGCCGTCGAGCCGGGCGGGGTCGTCGGCGACGGTGTTGTACACATACGAAAAGTTATAGCCCGCCCGCGAAAAGGCGTGTGCGTCGAAGGCCAGCGCCTTGCCCGCCACCTTGCAGTAGAGCGCGGCGACGGCGAGAGAGGCGCCGAGACCCTCCCCCTCGTCGCCCTCAGGCGCGCCGAGCAAGAGGGCGCCGCCCCTCTCCTCGGCCATGCCCACGGCCGTAGAGCCGCTCAGAGAGGCGATCACACACCTTTCAGCCTGCTCCCCCGTCAGCCCCTCCTCCGACAGTATGATATCCGATCTCCCGCATGCGATTTTCATAGACTTACTCCTTTAATAATATATACTTCACACAGACGCAAACAGACAGAATTTCGCAAAATATTTCAAACGATTTATTTTATAATACAAATACCGCATTTGCAAAGTGCCGTAAGAGAATAAAGTTATGAATGAAAAAATTAAAATAGGCATCGTCTGCAACAATCTCGGCCGACCGCTGCCCGTTGAACTGCCGCTGTCGGCAGACGGGCAAACGTCTGCCGACCACAATAAAGGCTTTTCGACCTGTTTACAAAAACAACACTCTGCCGTCGTCGTCTATTTTATTAGCGACCGACAAAAATCGTTGGCCGAAATAGACCTTATAACCGACTACAAAACGCCATGCAATATAACCATGTGCGCCGAGCGCCGCGACGACGGATTTTATCTTTCTGTAAGATACGGCGAGGGCGGGAAAACAGCCTATCCGCTGCCCTTCCGCTCAGACAATGACAAAGGACAACAGTGAAAGAATGAGGGCGGCTACGGCGATCAGAATTGTCACCACAACAAAAGTTGCCTGCGTGCCCGACGACCTGCCCGTTATCCATTTATATAGAACGATATCGGTGAATATAGCGATTATAGAAACGATATTGACTATAAGCGCGGCCCAAACCACGCCGAGAGACATACCGAGGTCGGTACGGAGAAAATAGATGCCCGTGATGAGCAGCATGCTTAATATTGCATAGAACACAAAGCCGACGGGGACGAGGTATTTTTTATTGAAAATATTTCCGTCCTCTGCCGATATCTTCTCTCTCAGCCAACCTATCTCATCATCAATGGAGCACAGCCTGTCGTTTATTTTTACTCCCATAGCCTTGACGGAGCTGTCCGTCTTTGCCGATAGTTCGCTCTGCTTTTCGCCGAAACTTTTAAGTTTTGCGTCAAGCACGTTTTTGAGACAATCGCTGACCCCTTTGTTTATGGCCGACGAAACATTGGAAGAGACAGAATGGTTTAGCTCGCGCTCGAAACTCGCAAGCCTGGAAGTCAGAATATGGTAGATACGGCGCTTCAACTCGTCGCCTATACCGTCCAGCTTGTCCGACAGGGCGTCGCCGCCGCCTTCGGCCACCTGATCGCAATCGATATCATCCTTTATGTTTTCGACCGTCTCGGACAGCTCGTTTAATTTAAGCAATATGCCGTTCAGGCCATGCCCGTCGTCGCCCCACAGGTCATCCACCTCCGAAGCGGCGGCCAGCTCCTTTAATTTTTCATCAAGGACGCCTGAAACGCTTTCCTCTATCTCCTCGCTCAGAGAAGAGTTGTCTATAAGGTCGGGTATTAGGCCGACAGCGTCTTTTAAATGGATGATACTGTCTTTTAAATTATTGGTACCATCTGAAATTTTCTTAAGCGTTTGATCGTACGAATCTTGCTTTTGCACCGTTTTGTCAAGCTTTTCAACCGCGCCGTTGAGCTTTTTGCTCATCTCAATCACGGAGTTTTCCAACCGCACAACGGCATTTTCCACCTTGCTGTAATCGGCGCCGCCGTTATTTTTGGGCGGGGTAATGTTTTTACTGCCGCTTTCGTCAAACGGCGCACCGTTCACATTGGAGGTCGCACTCTGTGTTTGACTTCCTTGGAACTGTTCCCGTTTAGGTTCGGCAGGATACTCCGTGCTATCTTCCATCCTATCAAGCACTTTGGGGGGCCTTATACTTCGATTATTATTCCTATTATTAGCCATTATGCTCTCCTCCGTCAGATTTCAGTTTCCAGCCATAGCCTTCGTCCATATGCGTCGAAATACTGTACGCTATACCATGAATATTGCTGTTTGGAAGACATTGGTTGTTTGTGATGATATATTTTCGTAAATTTTTACGGACACCATGAACGTGTTCAAAATGCTTTCTGAAGTATTTAGGATAAGCTGTATTATTTAACGTTCTGAACTCATAGGTGTCAATTATTTTTTCCGTTTTGACCTTATTATTGTTCTCGTTTCTATATCTGCCATTTTTATTTTTAAGCTTTTTAAGAAGGCAGACAAACACACCCACCTCTCCGCTGTTTGAGTAGTCGGCAATGAATGCGAGCCGGCGAAGCCTTTTGTCTTTCGGAAGCTTATATCCAAAATAACTTCCCTCTTTTCGGGGATAACTTTGTTCCGAATTGTTAGCCCTCTTTATAATAAGCTTAAACTCCGCAAATTCATCAGGAGAAACATCGTTATCCTCGGCGGAAGATTGTTCTTCTTCACTATAATCGACAATTACAGGCCATTGCCTCGGTTGGCTGTCACCATTCTTTATATCCTGCGATAAAAGGAGATATCTGTCCTCTCCGCCCTTGAACTGTAACCAGATCTCCGGCACGGAATAGATGGTATCGTATTGCTCATCTGCGGCGCACGCCGCGCCTATTGCCACCATATTTGCATAGGTAAGAATGGCCCGCGGATATATATCGAGACTGAATACCCTGGTTTTTTCATCTATGCCGCCGAGGGCGTTGGCGCATATGTACTTCCTGAGCATATCCATCTGCGACGTGCCGCCCGTGAAGAGCACGCAGTAGTCTTTGGCGCCCATAAGACCGGCCGTTTCAACATATTTATTTATATGGTAGTTCAACAATCTACACTTATCATAGAAGTCGTCGCTATAAGAATAATAATCAGCCTGCCAGTTGATGCCATCGTGGCTTACACCTTTTACATGGTTCGAATCAAAGGCCACACAGTATTCTGTGCCGTCCTTGTCCTTGACTGCAGTTCTCCTGCCTTGTTTGCAATAATCCTTATACACATCGTAGCCATTACGCAATGTAAGAGACCTTATATGATTTGAATGTGACGGATAAAAGAGTTCTTCCTTGGCCTTCTCTATCTCTCTTCTTGAAAAGTCGGTATTATCCAATTCGAAGAATTGTTTGATCCCGTTTTCAAGCGCTGCGTCAAAGGCGTCCCCCGCCGGGGTGGCATTGCCATAGGCGGATTTAGGCGCAAACAGTTCGCCGCTTTCATTGCGATCGAGGAGGCAAAAGTCGGCCGTACCTCCGCCTATATCGATTACAAGCAGTTTTTTGCTGTTGCCGATAGACGCCTTGGGAAAAAAGGACATAAAAGCTCTGCCCGCCAACGAAGGCTCGGGGCGAACGCGAATTTCTATACCCTCTTTTCTTACACACAGCCTTTCCGCCAAATAATCCCTTATGCCCTCAAGAATTATATTGAGCACAAGATGCTGATAGTCATTTCCCTTGTTAGTCTCCACGTCGTAATCGGAAGCCGGCGCACCCATAACTATACATGTGATATCCTTTAGGTCGATATCCTGCACCGTTTCAAATACCTCTTCAAAAAAAAGTTGAGCGAGCTCTATTGCGTCAATGAACTTGCCCGAAAAAAAATATCCGTATCTGTTGTCCTCGGGTATATTATCCAAATCGACGACAGACTGATTGTAATTGATATCAAAAACCGTATCGTCCAGAAGATTTCTGAGTTTGGACTTGATATCGTAGCAGCAGTCGGCGGAGGAAAGTTTACCTTGCTCTATGGCTTTGGAAACCTCATTTTCTCCCACATAGCAGTTGCCGTCTGCGTCTATACCGATAACCGTCCTTATGCCCTTGGCAGTGACGAGGTGGTCGATGGACGATGAAGAATCGCCGAAGGAGTACAGCGAGTCATCATCGCCTATTAGGGTAAATTTATTCGTCATTATATCGCTGCCCGCCTTTTTTACCAACGTCTTTTTTACCAGCATGGTATAGGACGTGCCAAAATCTATTCCCAAAACAGCCATATCAGCTTTCCTCCTTTTGCTTTAGTTTTTCGGTGTATTGTTTTAAAATATTGTCGAGGTTGTATATCTGGAAGGACACCTGGTCGAAGTTGGTGCAGTCGTGCATATTCCGGCAGATATCGCCTACCGACCTCATAGCCGAGGAGGACAGCCTGTACTCTTCGAGTTTTCTGACAAGTATTTTTTGGCGCTTGTCGCTGTCGGAACACCCCATCGCCTCAAACATAAACTTTTTTAATTGTTCGTTTTCATCGGCAAGCTTATTTTTTGAACTGTTTGCGTCGTCAAGTTTCTTAAGAACGGCGTTCCAGCCATTCTTAAGTTCTTCAAGCTCCACGCGGTGGTCGCGTTCTTTTTTGTCTATCTCCTTCTCCAGCTCACCCAGCTTAGCGTCGGAATTTTGCAGATCTAAGCTCAGCTTTGCCATCTCCTGTTCTTTGGCGTTGAGCTCGTTCATGTGATTTCTCTGTTCGGCCTGAGCAGTTTTTAAACGCACGGCGCTGGCGCTTGTCTTTTGCTTGAGTTTGGCGATCTGGGCCTGCATATCCCCGAACGTCAGCTTATACTGTTCATTTTCTATCCTCAAACAGTTACTTCGCATTTTTAATCTGTAATTCTCTCTTGCAAGGTCGTGCCCTCTATCCAGTTCTTCAAAATAGGCTCCAATCAACGCAAAAATGATGTCCTTCTTTTTCTTATATTGTTTTTTGAGTTCGGCATATTTGGCATAATAAAACTCCTCGCGCTTATCAGGCTGTCGATCTTTTTTTCCTTTTTTACTCTTCTTGGGGGGATCGCCGCTCTCACCCTTATCGGCAGCCGTACTTGCGGGATGCCCGGCATTGTCGGCCGCCTTACACTCTTCATTATTATTTGGACTGATCGTGTATTTACTCTTGTTGTCGGACATGTCTATATTCTCCATAGTGCAGCCGGACAGCGAAACGACACTTGTTTGGGCACTAACTCCCCCGGCGTTTTCAGGTGTTTCCCCCATACCGCCGCCAACGTCTGGCTTGTGGGGCGCATCCGTAGGCGCCTTAGCACCAAAAGCAAACAACGAAGCAAAAAATTTTTTTACATATGAAAATATATCTTTCATTTTTATCCTCCGTGAGCAGCGTCTGAACGGCTGCCATTGTCAATCGCGGACGAGCTTTATAGGCTTACCATAGCAATCGTTCCCGTAAACTATTATATCCCTTCTTAAACATTGTGTCAACGGCCGTTGCCCATTTTTACCCGATAAATTAGTCGGATCGATATCTGACTTGCCATTCTTACCCATAAAAACTATAGACTTAAGACAAACAAGGCTTTCAAGATGCAATCCTGCGGGAATATCTTTATAACCGACAGGGAATATAAGCGTTTCAACGCTGCTGCGCACCTTTGCACCAAAATATAACTTTTCGATATTTCCGATAGGAAGTTCGGGCATGAGCAGTATGCCGTCCGAAGATTTCATCTTTATCTCATTATTTTGCGACCGTTGAGCCCTGTGGGCTGCGCGCCAAGCCTCTACCCGTTCGGGAGTAGCCAACAGAGGGTCGGAAACGTCGCGGCCGCAATTTTCCTCTATCGCCTGCCAAATATCCCTCTCATCAAAACGCCCTTTTACGTTGAAAGGATCGATGGCAAGGAATTTTTGCCCGCACACCGAACACCTGCAGTACTGCTCTTCATTCATGCGGCGATCCTCAACAACGCCGCAGTAAGGGCAGGCGAAGGGCCCGCCGAAGCCCTCGTTATAGAGGTATCTTGAAGGTATCCGCCCGCGGTACATGCTTTCGGCCTGTTGCCGGGTGATATTTAAACCGACTTTGGCAAGCAGTATGCTTTTGATCTCCTCCTGGCTGTCGATTATAGCGCGAAATGCGCGGCGGTTATTTTCGTCGCTGCTTCTGAGCACGGCATGCAATCCGCGTATCTGACCGCTCAGCTGCGAACTCTCGTTTCTGAGCAGCCATTCAAACTGACGCCTATCCTCATCAGAATCAGAACTTGCCTTTTTCGACTCGGACGGCGCTATCTCGTCCTTTAACCTGTCGATAGCGCCTATTATCTGCGCAACGCTCGACATATTCAACGCCGTTATCTTTTCTCCCTCAAGGCGTATGGCGTGTTTTATGTCAAGGCCGAGCGAATCGGACATACTCTCCAAATATTCCTTGCTGCACGCCCTGCTTACATACTGCATTATGAGGGCGTTATCCGAACACAGCTTTCCGAAACTTTCGCTGGCGTAGTTGTAGATATCGGCTATCTGGCCGCCGAGCGAATCGAAGCATTTCAGCGTAAAGGCATTGTACTCTTTGTTCTGCTCGGCCATATCTTTCATCGCCTGCGAAATTTCCTGCGTTGAACCTTTAATTTCCGAAAGTCCTTCGAAGTACTCTTTGAACGAACGCTCGACAATGTCGCCGACGTCGGCAGTCGCTTGCACTACGTCCTTCATACATTCATCGAGAAGCTGTTTGGTAGCAACGTTTTCCAACCCGTCCGACATAATATCGAGCATGGTGTTCGTCACTATGCCGTTGTTTTTTACTTTTTCGAGGACGCTTAAGATATAGTCCGTCTTTTGGCTTTGTTGACCGTACATCGATACAAGCTGTTCGCGGAACTTGCCGTTATCGCTCTTCATAACGTTGAGCTTGGCATTTATTTCCTCGCATATATCCGGCCGACAATATTTGACCAGAGAATAACTTCTTCCGCAGGCCGCACATGTGGTCATGCCCGTACTCTCGTTTGAATATATCCTCGGGCCTGCGTAACCGCACTCGGGACATGAATTGAGAATATATTTAGGTGAAAAGCGCGCAAGAGCAACGCGCTGGATATTTGCGCCGTCGTCGCCGCAGGCAAGGGCGAGCTTTGCAGCCACCTTGTCCGCAAGGTCGTCCTCTATGCCGTCGAATCTTTCGTCGACGTCCTCGCGTATCCTTTCAATATAAAATTTTAAAGATGAAACAATTATGCTCGCAGTAACCCTTTTCTCGTCGTCGGTTTTGGAAAATATTCTTTTACGGTAAATATCGACGACTGTATTTATAAATAACGCGAAGCTGTTCTTTTCGCTTTCGGGCAAATTCATGAATGTTGGCGAACACGCCTCGATATACTCTTTATAATCAAGCTCCCACAACACACATTCGCTTATGGCAACGATCGTCCTTACGTCTTTTATATCAAATTTATCCTTCTTTTTCGAGTCGGGCAATATTTTATCCTTTATTTTTTCAAAAGCATTCCTTATCTTGCTTTGATCTTGCCACTTCTTTTTATTGTCCTCTTCCGCCTCCCGCACCTCGTTGCATATCAGCTTGTACTTTTCCATGTCTTGCGGCGATATTTCATTCATCTTCTTCGCAAGTTTGGCGTCGTGGTATTTACCCCTTAAATTATCGACTATTGCCGATACGATACTCTGCACACCGTCGCCGGCAAATTCCGTCCAGACGGCAGGAATAATAGCTTCCTTATTCCAAAGCTGCAACGCCATAAACGAAAGACCTATTACCGTAAATACACCTGCAGTGATCATGATTTTTGCCCCTCCGCCTTAAAGATTTTAAATGGCGTATCGCCGTTGAATTGGATTACATCCAATATATCCCTGTGTTTTTCCACAGCGCCCCTGATTGCCCCTTCCACTTTTTCCTTGCAATCATAATCGATATTGGAGATCGCGGCGCGTATATCTTCAAGCAAAAGATCTCTTAACGCTATGGCTATGCCGCACATATTGCCCTTTGCATCAACAAAAAAATCCGACACAAATTCATAGCCCAAACCGTTATAGGCGTAATTGCCTATCACCTTTGTGCCAAATCCTCTTACCCATGAAAAAAAGCTGTCGACGCTGTTGCCGCATACCCTGAATTCAAGTTGTCCGTTTATAGCAGGCTTTCCGCACGACGAAGGTATTCCCCAAGGTACGGTTATGACGCTGTCGCCCTTTTTTATCCAATACATTTCGATATACGGGGTATCGCCTGCAGCTTGACAAACCCTATCTCCCCCGACGATATCTTCATTTCCGACGGGCTCGAATGTGCCATGTTTGCAGTTAAGGACATACAGGTCATACATTATGCCCCTCTTAATGCCTGCCGCAGGCTTGTCACCCACAATAGTTTTTTCCAAAAGATCACGACGGCTCACCGTGGCGTGAGCTATAATGTAGTCGGCTCCTGGCTCAAGCATGATGATTTTTTGTCTTTCCATATTTATTACCTCTCCATATCTCTCCATTTAATAGCGTTTACGCGGATATCTTCGGCAGCGGACTGAGCCTCGGTATATTTTCCGATGCGAAACATTTCGGAAATGCGATCTATTTGCTCCATCATCCTTTGATATATGTCCGAAACAGACGGGCTTGACTTGGGGAACAGCATATGCGACATTATGTCGCGCGCCTCGGATAAGCTTTTGCAGGCTTGCTCATAACGGCTATTTGAACAAAGATCGAGCATTATTTCGTCTGTTCTTTCAATGACTTTTAGGCGCATGGATTTCTGTTCTTCGGCCGAAGGCGGAACTTTAGAAAAGGGCAGCGCCGCCTTACGGGCCGAGGAAAGAATATCTTTCAGGCAGGTTTCAAGCTCGTTTGGGGCGGAGATGAGAGAGACGGCGTTCCTTATGCGGCTGCCCAAATCGTCGGCGTTTTTGTACTTGGAGAGAAGCCCTCCGCTGACCTCACATTTTTCGGGCACGGGCTCCAAAGCAGCCTTGATCAGCGAATAGTACCACTTGAACAGCCCGCCATTTTCGGTATCATTTTGCAATATACTGCCTTCAAACATGTCTAAAAGTTCTTTCTTTGTCATAATAAACCTAAATCGTAAAATGTAATAAACGCGGCAGGGCGCGGCGGGCCTTTAAAGTGCCCGCCGCGCCACCCCATAAAGGGGAATTGGTGCCGCAATATGGCGCAACAATTAAATTATGAATGGCTCTTTTTAAGGTATTCGAGGGCCTTTTCGGTGAGGCTGCGGCCGCGGCCGCTGACCGAGATGAAGCCTATTTTTATAAGGTAGCGCTCGTACTCGGAGAGATACTTTTTGGTATCCATGCCCACCCTTGCCGACAGCACGTCGGCGCTTACGGCGCCGCTTGTGTCCTCGGCAATGGTATTTAATATCTCGATATCCTTGGCCTCGAGGCCGATGGGGTCTATGCCCTTTTCGGCGAAATATCTGAGCGCGAGGTCGAGATCTATGCTTGTGGAGAGGCGCACGCCCTCGTCGCTGTAGAGCGCAGTGTTGAGGCCGTCGACTATGGCGTTGACGTACCTTATCGCGCCCCTGCTGCGGGGCACGCAGGCAGCCACGGCCTCGTCGGTGATGGTAAGCCCCTTTGCGGCCACCTTGTTCTTATAGATGCGCGTAAGCTCCTCGGGGGTGTAGTCGACCATCTGGAACTTGAGCCTGAGGCAGCGGTTTTTGATGGTATCGAGCACTTTATCGTCGTCGGTGGTGGCGGCGATGAAGGTGAATTCGTCGATGGGCACGCGCACGCAGCGGCCGTTGACGTCGAGCGGGGAGACATACACCCTGTTGTTGAGAAGGGTGAGGAGGGAGGACTGCAGCTCGTTATTGAGCATGTGTATCTCGTCGAGGGCGATGACTACGGGCTTGTTTTCGCGCGCGACGCGCAGGAAGAAGTTCTGCAGAGCCTTGAGCGACTGCTGGCTGTTGCGGAACTGCGAACAGTCCAAAAGCTCGAACGGTACCCCCAGCTCCTTGGCTATCAGCTCCATGAGAGTAGATTTGCCCAAACCGGGTTCGCCGAAGAGGAGTATGTTGTCGAGGTGCCGTCTGCCCTCGTTGTTTGCAATGGCAATTTCCTTTAAAAGAACGCGTACTATGTGCTGTTGACCGATGAAATCCCTGAGGCTCTGCGGGGTGAACGAGGGGCGGTCGCTCCCCCCTCCCGCCCTGCTCTTGCCCCCCTTTTCGGGTACGGGTGAGAGCGGCTCGCAGGGCCCGGCCTCCCCACCGCTTGGTGCGGGCGAGGGCGTTTCCCCCTCCCCCCCTTGGGCCGCATAGGGCTCGGGAGGGATGACCGAGGGGATGTCCCCCGTATTGTCGGGAGGTGCTACGGGGGCGATATCTTCCTTCGGCGCCGTCACCGAGGGATATGTGTCGCGGCCGTCCGAGGGGGCGGAAGGCGCGACTGCGGGCATTTCTCCGCCCCTCAGCAGTTCGCCGAACGACGGCACGTCGTCATCGGCTATCAGCCCGAAGAACTTTTTAACGCGCCTGTCGGAAAGGCCGTGCTCGCGCACTATTGCTATGTATGAGCCGAACACGTCCTGCCAATAGCTTAGCTTGGCTTTTATAACTATGCTGTCGCCGTTGTTTTTGCCGTACTGCTCGCAAAAGAGGGAGTACAGCTCGGAGAGCCCGTCTATCACCCCCTTTTCGTCGTTCGCGCGGGCGGCGTGCAGGGCGACCCTGTATTTTTGAAGAAATTCATCCTTGAATGACATCTTTTTGTGCTCCTTTGTCAGAGAGTTATGCCGTTGCACTCCGTCCACTTTTTAAGCAGGGCGTCTATCCTGTCCATGGGCGTGGCGTTGGCCACGCCGTCGGCCGAGCTGGCGTTGACGGAAGTGGTTTTACTCTTGTGTATGCCTATGCACTCGCCGCTGCGGATAAAGACGGGCCCGCCCGAATCGCCGGGGTTGGAGGGCACGGTGTAGACGATATTGCCATCGGCGCTCTTGGTGTAGCGGATATTGCCCATGCAGGGCGAGAGCCCCTGTCCGAACATGTTGCCTATCACCATGCACTCGGTGCCCTGTCTGACCTTTGAATAGTCTGAAATGCGCTTTATCACCTTGAAGTCGCCCACCTCGGCGGGGTCGAAGGAGCAGAGCGCGACGTCTGCAGACTTGTCCGAAAAGAGCACGTCCAATTTATAGCTCTTCTTTTGTCCCTCGAAGGACATTTTCACCTTTGAGTGATAGGCGCCCGTGGCCTCGTCGAACACAACGTGGTCGTTGGTGAGAAGGTACCCGTTGGGCGAGATAATAAAGCCCGTGCCGCTGGTCAGGCTGCCGTTGGCGGCGATGGTGATGCGGACGACGGCTCCCCTGTTGGCCTCGAACAGCGAGGCCACCCAGTCGGCCTTGTCGGCCGACTCGGCGATGAGCCCCGAATAGTCTATGTCGGCTGCGGGCAGCTTGTCTGCGGGGAGCGCAGGCTCGGGGAGGTCACTTTTCGCGGGCTCGGCGGGGGCGGTTTCCGTCCCCTTCCCTTCGGGCGCCATAAGCCCCTCGATATCGGGAACGGGGAGCGCGCCGCCCTCCGAGGCGGGCGCGGAAGGCTTTTCGACGGGGGGCGTCAGCGCGGGACGCTCTTCGGCGAGGCCGAAGGCGCGCCTGACCCATTCGGTTATGCCGTCCTCGTAGAGAACGCGGGAGACGGCCAGCCATTTATCCATAAAGGCCGCCGTTTTGGCCCTTGAAAGTATGGAGGCCTCGGGGGCGTAATAGCTGCTTACGGCGGCGTTGAGTATCTTTAAAATAAATGCCCTTGCCTCGCGCGGGTTGCCCAGCTTTATCTGTTCGCGCGCGTTGACGTAACACGCGGTAATATATTCCTTACTTATCATCTTTCTTGCCCTTTGCTTCGGCCTCGGCCCTGAGCTTTGTCAGGTACTGAATGTAAGACATTCCTTTATTGTACGCTTCAAAGCGCAGAAGCATTTCGGTATTGACGGGGTTTATGTAATTTTTTATAACTTCCTCGCAGTCCTCGCGGGTGACCCTTTCGCCCGCAACGCCCCTCTTTTCGGTTATGTTCTTTATCTCGCGGCGGAGAGGCCTGTTGGATATCTGCCTCAGCATTGCCTTTATGTCTGCGCCCGAGTACCCGTTCATTCTTTCGGCCAGCCAGTCTTCGGTGACGTCGGCGGCGTGGGGCACCTTTGCAAGGCCGTTGTGCACGAACATGATGCGCCCGTCCTTGTCGGGCAGAGGAACGTAGATCTGCGTTTCGAACCTGCCGCCGCGCTTTAAGGCGGGGTCGAGCTTCCACGGAAGGTTGGTGGCCGCAACAATTATGCGCAGCCGCCCGGGCTCGGTGGTCTTTGTAAACCCGTCCATGCAGGTGAGCAGCGTGGTGAGCACCGACTTGGTGTTGCGCGAGTCGGGCGAATCGCGGTCGCTGCACAGGCTGTCGATCTCGTCGATGAAGATTATGCACCTTTCAAGCTTTTCGGCCTGAGCAAAGACGTCGCGTATGTTCTTTTCGGCCACGCCTACAACGCTGGCCAGCACCTCGCTGGCGGAAACTATGGCTATTTTACAGTTCAAAGCGCCCGCAAGGCACCTTACGATATGAGTTTTTCCTGTGCCCGGAACGCCCGTCAGCAGAATTTGGCTGCCAATCTGATCGCCCCGGAACCTGCGGTAGACTTCGCGGAATTCGGGCCTTAATGGCGCCACGACGTCGGCCATGAAGGCGTCCTTTACCTCCTGCACGCCTATTATATCCTTAAAGCCGAGGGCGGGGACGTCGTCGGAGAACCAGTCCTTCTCCGCGTAGTAGGGGTCGCTGCCCGCGGCCTGTCCGCCGCCCGCGCCCGTGGGCGCGGGGCGGCTCTTGGCCATACGGACTATGTGATCGAGCACCGCCTTCCCCTGTTTGCGGTAGACGTCCTTGACCGACGAGGCGACGCCGGGCTTGGAGCACTCTTCTACTACGATGTGCAGCATCTCGGCGCCGATATCGCAGACGGCTTGAGCGTCGCCCTCGCGCACGGCCTTATTGAACGCGTTTATCTTGGCGTTGAATACGCCTATCATGCTTGCTTCGGACATTGTTTGATTACCTTACTTTCCTTACTATTCTTACTTTTTCTTGTTTTCCTCGTCGATGAGGCCTGCGTAGTCGATATCCTCGGTGGCGTCGTTGCCGATGGCCGTGGGCTTGGCAACGGCCTCGCCGGCCACTTTGCCCTTTATTCTTTCGAGCATGGCGGCGTATTCGGCCTTGTATGCGTCGGAATTTTCGAAGCTGTCGGCCCCGTCCAGACGGCTTGTAAGAGAATTTGAGGGAACGGGAGCGAGCGCGTTGTCCAGGATTTCGTTGAGACGGTTTATCTCGCCCACGGGGCGCTTCATGTCCATGAATATCCTTTCGATATCCGAACCGAGCTTTTTGAAGTTGGGCGACTCGGAGAGCAGTCCCCTGCATGCCGAAATGGCGTCGGGCAGGGCACCGAGGTCGGCAATGACCTTCGAGGTATAGACGCCGAGCTCGATATTGCCCTTGAGCGTTGTGAGCTGTTCGGCGAGCTCGTACACGCCTACCTTCTGACGGATGAGCTGCCTTGCCCGCGCGTCGTCGCCGCGAATGGCGGCGCGGTCGATATGCTCGTTGTACTTCTCGCCGAATTTGTTGAGATTTTTTACCGACTTGTCGAGAGCGTCGAAAGCGTTGATTATTTTATCGTCGTTGGTTAATTTTCTTGCCATGATTTTAGTTCTCCTTATATATGTATTTTAAGTTGAAGTATGTTTTAAAATTGAGTTACGAGAGTTTGGACTTATATTTTACGGTATTGTCGTTGTCGGGGATGACCTCGTTGAGCTTGTCGATGAGCTCCTGTATCTTTTCGGCCGAGGGAGCCTCCACCTTTGTGCCGTCGGGCATGTTGTAGTAGCGCCTGTAGTTGGCCTCGTGAGCCTCCACGTCGTCGAGATCCTCCTCGAATCCCTTTTCCAGCGCCTGCGCCTCGAGCATTTCGGCGGAAATGCCCTTGATCATCTTTACGGCGATATCCCTGAGCTGGGGGAGATATTTTATGCTGTTGGCGGCGACCATAAGGGCGTGTTCGGGAATGTTGCTCCACACTATTTTATAGTTGCCGGCGTCTATCTCGCCCCACGCTATCTCGACGGTAGACATAAAGATATCTATTATCGCCTTGTACTTTGCAATATTGCGCTCCCTGGCCATCCGTCCCGCGCGGGTATTGACTACCTTGGCCTCCTCCCGCGCCAGGCGGAATTGATAGAGCCGGACCACGTCCTCCAACAGGTAGAACTCAACTATGGCCTCCCTGTCGAAGATGGAGATAGGCTCGGGCGATTTGGCGCGGTATTCGTTGGCGCGCCTTACTCGGTCACGGTGCGTTGTTATGAACTTTTCGGTTGCGATTGGCATTTAACGTATCTCCTTTGCTTTTGTGAACCCATTATATCACGCGATTTTGCGTTGCGGTGGAATTGCGTTCAACTAATTACAAATTTTTTTAATTGATATTGAACGCACAAATATTATTAAAACGCGCGGCAAAGAAAGGGATACCTTCAACATATAAAACATAAAATACATATTGTCGACAAAATCAGACACTTCTATTATAACATTGCAGTTGTCAAAATACAAGACCCGAGCTGAAAATAGTCAAATAAAAATCATATAGCCTGAAAAAGCCCTCCGCGGCGGCGCCGAAGGCGCCGCCGCGGAGGGCTTGATTTTACCGACGGGGAAAGCGTTTGCCCCGCGGAGTTTATTGTTTATTTATCGTCTTGCCGTACAGCGCCGAAAGGTTGTTGGCGTAGCGCTGCATGTTGTCGCACGACTTCAGGGGAATGGAGGACTCGAACTCTTCGAGCTTTTTGGTCTGCTCGCGCGTCAGTTTTTCGGGAATGTCTATCTGCACGTCGACGTAGAGATTGCCCGTGCCGTTGACCGTGCGCACGCCCTTGCCGCGTATGCAGAAGCGCGTGCCCGAGGCCGTGCCTGCGGGAACGGTCAGTTCGTGCGTGTCGTCTATGCCCGGCACCTGAATTTTGCCGCCGAGCACGGCCGTTCTGAACGAGATGGGCACGGTGACGTACAAGTCCTTATCCTGCCTCTTCAGCAGCCTGTGGGGCTCTATCTGGAAATAGAGATAGAGGTCGCCGGGCTCGCCGCCGTTGGGGGCGGCCTGACCGTATCCGCGCTTTCTGAGCGAGCTGTCCGAATCGACGCCCGCGGGAATGTTTACCGTGAACCTCGTCTGCGCGCGCACCGAGCCCGTGCCCTTGCAGTCGGGGCATTTTTCGGTTATCTTCCTGCCCGTGCCGCCGCAGTCGGGGCATACCCCTACCTGAATGGTGCGGCCGAAGATGGAATCCTGCTGATACTTTATCCTGCCCGTGCCGCCGCACTTGGCGCACTTCTGATAGGCCGTGCCTCCCTTTGCGCCCGTGCCGCCGCACGACTTGCAGGGCTCGTTGCGGAAGTAGCTTATCTCCTTTGTGCACCCCTTTATGGCGTCGAGGAAGGACAGACGGATGGTCTGCTCGATATTGGCCCCGCGCGAGGGCTGGCGTGCGCTCCCCCTGCCGAAGCCGCCGCCGAACATGGACGAGAATATGTCGCCCAGATCGCCGAAGCCCTCGGCAAATCCGCCCGAGAAGGGGTTTCCGCCCGAAAATGCCCCGCCCATGCCGGGGTGTTCGAGCTCGAAGTCGTACTGCTTACGCTTTTCGGGGTCGGAGAGCACGGTGTGCGCCTCGTTGACCTCCTTGAATTTCTCGGCCGCGGCCTCGTCACCGGGGTTGCGGTCGGGGTGGTACTTCAAGGCGAGCTTGCGGTAAGCCGACTTTATTTCGTCCTGCGAGGCCGTTTTGGCGACCCCGAGGATGTCGTAGTAATTTTTCTTGGATTCAGCCATAGATATCTTCCGATTGTTTGAGTACTTGAACTATTATATATCTCCCCCCTCCGCCCTCCCCATAGCTACGGAGAGGCCATAATTAGGTCGATATGTTGCCTTTCGGCAACTCGATATGCTCCTGTTTGGGACTCGATATGGCCGCACACAATGCGGCCTCGATATGCGGCGCAAAGCGCCGCGTTGTGGTGAGAGTGTATCTGAAGCGGTATCGGGGAGTTTCTCGGCTCAAAATGACACACTCTCTCCGAAGTACAGTCGCACAAGCGCTGTCCTCCCCTCCCCCATGTCATGCCGAGCAGCGCGCCGAAAGAGTTGGGGGAAAGACCGAGCGTGAGCGCGCGTTGTCGAGGCATCTCTGCCCGAGTGCCGATACAGTCGGACAAAGAGATCCTTCGCTATCGCTCAGGATGACAATGAGGATAGAATATTAAAATATCGCCCTCTCCGTCTGCGTGCT
>CALVRO010000009.1 GCA_944358655.1 uncultured Clostridia bacterium | reverse complement strand
GGGTGCGTGACGGAATGCGGATGCGCCTATGTTGCCGGGGTTGAGGCGCACCTTGTCGCAGCCGTTTTCAATGGCCGCTATGGCCAGCTTGTACGAAAAGTGTATGTCGGCCACGAGGGGGATGCGTATGCGCTCCCTTATGTCCCTTATGGCGCGGGCGTCCGCGTCGTCGAGGACGGAAACGCGCACTATGTCGCAGCCCGCCTCCTCGAGCGAGGAGATCTGCGCGACGGTGGCGGCGACGTCGGCCGTCTTGGTGGTGCACATGGACTGTATTTTTACGCTTGCGCCGCCGCCTATCTCCACGCCGCCGACGCACACTTTTTTTGTGTTTCTGCCCATATCTTTACATTTAAAACAAGCCGCCGCATGGGACGGCTTGCGCCTTTTTAATTATATGCTTTTTTAAATAAGCCGAGAGCGGCGTTACTTTTTGCTCTGCATCATCTTTTGCAGTTCCTCCATAAAGGAGGAGATATCCTTGAACGAACGATACACCGAGGCATAGCGGACGTAGGCGACTTCGTCGACGTCCTTTAAGGCGTCCATAACCATTTCGCCTATGGCCTTGGAGGAGATCTCCTGCTCCATGGAGTTGTAGACGCGCTTGGTTATGCCGTCGACGAGGGCGTCGATATCGCTCATGGACACGGGGCGCTTTTCGCACGCCTTGACGACGCCGTTCTTTATCTTGCCCGCGTCGAAGGCCTGACGCGTGCCGTTTGACTTGACGACGAGCACGGGGGTGTCCTCTATGGTTTCATATGTGGTAAAGCGCTTGCCGCACCTGACGCACTCCCTTCTGCGGCGGATAGTCCTGCCTTCGTCGGCGGAACGGCTGTCGATGACTTTGCTGTCCTCGCACCCGCAATACATGCACTTCATGTGTGACCTCCGAACGGCGATAACCGAAGGGCGCCTGCAAAACGGCCCCAAAGAAACCGCCGTATTGTGATTTTTATATATTATACCACAAAATGTTGTGTTTGTAAAGGATTTTTTTCAATTTGCGGGCGCCTGTAGAGGCGCCGTTTGCGGGCAAAAAACAGTCTGCCGCAGGGCGCATGGCGCCCTGCGGCAGACTTGCCCGAAAAGCGAAAGGCAGATTATTTGAAGTAGTTTACGCCGCTTTCGAATATCTTCATATCGAAGTTGCCGGGCACGTTTTTGTAGAGGTTTTGGCCTATCCTTTCGGAGTGGCCCATCTTGCCGAACACCCTGCCGTCGGGCGAGGTGATGCCCTCTATCGCCCACATTGAGCCGTTGGGGTTGTAGGGGCTGACCATGGTGGGCTTGCCGTCGGGGCCGACGTATTGGGTGGCTATCTGGCCGGCGGCGCGCATGGCCTCGAGCTCGGCAAGGGGCGCTACCACCTTGCCCTCGCCGTGGGAGACGGGAACGGAGTAGATCTCGCCCGTCCTGCAGGCCGACAGCCAGGGGCTGAGGTTGGAGGCGACGCGTATGTTGACCATGGTGGAAACGTGGCGGGTTATGTTGTTGTAGGTAAGCGTGGGCGAGCCCTCGGTGAGGGGGCGCACTTCGCCGTAGGGCACGAGGCCGAGCTTGATGAGCGCCTGGAAGCCGTTGCATATGCCGAGGATGAGGCCGTCGCGCTTGGAGAGCAGGTTCATTACGCTCTCGGCCACGGCGGGATTGCGGAAGGTGGTGGCAATGAACTTGCCCGAGCCGTCGGGCTCGTCGCCGCCCGAGAAACCGCCGGGGAAGGCGATTATATTTGCGCGTTCAATGGCGGATATTATGGCCTGAATGCTCTCTTCGATGTCGCGCGGCGAGCGGTTGCGGATGACGACGATTTCGGGCTCGGCCCCCGCAAGGCGGAAGGCGCGGGCGGTATCCAGCTCGCAGTTGGTGCCGGGGAAGGCGGGTATGAACACGCGCGGCTTGGCCGTTTTGGTGGTAAGGTTGTAGTACTTTACGCCGTCCGAATAGTCGCACCCGGGGATGTGGCCCGAGGCCTTGGCCGTGGCGGGGAACACGCCGTCGAGGCGGGAGGTGAAGCTTTGAAGCGCGTCGCCGAAATATACGCTGCCGCCGCGGCAGGAGAAGTACTTTTCGGTGGTGGGCGCGCCGAGCAGAACGACGTTTACGCCCTTGAGCGCGTAGGGATCGGAGCAGGCGACTATGATATCGCCGTAGCTTTCGGCAAAGAGTTTGGAGGGCGTGCAGTCGAAGTTGAAGCCGAAGCCGTTGCCGAAGCAGCTCTTTGCAACGGCGGCGGCAGCGCCGCCCTTCTCAACCACCGTGGCCATGGTTATGTTGCCGTCGGCAATGTTTTGGTGTACGACGGCGTACAGCTTTTTGAGGTATTCGAAGTCGGGCACGGAGTACTTGTCCTTCTTCATGGGAAGGAGATAGAGCTTTGTGCGCTCGTCCGTGACGACGTTGGTTATGAGGCGGGAGGCCTTGGCGGGGGCGAGGGCGAAGGAGATGAGCGTGGGGGGAACGTCGAGATCTTCGAACGAGCCGCTCATGGAGTCCTTGCCGCCTATGGCGCCGAGGCCGAGTTTGAGCTGGGCGTACAGCGCGCCGAGCAGCGCCGAAAGGGGCACGCCCCAGCGCTTTTTTTTTTTTTGCAAGCCCATGAAGAATTCCTGCAGCGTCAGGCGGATATCCCTGTAGTCGGCGCCCGCCGCAACTACCTTGGCGACAGAGGCGACAATCGAATATATTGCTCCCGTGAAGGGCGACGAAGTCATAAGTTCGGGGCAGTAGCCGTAGGCCGACACGGTGCAGTCGTCGGTCTCCCCTCCCACCAGCTTTGCGGCCATGGCCGTGACGGGGGTGAGCTGGTTCTTGCCGCCGAAGGGCATATATACCGAGCGCGCGCCTATGGTAGAGTCGAACATCTCCGCAAGGCCCTTCTTGGAGCAGACATTGAGCGAGGAGAGGGTAGCCTTCATGGCCTCGGCAAAGTCGGGCTCGCGGGCGGGGGCGTTGAAGAATCTGGTTGCGTTGTCCTCTATTATGGCGCCCGTTATCTGCCTTACGCCGTTGGTGTCGAGGAAGTCGCGCGAGATATCGACTATGGCCCTGCCGCCGTGGTACATGCGCATGCGCCTGTCGTCCGTGACGGTGGCCACGGGGGTGGCGGCGAGGTTTTCCTTTGCGGCAAGGGCGATGAATTTGTCGACGTCGGCCGAGGACACCACCACTGCCATCCTCTCCTGAGATTCGGAGATGGCCAGCTCGGTGCCCGTAAGGCCCTCGTACTTCTTGGGCACTTTGTCGAGCTCGATGACCAGCCCGTCGGCGAGTTCGCCTATGGCGACGGCCACGCCGCCGGCGCCGAAGTCGTTGCACTTTTTGATGAGGCGGGTGGCCTCGGGATCGAGGAAGAGGCGCTGAAGCTTGCGCTCGGTGAGGGCGTTGCCCTTCTGCACCTCGGCTCCGCACGTCTGAACCGACTTTTCGTCGTGCGCCTTGGAAGAGCCGGTTGCGCCGCCGCAGCCGTCGCGGCCCGTTTCGCCGCCGAGCAGTATGACGACGTCGCCCGCCTTGGGCTTGGCGCGGTAGATCATGTCGGAGGGGGCGCCGCCGACGACGAAGCCCGTTTCAAGCCTCTTGGCCTTGTAGCCGGGGTGGTAGACCTCGTCTACCTGACCCGTGGCGAGGCCTATCTGGTTGCCGTAGGACGAGAAGCCCGCCGCCGCGGTGGTGGTTATCACCCTTTGGGGGAGCTTGCCGTGGATGGTATTTTGTATGGGCTCGGTGGGGTCGGCGCTGCCCGTGACGCGCATGGCCTGCAAGACGTACGTCCTGCCCGAAAGCGGGTCGCGTATGGCGCCGCCGAGGCAGGTGGCCGCGCCGCCGAAGGGCTCTATTTCGGTGGGGTGGTTGTGCGTTTCGTTTTTGAACATGACGGTGTACTTTTTCTTTTCACCGTCGAGCGTGGCTTCTATGTTGATGGAGCAGGCGTTTATCTCGTCCGACTGGTCGAGATTGTCCAACAGCCCCTCCTTTTTGAGCTTTCTTACGGCTATGGTGGCAATGTCCATCAGGCAGGGGTATTTATCCGGCCTGTCGGCATACATCTCCTTGAAGAGGTCGCGGTACATGGAGAGGGCCTCGTTGATGCGGGGGTTGTCCGAGCGCACCTCCACGTCCTGTATGCGCGTGGCAAAGGTGGTGTGGCGGCAGTGATCCGACCAGTATGTGTCGATGACCTTTATCTCCGTTTCGGTGGGGTCGCGCTTTTCGGAGGCGAAGTAGTCGCGCACGAAGCGCAGGTCGGCCACCGACATGGCGAAGTCGTTTTGGGCGTGGTAGGCGGCGATCTCCCCGTCGGACATCTTTATAAAGCCCTTTACCGCCTTTACGGCGAGGGGCAGAACTATGACCCCGCCCAGCGTTGCGGGCTTTTCGAGCGAGACCTCCTCGCTCTCGACGGGGTTGATGAGGTGCTGTTTGATGAGGGCGAGCTCGTCGTCGGTGACGCCCTTTACCGCATAGACGTTGGCGCACCTGATGACCGGCCTCTCCTTCTGTGTGAGCAGCTGCACGCACTGCGCGGCGCTGTCGGCGCGCTGGTCGTACTGACCCTGCAGATAGGCCACGGCGAATACCTTGTAGTCGTCGCCGAATGCGACGTCCTCGAGATAGACGTCGTCGACGGGCGGTTCGGAAAAGACTGTGGGCACGGCGGCCTTGAACTCCTCCTCGGTGATGTCGTCGACGTCGTAGCGGAGCAGTTTGCGCACGTCTTGGACGTCTATCTTGAGGAGGGTCTTTATCTCCTCCATCACCTTTTTAGCCTGCAAGTTGTCTTTCTTTTCAACAAATATCCTGTATATCATTATAAGGCCATGACCTCCTGTCGCTTTTTATTGCCTTTATTTTCAGCCCTCGCGGTACTTTATGCCTATATCCGTGCGGTACTGCATGCCCTTCCAGCTTATGTTTTTTACGGCGGCGTAGGCCTTGGCGCGGGCCTCGCCGATGTCCCTTCCTTTTGCGACCACGTTGAGCACCCTGCCGCCGTTGGTGACGAGTTTGCCACCCTTTACGGCCGTGCCGGCGTGCACCACCGTGCAGTCGCCCACGTCGCCTATGGTTATCTCGTCGCCCTTATTATACGACACGGGATAGCCGCCCGAGGCCAGCACCACGCAGACGCAGGCGCCGCTCTCCCACTCTATATCCATATCGGCAAGGCGGCCGTCGGTGACGGCTTCGAATATGTCCAGAAGGTCGGTTTTGAGCATGGGCAGCACCACCTGCGTTTCGGGGTCGCCGAAGCGGGAGTTGTACTCCACCACCTTCATGCCGTCGGGCGTGCGCATGAGGCCGAAGTAGAGGCAGCCCTTGAAGGGCGCGCCCTCGGCGTTCATGGCCGCCACGGTGGGCAGCATTATCTTTTGCATGACCTCTTCGGCGAGCTCCTCCGTCCAGAAGGGGCAGGGCGCAAACGTGCCCATGCCGCCCGTGTTGAGGCCCTTGTCGCCGTCGAAGGCGCGCTTGTGGTCGCAGGAGGTTATCATGGGCACTATGGTCTTGCCGTCCGTGAAGGCGAGGACGGATACCTCCTCGCCCGGGTCGTATTTAAGACCGCGCATGCACTCCTCCACCACTATCTTTTCGCCCGCGCGGCCGAAGGCCATGTCGAGCATTATCTCCTTGAGGCCCTCCTCGGCCTCCTTCATGGTCTTGCAGATGAGCACGCCCTTGCCCAAAGCGAGGCCGTCGGCCTTTAAAACTATGGGCGCGCCCTGCGAGCGGACATATTCCAGCGCGTCGCCGTAGTTGTCGAAGGTGGCGCTTTTGGCGGTGGGGATGCCGTATTTTTGCATGAGCGCCTTGGCGAAGGCCTTGCTCGACTCTATCCTTGCGGCGGCCTTGGTGGGGCCGAAGCAGCGCTTGCCTATGCCTTCGAGCGCGTCGACTATGCCCGCGGCAAGGGGGTCGTCGGGGGTGACGACATAGTAATCAATCTGCGGATTGGCGAGGGCGAAGGCCTTTACGGCCTCGGCGTCCATGAAGTCGACGTCGACGTTTTGGGCTATTTGCGCCGTGCCGGCGTTGCCCTTCATGCAGTACAGTTTTTCTACCCTCTTGCTCTTTTTAAGGGCGAGCAGGATGGCGTGTTCCCTGCCGCCGTTGCCTATTACGAGTACGTTCATATGCGTATAAAAAATGCGTTGGTTAAGGTATATGTGGGGGTGTATCGAAAATTTGCCGCCCGCGCGGACGGGCCGCGGGCCCGTCCGCGCGGGCCCTTTTTTAATGCTTGAAGTGGCGGTCGCCGACGAATACCATGGCTATGCCGGCGGCGTTGCAGGCCTCGACGGAGGCCTTGTCCTGAATGGAGCCGCCCGGCTGGATGATTGCAGTTATGCCCGCCTTTACGCACTCCTCCACGCAGTCGGGGAAGGGGAAGAAGGCGTCGGAGGCCATGACGGAGCCCTTTGCCTCCTCGCCGGCGTGGGCGATGGCCTGCTGGGCCGCCCAGATGCGGTTGGTCTGGCCCATGCCTATGCCCGTGGTGCGGCCCTTTTTGCCGATGACTATGGCGTTGGACTTGGTGTGCTTGACAACGCGCCATGCGAACATGAGCGCTTCGACTTCGTCGGGCGTGGGGGCGCGGTCGGTGACTACGCCGAGGCCGTAGACTGTGCGCGTCTTGCCCGACGGCAGAGTCTTTTGCTCCACCTCCGCCTTTTTGGTGAAGAGGGACATGTCCTCGTCGCGGATGAGAGTGTTGTCGTACTGCTGCACGAGCAGGCCGCCGTAGACCTTTTTCATGTCGAACGCGTCGGCGGCGCGGGGCGCGGAGATGTTGTCTATCTGAAGAAGGCGTATGTTCTTCTTGCCTTCGAGGATGGCGAGCGCCTCCTTTGAATAGGAGGGAGCCATGACTATTTCAATGAATATCTTGTTTATTTCGGCTGCGGTGGCCTCGTCCACTTCGCCGTTGATGGCGAGGATGCCGCCGAACACCGACACGGGGTCGGAGTTATAGGCGCGCATGTAGGCCTCGTAAATGCTCACGCCCGTGCCGACGCCGCAGGGATTGGCGTGCTTGCAGGCAACGACGGCGGGAGTCGAGCCGAATTCCTTTAAAAGTTCCAAAGCGCCGTTGGCGTCGTTTATGTTGTTGTAGGACAGCTCCTTGCCCCAGAGCTGTTTTGCCGACGACAGCGAGCCCGGACGGATAAACTGTTCGTTGTAGAACACGGCCTGCTGCTGGGGATTTTCGCCGTAGCGCATGTCCTGCGCCTTTTCGTAGGCGAAGGTGACCTCCTCGGGGAAGGTTATGCCCAGCTGCGAGGCGAGATAGTTGGAGATGAGGCTGTCGTAGACGGCCGTGTGGGCGAACACCTTGTACTGGAGGTACTTTTTGGTCTCAAGCGTGACGCCGCCCGCCTTAAGTTCGGACAGTACCTTGTCGTAGTCCTTGGGGTCGACTATGACGGCTACGTCCTGATAGTTCTTGGCCGCAGCCCTTATCATGGTGGGGCCGCCTATGTCGATATTTTCGACGCACTCGGCAAAATCCGCACCCTTGGCCAAAGTGGCCTTAAAGGGATAGAGGTTGACGCAGACGACGTCGATGGTGTTGATGCCGAGCTCTTCGAGCTGCTTCATGTGCTCGGGGTTGGAGCGCATGGCCAAAAGGCCCGCGTGAACGTTGGGGTGCAGCGTCTTTACCCTGCCGTCGAGGCACTCGGGAAAGCCGGTTATGTCCGAAATGCCTATGACCTTCAGCCCGGCCTCCTTTAATACCTTTGCGGTGCCGCCCGTAGAGATTATTTCGAAGCCGCACTCTTCAAGCCCCTTGCAAAATTCTACAACGCCGGCCTTATCGGATACGCTGACAAGCGCCCTCTTTTTCATTTCCATTGCATGAAATCTCCTTACTATCCTTACTTTCTTACTTTTCTTACTTTATTGTGACCTTGCGGCCCTCTTTTACCACCCTGCCGAGACAGAGCATCTTTACAACGTAGGGCAGGAGCTTGTGCTCCTCGCAAAGAATTCTTTGCTGAAGGCTTTCGGGCGTGTCGTCGTCCTCCACCTCCACGGCCTTTTGGGCTATGATTGCGCCGCCGTCGGGCACTTCGTCGACAAAGTGGACGGTGCAGCCCGAATACTTTGCGCCGTAGTTGAGGACGGCCCTGTGCACCTTTATGCCGTAGAAACCGCTGCCGCAGAAGGCGGGGATGAGCGAGGGATGGATGTTTATTATCCTGTCCTCGAAGGAGGCGATGAACTCGGCCGGGATTATCTTGAGCCAGCCGGCCAGAACTATGAAGTCGACGCCCATCATGTTGAGGCGGAACTTCAGGTCGGCGTAGAGCTTTTCAAGGTCGGGACAGTCCTTACTTGAGCAGACAACGTAAGGAATTCCGTGCTTCTTAGCCCTCTCTATTGCGCCTATGCCCTCCTTGGAGGCGACGAGGCAGACTATCTCGCAAAAGCGCCCGGCCTCGTTGGCGTCGATTATCGACTGGAAGTCGGTGCCGCCGCCGCTTGCGAATACGGCTATGCGCTTCATAGAAGTTTTACCCCCGCGCCCTTGACCGTTTTGCCGATGACGGCGCAGCTCTCGCCCGTGGACTCGAGTTGGGCTATGGTTTTTTCGACGTCGCTCTTATCGACGCAGACTACCATGCCTATGCCCATGTTGAAGGTGTTGCAGGCCTGCTCGCGGGAGATGCCCGCGCGCTCTACCATTATTTTGAACACGGCGGGGAGCTCGTAGGAGGATGTGTCTATCTCGCAGCCTATGCCCTCGGGGAAGATGCGGGGGATGTTTTCGATAAATCCGCCGCCCGTTATGTGGGCAATGCCCTTGACTTTGACCTTTTTGATGAGGGCGAGGATGGAATTTACATATATCCTCGTGGGGGTGAGCAGCACGTCGATGGGCTTGGCGCCGAGCTCGGCGTCCAACTTTTCCAAAGTCGCCCTGTCCTCGCCCCACAGTTTTCTGACGAGCGAGTAGCCGTTGGAGTGTATGCCGCTCGACTTAAGGCCTATGAGCACGTCGCCCTCGGCAATGTTTTTGCCGTTGATGACGGCGGACTTGTCGACAATGCCGACGGCAAAGCCGGCTATATCGTATTCGCCGTCGGGGTAGAAGCTCGGCATTTCGGCCGTTTCGCCGCCGATGAGGGCGGCGCCGCTCTGACGGCAGCCCTCGGCCACGCCCGATACGACGGTGGCCACTACCTCGGGCGAGAGTTTGCCCGTTGCGAAATAGTCGAGGAAAAAGAGGGGCTTGGCGCCCTGGCAGACTATGTCGTTGACGCACATGGCCACGGCGTCGATGCCGATGGTGTCGTGCCTGTCGGCGATGAAGGCGTATTTGAGCTTGGTGCCCACGCCGTCCGTGCCCGAAACGAGCACGGGCTCCTTATAGCCACCCGGGAGGGCGAAGAAACCGCCGAAGGAGCCTATGTCGCCGAGGACGCCCTCGGTGTAGGTGGACTGAACGTGTTTGCGCATGAGCCTTACGGCCTCGTAACCTCTCTCTACGTCTACGCCGCTGTCCTTATACGATATTGCCATTTATGTTTCTCCTGATAGTTTATTCTAATTTTGATTTGTCGGCCGAGCCCTCCTCCATCGGATAGGGATACTCGCCGTTGAAGCAGCCGAGGCAGAATCCCACCTTCGCCCTGGAACAGCTTTGCAAAAGCTTGTCGAGGGGAAGGTAGCGCACGCTGTCGGCCCCGAGGCAGGAACATATCTGATCCTCGTCCCTGTAGGCGCCTATCAGCTGGGAATAGGTCTGTATGTCGATGCCGAGGTGGCAGGGATGCTTTATGACGGGGGAGCACACCCTGACGTGCACTTCGCTTGCGCCCGCCTTTTTGAGCATCTTTATTATCTTGCGCATGGTGGTGCCGCGCACTATGGAGTCGTCGATGATGATGACGCGCTTTCCCTCTACGTTGGAGCGCAGCGCGTTCATCTTGATGGTCAGGCTGTCCTCCCTCTGGCCCTGCTCGGGCTGGATGAAGGTGCGGCCGACGTATCTGTTCTTGGCCAGCGCCTCCACAAAGGGCAGTCCGCTCTCCTCGGCGTAGCCGCGCGCGGCCACGTTGGCCGAGTCGGGCACGCCCGACACTATGTCGGCCTCGGCGGGACAGTACCTTGCAAGCAGCCTGCCCGCCTCCTTCCTCGCCTCGTAGACGCTGCAGCCGTCCATTACGGAATCCGAACGCGCGAAGTAGACAAATTCAAATATGCACATGCGCGAGGGCGGGATGTTGCCCATCATGTGGGAGTGCACGCCGTCGCAGTCGATGACGACTATCTCCCCGGGCGCGATATCGCGCACAAAAGCGGCGCCGACGGCGTCGAGAGCGCAGGATTCGCTGGCTACTATGTAGTCGTCGTCCACCGTGCCGAGGCAAAGGGGACGGATGCCGAAGGGGTCGCGCACGGCGATGAGCTTGTCGGCCGTCATTATGACGAGCGCGTACGAGCCCTTGAAGAGCGGGCAGGCGCGCATTACTCCCTTGAGGATATCGCCGTCCGAAAGACTGTTGATGACGGCGGCCATCACTTCGGAATCTATCGAAGTCTGGAACACGGCGTTGCGCTCTATCATGTACGAGCGCAGCTGACCCGCGTTGACGAGGTTGCCGTTGTGGGCGAGCGCCATGCGCCCGCACTTGCCCGTGAACACCACGGGCTGGGCGTTTAAAAGCTGGCTGGCGCCCGTTGTGGAATAGCGCACATGGCCTATGGCTATGTCGCCCTCGGGCAGGCGGTCGAGTCCGCCCTGCGCAAAGACGTCGGCAACCAGGCCCATGCCCTTGTGGTAGATTATCTTGTCCGCGTAGGCCACGGCTATGCCGGCGCTCTCCTGACCGCGGTGCTGAAGGGCGTAAAGGCCGTAATATACGGTGTGCGCCACGTCGCGGTTTTCCTTGGAGTACACGCCGAATACGCCGCAGTCCTCTGTTATTTCGGTTTGGATGTCGTCCATATATGTCTATGGGAATTAATTATTAAGATTATAAGCCCACGCCTCCCCATTCGACGGAGAAGCCGAGCGGAGCGGTCAATAAAATCGATATGTTGCCTTGCGGCAACTCTATATGCCCCTGTTCGGGGCTCGATATGGCCGCGTACAACGCGGCCTCGATATGCGGCGCGTTTCGCGCCGCGTTGTGGTGAAAGAGTATCTGAAGCGGCACCCGGGAGATTTCTCGGCTGCGCTCGAAATGACATGCTCTACCCAAGGGGGCGCGAGCAAGCTCCTTCCTCCTCCCCTTGTCATACCGAGCAGCGCGCCGATATGGTTGGGGGCAATAATAGCATGAGCGCGCGTTGCCGAGGTATCTCTGTATGGGCTCCGTTGAGTCGAGCAATGAGATCCTTCGCTGTCGCTCAGGATGACAAGTCTGGCCCGCCCACCCACACCGCGCCTTTTGCCTCTGCAAATTAAAGTGCGGTAAAAGTGTATCTGAAGCGGCACCCGGGAGATTTCTCGGCTACGCTCGAAATGACATACTCTACCCGTGGAGGAAAGCGCAGGTTGGCAATGGGGAGTTTACTTAAACGTAAATGACCCGAGGAAAGCGCAGGTTGACAATGGGATGCGAAGGCTATCGCGCGACTAAAAACCAAGTCGGGTAAAGAGGTTTTTTTGAAAAGTTGCGAGCAGTTCAAGGAGCGCGAGGAAAACCTGAGGGAGTTTACTTAGACGTAAATGACCCGAGGAAAGCGCAGGTTGACAATGGGATGCGAAGGCTGTCACACGAATTAAAACCAAAGCTCGGAATTGAGATTTTTGTGCAATAGATGCGAGCAAGACGAGGAGGGCGCGTATCGTCCCGACGGGAGCATACAATGACGTATGTGACCGAGGGCGAACGCAAGCCCGACAAAGTATGGCGACGCAGATATTGTGCAAAAAAGTTATTCGCGGCCGTCCCAGCAGTATGTACACAACTTACACCTCTCCACCCCTATCGCCTCGACAAGGCCGTCGAGCGACTGGAATTCGAGAGATTCAAAGCCGAACTTGTCGCAGATGGCCTTGCGCATGGCGCGGCCGCGCGAGGTTTGAGAATTTGCGTACTCTTCGAGATGTTCGATGGCCTTTTCGCCCTCGAACTCGAACATGATGCGGCGGGTTATCAAGTCCATATCCCCCGACGAACGCGAGAAATTGAGGTACTTGCAGCCGTACATTATGGGCGGGCAGGCCGAGCGCATGTGCACGGCCTTTGCGCCGTGAGAATATAGGAAATCTACCGTCTCTTTGAGCTGGGTGCCGCGCACTATGGAGTCGTCGACGAGCAGCAGGCGCTTGCCTTCGATGAGCTCGTGGACGGGGATGAGCTTCATTTTGGCCACTTTGTTGCGCTCGGTCTGGTTTACGGGCATGAAGGAGCGCGACCATGTGGGCGTGTATTTGATATAGGGGCGGGCAAAGGGCACCTTGCAGGCGTTGGCATAGCCTATGGCGTGGGGCGTGCCCGAGTCGGGCACTCCGCCGACGTAGTCGATGCCGTGCAGATCGTGCGTCTTTGCGTCGTTGCGGGCGAAAATTTCGCCGTTGCGGCAGCGCATGAGCTCGACGTTTACCCCCTCGTACGACGACGTGGGATAGCCGTAGTACGACCATAGGAAGGCACATATGCGCATTTTATCGCCCGGAGGGGCGAGCTGCGTGACGCCTTCGGCAGTCAGCTCGACTATCTCGCCCGGGCCGAGCCTGAGGTAGTCCTCGTACCCCAGCTTGCGGTAGGCGAAGTCCTCGAAGGAGGCGCAGAAGCCATCGGCGCTCCTGCCTATCTGTATGGGCAGGCGGCCGACCCTGTCGCGCGCGGCTATTATGGTGCCGCGGTCGGTGAGGATGAGTATTGAGGCAGTACCGTCTATGCACTCCTGCGCGTAGCGTATGCCCTCGACAAAGGAATCCTTGGTGTTGATGAGGGCGGCCACGAGCTCGTTGGAGTTGACCTTGCTGCCCGTCATGGCGTCGAAGTAGCCGCCGCGCGAGAGTATGCCCTGCATGAGCTCGTCGGCGTTGTTTATGATGCCGATAGTGCTTATGGCGTACTTGCCTATTTTGGACACCATTAAAAGGGGCTGGGGGTCGGTGTCGCTTATGCAGCCGATGGCGGCGTTGCCGCGCATTTCGGAGAGCGTCCTTTCGAACTTGGTGCGGAAGGGCGCGTTTTCGATGTTGTGTATTTCGCGCTGGAGGCCCATGACGACGTCGTAGGCCGCTATGCCGCCGCGCTTGGTGCCTAAATGGGAGTGATAATCAGTTCCGAGAAAGACGTCGAAAACGGCGTCAGACTTTTTAACGCATCCGAAAAATCCGCCCATCTACGCTCATTCTCCCTCGGTGAGGCGCTTGAAGATCTCGTTGTAGGCGTCCTCCACTCCGCCGAGGTCGCGGCGGAACCTGTCCTTGTCGAGGCTGGTGTGGTGGGTGGTATCCCACGTTCCCGCCTCCCAGAAGCGGCAGGTGTCGGGGGAGATCTCGTCGGCGAGCACTATCTGGCCGTGGTAGCGGCCGAACTCGAGCTTGAAATCGATAAGATCGATATTGACGTGCTTGAAGAACTCCTTCATTATGTCGTTGACGGCGAAGGCCATGTTCTTTATGGTTTCTATCTCGTCCTTGGTGGCAAGGCCGAGGGCGAGGGCGTGATAGGTGTTGATGAGGGGATCGCCGAGGTCGTCGTTCTTATAGGAAAATTCTATAGTGGGCGCCTTGAAGGGGGTGCCTTCGGGCACGCCGTACTTTTTGGAAAAGCTGCCCGCCGCAACGTTGCGGATGATGACTTCGAGGGGAACTATTTCGACCTTTTTTACAACGGTGTTGCGGTCGTCTATCTCCTCGACGAAGTGGGTGGGCACGCCCTTCTTTTCGAGCATCTTCATCATCATGTTGGACATTTTGTTGTTGATGACGCCCTTGCCGGCTATGGTACCCTTTTTGAGGCCGTTGAAGGCGGTGGCGTCGTCCTTGTAGGACACGATGACATAGTCGGGATCTTCGGTGGCGTAGACCTTTTTGGCCTTGCCTTCGTAGAGCTGTTCTTTCTTTTCCATTATATATCTCCTTAAAAATTTAACTCGAGTTGAGGGCCGCGGGGGAATATCGCCCGCGGCAAAACAAATGCCCGCAGACGGGCTGCGGGACGGGGACGGGCCTTAAAGGTCGGCGATCTCATCCCTTAAAGCGGCGTCGTCGGCATTTATCTTTGCGCGCATGTCCGCCTTGTAGCGGGCGAGCGACTCAGCCACCGAGGGATACTTTATGCCGAGGATCTGCGCGGCCAGAAGGCCTGCGTTTTCGCCGCCGTTGACTCCGACGGTGGCCACGGGGATGCCCGAGGGCATCTGGACTATGGACAAGAGGCTGTCGAGCCCGCCCATCATGTCCGTTTTGACGGGCAGACCTATGACGGGCAGCGTGGTGTAGGCGGCGATAACTCCGCCGAGGTGGGCGGCCTTGCCCGCAGCGCAGATGATGACCTCGATGCCGTCATCCTTGGCCGAGGCCGCGAAGGCGTGCGCCTCTTCGGGCGTTCTGTGCGCGGAGATGACGTGCACTTCGGCCTCCACGCCCATCCTCTTGAGGGCGGTTACGGCGGGTTTGACTACGGGGAAATCGGACTTGGAGCCCATTAAAACTGCTACCTTTGGCATAAAATCTCCTGTTTGCTTGTGTGCGGCGGGGGGCCTTTTTAAGGCCTGTCCGCGCCGTATTTTATGTATCGCGGGGCCGCGCGGCCGCGCGGCGGGGCGGGTATCGCGAAAAATACCCTATATAAATTATAGCACACAAGCGCGGCAAAAGTAAATGTTTAGAGGAGATTTTTTAAAAATTTGCCGACAAAATTTTTACATTTTTTTTCGCGCCCTCTCCACACACCCTCCCCCGCGCCGAAATTGCCCGCGCCGAGGGCGTCATTTTGCCGCCGTACCCCTTTTAAACGGTTCCCGCGCACAAAAACTGCCCGCCCGCGCGGACTGAAGGCCGCGCGGGCGGGCTTGACTTATTTAAAGATCATCGCAAAGAGAGCAGGCAGGACACGAGCTCTTCGCGCAGGGCGCTTTGAGCGCCGAAGGCCGAGCCGCGCGGGTTGGGCCTGTCGAGCACGACGCGGCCCGCCGCGAGCACGACTATTCTGTCGGCGAGGTAGAGCGCCTCGTCGACGTCGTGAGTGACGAACACGGCCGTGCGGCCGTCGCCCTCCCTTGCCGCGGCGAAGGCGTTCATCATGTCGAGCTTTAAAGCGAGGTCGAGCGAGGTGAAGGGCTCGTCCATCAGCACGACGGGGGCGGGGTAGAGAAAGGCGCGGGCTATGGCCACGCGGCGGGCCTGTCCGCCCGACAGCGTTTTGGGATAGGCCGAGGCCTTGTCCGACAGCCCCACTCTGCCCAGCATGGCGGCTATGGCCGACCCGTCCATGCAGACGAGGCGGAGATTGCCGCGCACCGTGAGGTTGGGCACGAGGCGGGGCTGCTGGAAGATATACGAACACGCGACTGCGGGCACTTGGCCCTCGCAGGGGGTGAGGCCCGCGATTATGTTTAAAAGAGTGGTCTTGCCGGCGCCGCTGGGGCCGAGAAGGCAGGTGACCTCGCCCTCGGCGATATCGAGGCTGAAATTTTCGAACACCGTGCAGCCGGGGTAACGCTTGACTATGTTTGTAAGCTTCATGCTTGCTCCTCCCCGCTCCACTTTGCCGTTATAAGTTTTAAACGGGAGAACAGCCACTCTATCAGTCCGCCCGCCGCAAGCACGGTGACGGTCAGTGCGAACATCTGCGAGGTGCGCAGGAACATGTTGGCCTCGCTTATCATTCCGCCGAGGGAGCGGAAGGTGCTGCTGAGCACTTCGGCCGAGATGACCACCTTGAGGGAGAGCGAGAGGTTGGCTCCCGCCTGTGCGAGCACGGGTGGCAGCGCCTGCGGGAGATAGATCTTGAACAGCCTGACGGAGGGCGGCAGCCGATAGACGGCGGCCATTTCGACGAGGCGGCAATCGATACCGTCGTACGCGGCCATGAACTGGGCGTAGGTTATGGGGACGAGAGTCAGCGAGGCGACAATTATCGGCGCCGCCGTACGCGACGACCAGATGAGCAGCATGAGCGTGACGGCCATTACGGGCAGCGTGCGCATGACGGCCACAAAGGCCGACAAAAAGGCGCGTAGAGGCCCCCATACCGCCGAGAGGGCGGCAAGCGCGAGGGCGACTGCGCAGGAGAGCGCCCACGCGGCCGCCGCGCGGGAAAGCGTCATGCCGAAGGCCAGCCAATAGTCGGCCGAGCCGAAGAGCGCGAATATCTCCCCGACCGTCTCGCCGACGGGCGGAACGACGTAGGGATCGCCCACGGCCGCCCATGCGACAAACCACGCCAGCCACATGCAGCCGACGGCGGCAAGCGAGGCGACGAGAGAACTGACGCCCCGCACTCCCTTACTGCTCTGCCTCATAGCCATAGAAGAAGCTGTCCGATAGGGTAAGACTGTCCGAGGTGACGGCGTTGTACTTTTGTATAAAGGCAAGCACATCGTCGCGGGCGGAGGCTGCGATCGTGAATGAAATGGCGCAGCGCCGCACGGTGTCGGCCGTCAGATTGTTTGCATTGAGCGTGTTTGCGCCGCCGTGTCCGTTAACGGCCTCGGCAATTACGGAGGGGTCGGCGGAGAGTATCCACTCCGCGCTGCCCTCCACCTCATCGATGAAGTCGGAGATAAACTCGCCGTCGCTTTGAATGAGCGAATTTTTGGCCACCATCACGGCCTGAGGATATCCACCGCCGCCGTAAAGCTGTTGCAGGTCGCCCGCGACCTTTAAAGCGCCGCTCTTGGTCTTGGCGGTGACGACGGGCTCGGCGGCTATCATGTAGTCGAAGGGCGCCGAGGGCGAAATTTCGTTTGCGGGGTTGGCTATGTTTACGAGGTTGACTTTGTCGGCGTCGCCCTCGGAGCTGTCCTGTATGACTTGGTAAGGAATTCCGTTATCGGTAAGGATTGCCTTGATAACCGTACCCACGAAGCTTTGAAGCTGGATGCAGCCCACCGTTTTGCCGACGAGCGTTGTGAGCTCCTCAGAAGAAGATATGGCCGCCTCCTCGGGAGAGGCGAGCATGAAGAGGTTGCCGTGCGTCACCACGCCGAGCATGGTGTACTCCTCCCCGTCGCCCGCCACCTTTGCGGCCGCATTGACGGGCAGCACGCAGATATCGGCGGTGCCGTCCGACACATAGGTCTGCACGGCCGAGGCGTCGACGACGTTGTAGCTTACCTCGCGGCCGAGGTCGGGCTCCTCGGCCATAAGCTGTGCCAAGGCGAGCGCGGGAGCGCCGTCGGGCATATATACTTTGACCTCACCCTCGGCGGCGGGGTCGCCGCAGGCCGAAAGGGTGAGCGCGGCGGCAGCGGCCGCGGCGCAGGAAATTACTATTTTGGAAAAAGCTTTCATTATTTGCTCCTTTATGTAAGGCGTTCCTTACAATTTTATTTTAAAGTTTGCTCATCAGTGTTTTGGCGGTGACGCCGCGCAGCATGCCTATCCTGCCCGTGAGGGCGTTGATGCTTTCGGCGGGGGCGTCGACTATGACGCAGATCACCGAAACGCCCCTCTCCCTGTACGGCACGCCCATGCGGCCGACTATGTAGGGGGCGAAGTCGGAGAGCGCGGCGTTGAGGGCGGCGCTCTCGGCGCGGTCGCTTACAATGAGCGAGAGGACGGCGAGTCTGTTTTCGGACATAAAAAAACCTCCCTGCCCGAGGGAGGGAGAAAAGGCAATGCGCCGCGCAAAAAATCTTCGCGCGGGTAAGATGCTTTTTGTGCTCCCTTCGTCCTCAGGCGTACCTTTGGATTCAGGCTATATTACTTTACCACATTTAAAGGCGCGTGGCAAGAAATTTTTTAGGGCAATTTAAAATTTAGGGGGCGGGCGGCGCAATTTGCGCCGCCCGCCCCTTAAAAATTATTTTTTGTTGTAGTTTATAAGGCATCCCGAGAGGATTATCTTTTTCTCCTCCTCGGTCATGGGGCCGACCGTGAGGTAGATATCCTTTACCTTTCCGCCCGAGATGTGCCTGGCGGGGATGACGGGGTCGTCCTTGGCGATATGCGAGCGCACGTCGGATATATACACATAGTCGCCCACCCCGAAATTGAAGGACTTGGCCACAAGGGGGAGCATGCCCCAGTTGATGAGGTTGGAACGGTAGCGCTTGGTGGCGTACTCCAAAGCGATGTTTGCCACGCCGCCAAGAACGCGCTGGCAGGAGGCCGCCTGTTCGCGGGCCGAGCCATCGCCCGGCTTTCTCGCCACTACGCAGCTGCCCAGCATGGCGTCGGCGGGGACGATATCGCCCACCTCCTTCAAAACGCCTTCGGGCAGGCGGCCGCCCCTTCTCCTCTCCTCCTCGTCGGCCCTTACGGCCTTGGCCCTGCCGACGTAGGCGGGATCCTTTCTGGAGAGGGCAAACTCGGCCAGCCGCATGGGGTTGGAGCGGTAGGACGAGGTTTCACCCGAGGGGATGAGTTCGTCGGTGGTAGTGACGGGGTCGTTAATTACCGACACCACCTTTATCAGGAGGTCGCGGCCGAGAGGGAGCTGTTCGGGCCAGTCGGCAATGTTGTTGCCGTAGACGAGCTCGGCGCCCTTTTCGGGCTTCATGGCGCCGCTGTAGACGCGGTTTTTGTAGATGGCGGCGTCGAAATAATACTTCTTTATGCGGGAATTGAACGAAGCCTCGGTGCCGGGCGTGAGCACGCCGCCGTTGGCCGCCGTGGCGGCTATGGAGCAGGCGTCCATGAGCGCGACTGCGGCGAGCTGCTTTTCGCCGAGCTTGGAGCCCTCTCTGTTTTCAAAGTTGCGCGTGGTGTGGCGGATGGAGAGGGCGTTGTCGGCGGGGGTGTCGCCCGCGCCGAAGCAGGGGCCGCAGAAGGCCGTCTTTATCACGGCGCCGCTGTCCATGAGAGTTGAAACGTAGCCGTTGTCGGCAAGGCACTTGAACACGGGCTGACTCTGGGGATAGACCGAGAGCGAGAATTCGCCGAAGCCGCAGCTGCGGCCGCGGAGTATTTCGGCGGCGCGGGCGATATTTTCATACGAGCCGCCCGCACAGCCGGCTATTATGCCCTGACTGACGTGCACGCCGTCGGGGCGGACTTTATCGAGAAGGCGGAAGGGCCTGCCCTCGCCCTTGAGCTTGTTGCCCGCCTCCTCCACCGCGCCGAGGATGCCGCGGGGATCCTCTATCACCTCGCGCAGGGTGAAGGCGTTGGAGGGATGGAAGGGCAGAGCTATCATGGGCTCTATGCGGGAGAGATCGATAACGACGGCGCCGTCGTAGTAGGCGGGGTCGGCGGGACGGAGGGGCTTGAAGTCGCCCTCCCTGCCGTGCTGAACAAAGTATTCCTCCGTAAGGGAGTCGGTCTCCCATATCGAGGAGAGGCAGGCCGTTTCGGTGGTCATTACGTCGATGGCGTTGCGCGTATCCATGGAGAGGTTGGCAATGCCCGGGCCGACAAATTCGAGCACGCAGTTCTTTACGAAGCCCTTTTTAAAGGTGGCGCCGACGAGGGCGATGGCCACGTCGTGCGGGCCCACTCCCTTTTTGAGCCTGCCCTTCAGATATACGGCGATAACCTTGGGGCGGGGGACGTCGTAGGTCTGGCCGAGGAGCTGTTTTACGAGCTCGGGCCCGCCCTCTCCCACGGCCATGGTGCCGAGGGCGCCGTAGCGGGTGTGGCTGTCCGAGCCGAGGATCATCTTTCCGCAGCCCGCCTGCATCTCGCGCATGTACTGGTGAATTACGGCAAGATGGGGCGGAACGAAGTTGCCGCCGTATTTTTTTGCGGCGGAGAGGCCGAACATGTGGTCGTCCTCGTTTATCGTGCCGCCGACGGCGCACAGCGAGTTGTGGCAGTTTGTCAGAGTGTAGGGCACGGGAAAGCGCTCGAGACCCGAGGCCTTGGCCGTCTGGATGATGCCCACATAGGTTATGTCGTGCGAGGCGAGGGCGTCGAATTTGAGTTTGAGGTCGTCCTCCCCTCCCACGTTGTGCGCCTTGAGTATGCGATAGGCTATGGTGCCCTTTACGGCCTCCCTCTTCTGTTCCTCGCGCATGAACGCCACATTTTCCTTTATGAGTTTGCCGCCCGTGTAGTAGACGCCGCCCTTGATGAGTTTGAGCATGTGCCCCGCCTCCTTTTGCGTTAATGACTACATTCTACTATATAACTCAAATTTATTCAAGTCTTAAGCGCGGCAAATTAAAAATTGTGCCCGCAAAGGTTGCTATTTTTGTCGGAGGGGTATATAATGGGAGCATGAAAAAATTCGACTACGCCTTTCCGAGGCTGACGCGCATAATGATATACGCCGGCCTTGCCGTGTGCGCGGCGGGCTTCGGCATAAATTTGTATGTGTGCATTTCCGACGGCGTTACGCACGCCGTTAACCCCTATCTGCCGCTGGTGATATACATTCTGATGTTCGCCGTGACCATAGCCGCCGCGGGACTGCTGACGGCGATACTGCTCTCCTCCCGCTACGAGGTGGGCGACGGACTGCTGACCTGCGCCTTCGGGCCGATAAAGAGCAGATATCCTGCAAAAAATATCGAGGCCGTGGTGCTCGACAGGGAGACCGACAAGCTGTGGGTGAGCTTTAAGGACGACAGCTATATCGCCGTCGTGATAAAGAGCGGGCAGTACAACGATTTTGTGCAGGCCATACTCGACGAGAACGGCAGCGTGGAGTACGCCATACGCTCGAAGGAGAACTCGCCCGACGGCGGGGACGGCAAAAAATGATAAACCCGCCGCGAAAGCGGGGATAATAAGGTAACTGAACAGACATGCGCCGCGGCGGGAGGAACTCCCGCCGCGGCGTAAAATATTAAGGGTGAATTTTATAAAATCTGTTGACCGTCACACCATAGATATGTTATTATTAAATCACGGAGCAACACGGATGCCCCAAGGCGGTTGGCCCCTTTCGGGGAAATATGATGAGTATTTTCTTGAAAGGGGGTGATTGTATGGATTTGCATTTCCTGCGCCTTCTTCTCCGTTTGGTGGAGCAAGGCATTGTCATCTCTTTCAGAGTAACAAAGGACAAAATCTACATAATCATAAAAAAATAACCGCCCTGTATGTGGTAGTCTCGGCGGTTATTTGATCGCACTCGGGGCCAACCGCTGAACGGCGCATCCCTCTGTTGCTCTTATATTTTATCATGTGATTGCCGATATGTCAATCATTGTACGGCAAATTAAAAATATATCTTTTTTGTGCGCCGCGGCGGGAGGCACTCCCGCCGCGGCGCGTTCTGTTTCGGCGGAGCAGGTTTTTACGCCGCCGATCGGTCAGAAATTGTTTTAAGCGTATCCGTCAGGCCTTGGTCTTGTTTTTGTGGATCATCTTTTTTATGGAGGTGCGGTGCTCCTCGCCGCCGAGCAGTTTATAAAGATTTTTTCGATGGGCTATCCACGTTATGAGGTTGAAGGCCAGCAGCACCATAAACAGGGCTATCGTATAAGCGCCGTCGAGCGAGGAGCTATACTTTACAAAGGAGTACACCCCCTGCCATACGGTAAAGCCCGAAACGCCGATAAGCGAGCCCATGGAGCCCCATTCGAAGGCATATATGTACCAGACAATGAACAGAAGAAAGGCGACGGCCAGCGGGAAGAACCAGCCGACTTCGCAGGTGACGCCGCAGGTGAACACGCCGAGAGTTGTGGCTATGCCCTTGCCGCCCCTGAATTTCATTGTGACGGGGAAAACGTGGCCTACCACCGCAAAGAGGCCGAAGAGATAGCGCGTGAGGTCGCACACGGCAAAATCAGTACCGGTAAAAGTCATGCCCGCGAAGGCGAGATGGCCTGCCATTACGGGAATTATGCCCTTTAAGGCGTCGCAGAAGAAGTTTATAAGGCCTATCTTCCAGCCGAAGGTGCGCGACATGTTCATGGTGCCCGGGTTGCCGCTGCCCTGCGAGCGGATGTCCTTGTGCTTTAAGTTGGATATAAGCACGGCGAAGTTGAAACAGCCGACAAAATAACTTAAAACGCAGCCGAGAACTACCCAGTACCATATATCGGAAAAATTGACGTACATGCGGGGATATACCTCCTTTACTGCTTGTTTTCGCCCTTTTCGCGCGTGAGAATCCTTATGGGTGTACCCGAGAAGTTGAAGCACTTTCTTAAAGTGTTTTCAAGGAAGCGCTCGTAGGAAAAGTGCAGAAGATCGGTTGAGTTGACAAACAGGACGAATGTGGGCGGGGCGACGGACACCTGCGAGGAGTAGTACACCTTGAGCCTGCGGCCGTTGTATGAGGGCGGCTCGTTGGCGCGGACGGTGTCCGAGATGAGGTCGTTCAAAGTGCCCGTGGGCACGCGGAAGTGCGCGTTGGCGTAGACCTCGTCGACGGCGGACATTATCCTTTCGGTGCGCTGACCCGTCTTGGCCGACACATATATCGACTTGAAATAGTCCATGAACTTCAAGTCCTCTTTGAGCTTTTCCTCGAACTTGTTTATGGTGTGGGTGTCCTTTTCGATGATATCCCACTTATTCATAACGACCACCGAGGGCTTGCCCTGTTCGTGAACGTAGCCGATTATTTTGGTGTCCTGCTCGGTGAGCCCCTCGGTGCTGTCGACGACGAGAAGGCAGACGTCGGCGCGGCGGACGGCGTCGAAGGCGCGCATTACGGAGTAGTACTCCACGTCGTCCTCCACCCTCGACTTTTTGCGTATGCCGGCCGTGTCTATTATGGTGTAAGCCCTGCCGTCGTAGGTAAATTTTGTGTCGATGGCGTCGCGCGTGGTGCCGGCTATGTCGGTAACTATGGAGCGCTCGAAGCCCAAAAGCCTGTTGACGAGGCTGCTCTTGCCCGCGTTGGGCTTACCGACGACGGCTATCTTTATGCTGTCGTCCTCCTCGTTTTCGTACTTTTCGAACCACGACACGGCCTCGTCGAGCACGTCGCCGATACCCGTGGAGTGCTCGCTCGACACGGGATAGGGCTCGCCCAGACCGAGCGAATAGAATTCGAAGAGCTTGTCCTCGGAGTAGTCGTCTATCTTGTTGACGACGAGGATGACGGGCTTTTTGCTGCGGCGGAGCATGTCGGCGACGTCGTAGTCGGAGGAGGTAAGCCCCTCCTTTCCGTCGACGAAAAATAAAATGACCTGCGCCGTTTCTATGGCGACTTCGGCCTGTTTTTTGATCTCGCGCCACATGAGGTCGTCCGACTTGAGCTCTATTCCGCCCGTATCGACGAGGGAGAAGGCCTTGCCGCGCCACTCGGCGTCGGCATACAGCCTGTCGCGCGTGACGCCCGGTCTGTCCTCGGTTATGGACACCTTGCGGCCGACTACTTTATTGAAAAACGTGCTTTTGCCGACATTGGGCCTGCCGACTATGGCGATCAACGGATTTGCCATTATTCTACCTTTAAAATGTTATTTCAATTAGATTATACCCCAAACGGGCGCCGTTGTAAAGAAAAATATGCCCGCGCTTGCGATAAAAGCGCGGGCATGCGGTTTAAATGACTTTTTTGCCCCCAAATCAGAAGAAAGTGGGGATGGCGCCGAATACAACGCCGAGCACGAAGATGATGAGGAAGATCCAGTATGCCGCGCGCCAGTTGCGGTTTTTGCCGCTGACGTAGCCGTATGCGGGCAGGGCGATTGCGACGATGACGGCAATGTTGCCGAGCAGCGTTATTACGCCGACGACAGCCTGAAGGGCGTCGCCCAGACCGCCCGTGTACGAGGCGATGAAGTTGATGAGACCGCTGACTACATAGAGCACGGCGGCGACGGCCATGCCCCAGAACGCGCACGTTCTGACTATGCTGCCGTTGGTGACCACCGTGCGCCTGACGACGACGGTCTTCTTTTCGTTTGACTGATTGCTTTTCTTAGCCATGATAAACTCCTTTTATTTATACGCGCTCGCGGCGCGCAGCGTTCGAAATATTTTTCAGCATCCGACGGCCGAAAGGTCGAAGCCGAGCTTTATTAAAACTTCCTTAAAATAGCCGGGCAGGGGCGCGGTGAAGGTCATCCTCTCGCCCGTGGCGGGGTGGGTGAGCTCGAGCCTGCAGGCGTGCAGCAACTGGCCGTTGAGTGCAAAGCGCTGTTTTTTTATGCCGTAGACGTCGTCGCCGACGACGGGGTGGCCGAGGTATTTCGCGTGCACGCGTATCTGGTGGGTGCGGCCCGAATGGAGGATGAAACGTGCCAGAGTATAGCCCTGCGAACGCTGTTCGACAATGTAGTCGGTGACGGCGAGCCTGCCCTTTTGGGGAGGGACTACGGCCATCTTTACCCTGTCCTTGGGGTCGCGGCCTATGTATGTGGTGACGTTGCCGCCATCATCCTTTAAAACTCCCTCCAGTAGGGCGAGATATTGGCGGGAGCAGGTCTTGCTCTCTATCTGTTTTGCGAGGGAGAGATGGGCTGCGTCGTTTTTTGCGACGACGAGCAGGCCCGAGGTGTTCTTGTCTATCCTGTGCACGATGCCCGGGCGGAGGGCGCCGCCCACTCCGCTGAGGTTTTTAAGGCGGAAGAGAAGGGCGTTGACGAGCGTGCCGTCGATATTGCCGTTGCCGGCGTGCACGGTGAGGCCCTGCTGCTTGTTGACGACGGCTATGTCGTCGTCCTCGTAGACTATGTCGAGGGGGATGTCCTCGGGGCGGGCGGCTATCTCCACGGGGTCAGGGAGGGTGAGCGACACCTCGTCCCCCTCCTCCACGCCCTGCGAGGGCTTGGCGGGACGGCCGTTTATTGTAACTCCGCCGCCCTCGAACAGCTTTTTAAGGGCCGAACGGGTGCGGTCGGGAATGTGTTCGCTGAGGCATATGTCGGCCCGGACATAGTTTTTGGGGGAGGCAAAGCAGACGCGCTTCATTGTCCGCCGCCCTCGTCCCGTCCTTTGCCATCCTCGGCCTCGCGCTCCCTCTTCTGTGCCTCCTTTGCCTTTTTGGTGAGGGGAATGAGGGCCCATTCGTTAAGTAATACGAAGTCGACGAGGATGACTATGACTCCGAACACTATGAAGAAGTCGGCAAAGTTGCAGCAGGCGTTGGTGAACAGCATGTTGACCCACACGAAGTCGCGCACTTCGCCGGCGAAGAATATTCTGTCGTAAAGGTTGCCCAGAGCGCCGCCGAGCACCATGGCAAGGCCCGTCTTTAACAGGACGTGCCTGTCCTCCAAAAAGACGAAGGCGGCGGCGACGACTATGGAGAGTATGACCGAAAAGGCGATGAGAAAGGCCGTGCTGCCCGCGAAAGACGAGAAGGCCGCGCCGTCGTTGCGGTGGCCGCTCTCCACCCATATGAAGCCCGGGATGACGGTGAAGTTCCAGCCTTGGGCCTCTTCGAGGTATTTTAAGAGTATGTCCAACCCCGCGAGGGCGAGGCAGACGGCGACGAGTATGGCGCTGACCTTGCCGAAGTGAGGTTTGAGTTTTATTTTTGCCATGCCTTTATTATACCACAGCCGCGCGGCGATTAAAAGTGTTTTGGCGCATATTTTTGTAAAAAATAGGTGACGGAAAGCCTGCTCATGCGCGGAAAGGGGTGCGGCGCGGACTGTGTCCGCGCCGCACCCCCCCTCTGCCTCCGCCCTTCGGAGGCATTATTAAGGGGCGGGCACCCGAGTGCCCGCCCCGTTCCGACATGAGAGCATGTTTATTTTATAAAGCCAAGACTTATGAGTATGGCCTTGTCGACTTTGGACATGGTTTCGTCCGACAGTTCGCCTATGCGCTCCTTTAAGCGCCGCTTGTCGAGAGTGCGGATCTGTTCGAGCAGTATGACGGAATCCTTCGTGAGGCCGTAGGCCGAGGAGGGCAGTTCGATATGGGTGGGCAGTTTAGCCTTGTTTATCTTGCTGGTGACCGCCGCGGCTATGACCGTGGGCGAAAACTTGTTGCCGACGTCGTTCTGCACCACGAGCACGGGCCTGACTCCCCCCTGCTCGCTGCCGACAACGGGCGAGAGGTCGGCGTAGTATAGTTCTCCTCGCTTTATCATTGCATTTTACCTCGCGCCGCCAAACTAAGGGGCGGCAGGCAGTCATAATACATTATATGAAGTTCGGCCGCAAAAGCTTTACGGCCGCGTATGTACCGCCGCCTGCGCATATTATGGCCGCAAAAGGGGGGAAATATACCGCTCATCAGAATTTCCGCGCGCCGCAAAAATTGTGATTCGGAAAAAAAACAAGTTACATTTTATTACTGCCATACGACGGGTGTTTTACCATCGGAGGCGTAGTGCCATAAGTCGCCCTCTGCCGTCGGCTCGGTTTGGCTGTACAGATATATGGTGGCGTTGGGGAGATACTGCATGTCGATCTTCTTGCGGAACTCCGCCCACTCCTCGGCGGTACCTCCGTAATATATGGCCTGAATGTCATCGCCCCAACCCGCAAAGACGGTAGACGCCGCTACCTGTTTGACCGTGGCGGGGATGACAAGGGCGGTGAGCGCACCTCCGCCGCCTAATATGTTTTCAAGAACGGTGAGGCCTTTGGGCAGCACAAGAGTCTCTATCCCCGCCTGCTGAAACGCACCGAATTCTATAACCTTTACGCCGTCGGGGATATCTATCTCCTTTAAGGAGGTGCATACACCAAAGGCGTTAGCCCCTATTTTTTCGAGCGTGGATGGAAGACTTATATTTTTGAGAGAGCGGCAATTACTAAAAGCACCGTCACCGATTACCTTGATCCCTTCGGGCAGGACGACGTTATCGAGATTTCGGCAATTAACGAAAAAATTTTCCGGCAATGTTTCGACAACGGGAATGTTGAGAACTTCCTTTAAAGACGTGCACCAACTGAATACGCTTTGCGCCTGCCCGAGAAGGGATACGCCCTTTAAATTTATGGAGACAAGGCTACTGCAGTCGCTGAATGCGTCGCTTGCGATATATTTTATATCTGCGGGGAGCTGTTCTATCTCCGTGCCAGCGGGAACATCACCCTTGTGTTTATAGAGAATGTCGCCGAAGAGCACATAGCCGTCCGGTTGAGACTGGTACCATGCGGTGCCATCGAAGATCCTCATGCCTAAAAACTCGATATTTGCAGACATTTTAACGCTTTCGAGCGAGGCACAATCCATAAAAGCGTAGGACTCTATCCGAGTGACGGTATCTGGGATATTTATATAAGTTAGACCCGCACCCCAAAATGTACTGCTCAATATCTCGGTAATAGTTGAAGGGATGACTATCTCCTTGAGTTGCAAACAATCTCGGAAGGCGCCGCCGCCGAGATATTCCAGACCTTCGGGCATTCCAATCCCGTCAAGCTGCCCGCAATTTGAAAACGCGCCGTCGCCGATAAAAGTGACGCCCTCGGGAACGGTTATTGCCTCCAGAGCGGTACAATCTGAGAATGCATATTCGCCTATACGCTCGAGATATGCCGGCAGGCGAACGCTTGTGGTGTAGGAATTGCTGGGCATCTCCATTCCGCCGGCGACAAGCCCTTCAAAGGAAAAAGCATGATCGGCTATGCTTACGACGGGCTTATCGTTGTAGAAATCGGGGATGTACAGCTCGCCCGCGAGCGCGCTGTAATCGGTGTGGTTGACGGCCGTGACCTCGTAGCCGCTGCCGTCGGAGAGAAGGTTGAATTGCAACGCATCGGAGACTTTGTAATAGGTGAATGTGCACTCACCCCAATCGGAATCTGAATAGTCCAAGCCGTCGCCCACGGCTTTGACTCTGAACACGACCTCTATTGTGCTGTCGTAGGAAAAGGCTATCTGCAAAAAGCGCTGTCTGGTCTCCTTCTGAACGTCGCCATAGCAGACGAGGTACTCCTCGGCAGAGGGCACGCTGTCCCACGACAGTATGCCGTTGACATAGCGGACGTTTTGAGGAGCGGGAAGCTGCTCGGGCTCGGCGGCGGGCTGTTCGGGCCCGCCGCACGCGGCGAACCCGAACGCGGCGCACACGCCGCAGATGACAAGCAGAATAGTACAGATAAATTTTTTCATATATCACACCATGGAAAGAAAATCAATTATAAAATTGTTATGTATATTATACACCCAAAATTGAAGTTTGTAAATGATATTTAACAAATTTTTTTTGTAGTTTTCACTAATTCCTTTAATTTGTGATTATATAAGCCATTAACTTTGCTTATGGTGCGATTTTATTCAAAATTTTATAAATATATACATTTATATAAACGGGCGGCGCGCGGAAGAATTTCCGCGCGCCGCAAAATTAAAAAGGTGAATTCCGTATCAAGTTTTAAGGGCTTTTTGCAAGCAATGCATAAAAGCAAAAGAGAAAACAGGTTGCGTTTCTATACCGAACGAGAATAAAATAAACCCGATTTAACGGCCGACGGCCGCGGAGGTGACGCGCTTGACGGCGTCGGGAAGGCAGGAGATTATTTCGGCGGCGCCCGCGCAGTAGGCGGTGTATTTGCTTTCGGCTATCTCGGCGGCGACGCCCATTATGTAGGCCGAGCTTACGGCCGCGTCGAAGAGGTCGACTCCCCTTGCCGCCGTGCCCGAGATGAGGCCTGTGAGCATGTCGCCGCTGCCGCCCTTGGAAAGAGCCGTGCAGCCGCGCAGGTTGAGCACTACCTTTTTGCCGTCGGTGATGACGGTGCCCGCGCCCTTTAAGAGCACTATGACGCCGTATTCGGAGGCAAAGGTGCGCGCGCAGCCGACGGGGTCGGCGATAATTTCGGAAAGGCGCCTGCCCGAAAGCCTTGAAAATTCGATGACGTGCGGCGTGACGAGCACGGGACAGCGCGCCGAACGCAGTACGCTGGCGCCGCTGCGGCCGAGAGCGTTGATGCCGTCGGCGTCGATTATCAGTTTGCCGCGGTAGGAGCGGATTATTGCGGTTATGGCCGAGTAGAGCTGGGTCGCGTCGCCGCAGCCGGGGCCTATGGCCATGGCCTGCGAGGAATAGTCGGGCGAGGACAGATAGATGGCCTGCGGATATGCCGCCGCCAACGCGTTTGTCACCTCGGGCGAGGAGGACAGCTTTACATAGCCGCAGCCCGAGCGCAGGGCGCCCGAGAGGCAGAGCGCGGCCGCGCCGGGATAGCGCGAGGAGCCCGCGATCAGGCAGGCCGAGCCGTAGCTGCCCTTGTGCGTGTTGCGCCGCCTTTTGGGGAAGAATGCGGCCACCTCCTCGTCGTCGTACGAAAAGGCATAGTCGCCCTCGGCGGCGATGCCTATATCCGCCCTTACCACGGCGCCGCAGCAGTCGGGGCCGTCGCCCAGCACATGGCCGAGCTTATACTCGCCCATGGCCACGGTGAGGTCGGCCTCCACGGCCGTGCCGAGTATCTGACCGTTGTCGCCGTTGAGGCCGCTGGGGATATCGGCCGAAACGACGTAGGCCGAGCCGCCGTTGATCTCGTTTATGACGCGGGCGTAGCCCTCCGACACCTCGCGGCAGAGCCCCGTGCCGAAGATGCAATCTACAACAACGTCGCCCTCGGCGGACTGCGTGTATGCGCCCTTGTATGCCGAGCGGGCGGCGGCGCAGTCGGGGGAATATTTGCCGTCGGAGATGTCGAAAACGGCCACTTTAAGCCCGCGCGAGGCGAGCTCGGCGGCGCAGACGTAGCCGTCGCCGCCGTTGTTGCCTCCGCCGCAGACCACCACGATATTGCCGCCGTAGAGCGACGCGGCCTTTTCGACCTCGTCGGCGAGGGCCCGTCCCGCACGGCGCATGAGTTCGGCCGAGGGCACCTTTAAATTGTTTATCGTATGCGCGTCGGCGGCGCGCATCTGCTCGTTGGATAAAAATTTCTGCACAAAAAATTACCTCCGCTTTTTCCACTCCCCCCTCTTTCTCCACTCTCTCAGTCCGAAAAATCATCGGCGTCGCCCAGCTTTGCCACGGCCTCTTTTGCCGTATCGTAGGAATAGCCCCTTGAAATGAGGTACCTTACCGCCTTGTAGAGGTTTTCGCGCGTGGCCTCGCGCCCCCGCATGTATTTGAGGGCGACGGCGAGCGCCTCCTCCACGTCCTCCTCCACGTCCTCCAAAACCTCGTCTATCGCGGCGCGGTCGGCTCCGCGCTTGACGAGGGCGGCGCGCAGGGCGGTCTTACCCTTGCCCCTTGCGTCCGAAACATAGGCGCGACAGTAGGCGAAGTCGTCGATATAGCCGTAGCCTTCGAGCTTTTTTATGACATAGTCGATGACGGCGGGCGTGTAGCCCTTGGAGGCGAGGAAGTCGGACATCTGCTTTTTGGTTTTGAGGGTGGCCGAGAGGTGAGTCATTGCCCGCTCCACCGCCTGCAGCTTTTCGTTGGCGAGCTGAATTTCGTCCAAAGCCGACTTTTCTATCTCCATGCCCGGCTTGAGGCGGTATTTTACGGCGACCTCTATCTTGAGCCCGCAGTAAAATACTCCGTCGATGTACACCGAGCAGCGCGTTTTGTCGCGCTGTTGTTGTTCAATGGCTGTGATATGCGACATATTGGATACATTTTATCACAAAATATGCATTTTTGTCAATCGTGTTGTTGACATATGGAGCGGGCGGGAGTATAATATTTTTAATTAACTTAAGGAAGGTGAGGAAAATGACTAAAGAACTTGACTGGAGCAACTTAGGGTTTGCATACATAAAGACGCCCTTCCGCTATGTTGCCAAATTCAGGGGCGGCAAGTGGAGCGACGGCGAACTGACCACCGACGACACCGTTACGATAAGCGAGTGCGCGGGAGTTTTGCAGTACGCCCAGACCTGCTTCGAGGGGCTGAAGGCCTACAGGACGGAGGACGGCAGGATAGTTACCTTCCGCCCCGACCTCAACGCCGAGCGCATGGCGCAGTCGGCGGCAAGGCTGGAGATGCCCGTATTCCCCGAGGACAGGTTTGTTTGCGCCGTCGAGAGGGTGGTTGCGGCCAACAGGCAGTTCGTTCCGCCCTACGGCAGCGGCGCCACGCTGTACATAAGGCCCGTCATGTTCGCCTCCTCGCCCGTCATCGGCGTAAAGCCCGCCGAAGAGTACGAAATGAGGATATTCTGCACGCCCGTAGGGCCCTACTTCAAGGGGGGCGCAAAACCCATAACCATACGCGTGAGCGACTTTGACAGGGCGGCCCCCCGAGGCACCGGACACATTAAGGCGGGGCTCAACTACGCCATGAGCCTGCACGCCATTGTGGACGCGCACGCCAACGGCTACGACGAGAACATGTACCTCGACCCCGCCACCCGCTCCTTTGTGGAGGAGACGGGCGGAGCCAACTTTTTATTTGTGACAAAGGACGGCACGGTGGTGACGCCTAAGTCGGATTCCATCCTCCCCTCCATCACCAGACGGTCGCTGTGCTATGTGGCGGAGAAAATTCTCGGCATGAAGGTGGAGCACAGGCCCGTGAGGCTGAGTGAAGTCAAGGACTTTGCCGAGTGCGGACTGTGCGGCACGGCGGCGGTAATATCGCCCGTGGGCAAGATAATCGACCACGGCGAGGAGATCTGCCTGCCCTCAGGCATGGACGAGATGGGGCCCGTAACCAAGAAGCTGTACGACACGCTGACGGGAATACAGATGGGACGCCTGCCCGCACCCGAAGGCTGGGTTAGGGAGATAAAATAAGCGGACATTGCGGCGCCCGCACATTCATAATGAGGCGACTGCCGCATATCGACTTTATCCGACCGCTATTACTACAAAAATACGCGCAGCCTCCTCTGCAAAGGGGAGGCTGCAAAGCTAAAGGCCGATAACAGTAAACGGAGCAGACCGTAGTCTGCTCCGTTTACTATATGATAAGGGGGAAAAATAATGAACGATGGAAATGTATGAGGCGCATTGCCTTTTACATTTACTATTATACACATTATTTTCCGCAAGTAAACTATTGGGCGAAAAAATTTTTAAATTGTCCCAAAATTTTATTTTGCGACAAAATTTGAGATTTAAATACAATCCATTCGGCGCCGCGTCGTCGCCGCAAGGCTAACCTCGCAACAAGCCAAGTAAACTTTGCTTGTTTGCTTTATAGCCTGCGGCTCCTCTTTCGCGCAAATACTACAGTTTTGCGCGAGGCTAAGGAATTGATTTTCTGCGCTCCGCGCGAAACGCAAACTCCCCTTTGCAAGCCGCAACTAAAGTTGCGGCACGGCATAAAGTTTGTTTGCTTTTATTCTTCGGAGGGTGCTCGCGGGGCTGCGCACCCATACCCACCCCTTGTCATGCCGAGCAGCGCGCCGATATGGTTGGGTACAATAAGAGAATGTGCGCGCGTCGTCGAGGCATCTCTACTCCAGCGCCGATACAGACGGACTATGAGATTCTTCGCTATCGCTCAGGATGACAAAAGGAATAAATTATTAAAATTTTTCGACCTCTCCGTCTGCATGCTCTCGCATGCAGACACCTCCCCATACGAAGGGGAGGCCATATTGTGGTATTAAGGGTATCTGAAACGTAGCCCGGGAGATTTCTCGGCTACGCTCGAAATGACAAGCTCTACCCGAGGGGCCGCGCGCCGCTCTATGGCTCCCCGTCGCCATGGGGAGCTGGCGGCAATTTATTGCCGACTGAGGGGGCGCTCCTTCTGCTCTCCCGCCGCCGCGAAGCTTTTACGCATACCGTGCAAATGCTCACTTTTTGGCGGGCGCGGCCCTTTTGGAGTGGGCGTATTTTATTCTTGTGGCGTTGCCGCCGCGAATGTGGCGCTCGGCAAGGTTTTTGGAGAGCACCTTTTTAACCTCGGCATACAGCGAGGCGTCGATCTCTTTGAGGCGCTCGGAAACATCCTTGTGGACGGTAGATTTGGAAACGCCCAGCGCCGCAGCCGCCGCGCGCACGGTGGCGCCGTTGGCGGTTATGTATTCGGCCTCGCACATCACCCGTCTTTGCATGTATTCCCACATAACTCATTCCCCCTGCGGTCGGCCGCGCCGACCCCTATGGCAATACTTTATGCCGTAAAATACACTATTATGACGAATTATGGCGCGAAAGGGCCTTTTATACCTTAAAAGGCGGCGCGCGCCCCGCTTTGAAAGCGGGGCGCGCGCCACCCTTATATTCTGACAGACCCCGCGCGGGGGCCGCCTGCCTGGCTATTACTGCAATTTTTGCGCCGCTTCGAGCGCGGCGGCAATGACGTCGTCCATGTCGAAATACTTATACTGCCCCAGCCTGCCGCCGAAGAGCACCTTTTTTTCGCCCTCGGCGAGAGCCCTGTATTTTTCGTAGAGCTCGCCGTTCTTTTTATCGTTGACGGGGTAGTAGGGCTCGTCGCCCGGCTTCCACTCCGAGCTGTACTCGCGCGAGATGACCGTTTTGGGCAGGTCGCGTCCCTCGGCGTCCTTGCCGAACTCGAACCACTTGTGCTCAATTATCCTCGTCCACGGCACCTCCCTTTCGGTGTAGTTGACTGCGGCGTTGCCCTGGAAGTTTGGCATGTCTAAAAGCTCGGTTTCGAACCTCACCGAACGGTACTCGAGGGGGCCGTAGCAGTAGCCGAAGTACTCGTCTATAGGCCCCGTGTAGATGACGGCGTTGGCCATGGCGTCGTAGGAGGCCTTGTCCTTTAAATAGTCGCAGCCCGTTCTGACCTCGGCGCCCGCAAGCATATTTTCGACCATCTTTGTATATCCGCCGACGGGAATGCCCTGATAGCGGTCGTTGAAGTAGTTGTTATCGAAGGTGTACCTGACGGGCAGGCGGCGGATGATGAAGGCGGGGAGCTCCTTGCAGTCCCTGCCCCACTGCTTTTCCGTATATCCCTTGACGAGCTTTTGATAGATGGTTTTGCCCACGAGGTTAATGGCCTGCTCCTCTAAGTTGGAGGGATTTTGGCAGTAGCTTTCGCCTATCTCCTCGGCGATGCGGGCGGCCGCCTCCTGCGGGGTGAACACGTCGGGCCAGAGCTTTGTGAAGGTGTTCATGTTGAAGGGCAGGTTGTAGCACTCGCCCTTGTACCTCGCCACGGGGCAGTTGACAAAGTTGTTGAACTCGGCGAAGCGGTTGACATACTCCCACACGCGCCTGTCGGAGGTGTGGAAGATATGCGCGCCGTAGACGTGCACGTTTATGCCCTCGACGTTCTTTGTGTAGACGTTGCCGGCTATGTTGGGGCGCCTTTCGATGACGAGCACCTTTTTGCCCCTTGCCGTGAGCTGCTGCGCGCAGACTGCGCCGTAGAGGCCGCTGCCGACTATTAAGTAATCGTACATAACATTATTCCTTTGAGTTTTTTACTCCCGTCCGGTATAGCGCGACGAAGGCCCTTACGGTGTCGTCGATATCGAACCCTGCGGCCCTGAGCGACGACGAGTTGTCGCCGCGGGGAAGGGCGCCGAGGCGCAAGGCCTCCTCCGCCCACCTGTCCTCGTCGCCGTCGCCTATGGGCAGGAAAGAAACATTGGGGGAGAGCGCGACCTCGCGCGTGACGGCCGCGGAGAATATGCAGGGCAGGCCCGAGGCCTGAGCCTCTACTCCGACTATGGGCAGGCCCTCGAAGCGGGAGGGCAGCAAAAAGACGTCCATGGCCGAATAGTAGTCGCACACGTTGGCGGTGTTGCCGACGAATATGACGCGCTCCTCCAATCCCATAGCGCGGCAGGCCGCCTTTACGTCCTCCATTGTCTCGCCCGAGCCGACGGCGACCAGTTTTACCTTTGCGCCGCGTCCGACCGCACGCCTGAGGACGGAGATGAGGAATCGGTGATTCTTCTGATAGGAAAATCTGCCCACATGACCGAACACTATCTCGTCGTCGGCTATGCCCAGCCGACGGCGCATTTCCTGCCGCATCTGCAGCGAGGGGGCGAACTTTTTGAGGTCGACGCCGTTCTTTAAAATTATCAGCCTGTTATCGGCTATAGAACGGGGGAATTTGGAGAGGCCCGCAACATACGAACAGGCGACGTAGTGCGTGGGACAGCCGCGCATTGCGGCGTTCATTGCAAATTTGACGAGTTTGTGGCGGAGGGTCATCCTCTCCGCCGCGCAGTGGGAGTGAACGATTATGCTGCCTACCCCCGCCCGCTTTGCGGCGCGCGCGCCCTCGGCCAGCACCGAGAGGCTGCCCGAGTGGATGTGCACGGCGTCGTACCCGCCCCCGGACAGAAATGCGTTGAGCGGGCCTATGAGGTTGAACCTGTTTTTGCCCGGGGCAAACTTTAAGCCGAGGCAATACAGCCTGCCGCCCCTGTCCTCTACTATGGCGCGGTAGCGCTCGTTGTCGCAATAGTACGGCGTGAGCACGTCGAAAACCATATCGTTTTCTGGCATATGCGAGAGCACGTTCATTACGAACGACTCCTGCCCGCCGTTGGAAACGGGCTCGCCGAACAACTCAAGCACCTTCATCTCAAACATACTCGACGGGCGGCCTGAAGGACAGACCCGCCCTTGTGCCGCGCACCATCATTTTTATCCTTTTAAATTTATTGTCGCGCGCCCTGAACAGCACCCTGAAAAAATGGGAGGTCAGCCTCACACATTCGTATAAAAAGCCCTTCAGACCCTCGCGGCGGTAGAGATAGACGTCGTTGCGGTAGAGATAGAAAAATCTTTGTATCCTGTCGGCGCTTTCGGTGGCTATGTTGGCGCCTATGTTGGAGGCCGAGTGATGGACGACGACGCTCGGGCACACGCAGTAGCAGGGGAATTTTAAAGATATCCTTCTTGTGTACTCCCAGTCGTCCGTCCAGATGAAAAATTCCTTTATGGGCAGGCCGACCTCGCGCACGACCTCGGCGCGCAGAAAGAGGGAGACAAACGAGGCCATTGCCACGGGGATATCCCCGCCCGAATAACCTTTGAGGGGCTTTGTGAGCGTGCGCCTCGGCACATTCATGGCGCACACCTCGCCGTCCTTCCACAGCACCTTGCTGCACAGAAAGCCGTAGTTTGCGCCCAGCCGTCCGTCCGCCGCCATCAGCTCCTCGAGGGCGGTGCCGCAGGGCATGCAGTCGTCGTCCATCAGCCAAATATACTCGTAGCCGAGGCCGACGGCGTGTTTTATGCCGTACTGAAAGCCGCCCGCGCCGCCGAGGTTGGCGCCCGTGTTGATATAGGTTATTTTGCCCTCGTCGACAAACGGCCGAAGAGCTTCGGCCGTTCCGTCCGTACTTGCGTTGTCGATGACTATTATATCGGCAGGACGCGTCTGCGACAGCAGACATTGCACGTTATTTAAAAGTAACTGCCGCCTGTTATAGGTGACGACGACCGCTGCAACACTATTCATTATACACCCGATACAGGCAGATTACCATATATAGTCGGCCCCCGCGCCTTATCGGTGTTTGCGGGGACAGAATTTGCGCTTTATAAATTTGGCTATCTTGGCGGGCCAGTTCTGCCTTTCCATGAACATGTAGGGCACCTCTTTGAAGGCGACGCCGTTATGATCGAGCCAGACATCCAGAAGGCGTTCGGCAAGGTAGCCGAACACGCGCTGCTCGCGCGCGCTCCAGCCCGAGATGTCGATATTTTTTTCGGCCTCGGCGAGCACGGAGAACAGCCAGCCGCAGTAGCTTTCGGCGAGCGGGCGGGACATTATGAACATGTTGAACTTGTGTCCGCTGCGCTCGGCCATCACCTTGTTGTACGACGGCATGTACTCGGGGCTGAGCTCTTTTATGGCCGCCTCGGCCGCCAAAAGTCCCTCGGCGTGGTGCGCGTGGACATACTGGCTGTAGTTTGTTTCGATATAGTAGTGCCTCTTTTTGGGCACAAGCACGTCGGCTTGGGCGAGCAGCCCCGCCGCCTCTTCGCCCGTCAGAATTTTGGAGAATTTGTCGCCCCTGCCCCGTCCGCGGAAGTGCCTGCGGTAGTGCACGAGGCCGAGATAGTCGGACGAGGTATTCTTCCACGCCCAATACAGGCAGGTGAGCTCGCAATAGCTCTTGTTTTTGGACGAGATGTTGTCGCCCCCGTCGTCGCGGAAATACCCGGGGGGCGTTTCCGCCTTGCCCTCGGCGCCCGCGAGCACGGGCACATATATGCCGTCGGAGGGCATGCGGTACTGCAGGTGAGCCGCGACTATAACTTTTATATCCTTCATAACGCCGTCATTTGGCACCGTTGTTGCGCCTGCCCACCGTGAAGATGGTCTTGAAAATAATTTTTATGTCCAGCCACACCGAGCAGTTGTCGACATAGTACAGCTCGAGCTTCTGCCTTTGGCCGCTTTCGTAGGTGACGTTGCTGCGGCCGTTGGCCGACCACCAGCCTATCATGCCCGGCTTGACGGACAGCAACTTCTGCGCGTCGGGGCCGTACTTGCCGTACACCTCCCCCTTCATCAGCGGCCTGGGGCCGACGACGGAGATCTTGCCCGTGAATATGTCCCACACTTGCGGGAGCTCGTCGAGCGAGGTGCGGCGGAGAAACCTGCCCACGCGCGTGACGCGGGGATCGTCGTCCACCTTGAATTCGCGCTCGTATTCGGCGAGCTGTTCGCGGTTGAGCATTTTTTCGAGCTTGTCGGCGTCGGGGCGCATGCTGCGGAATTTGGAAATGTAGATGGTCTTGCCGTTCTTGCCTACGCGCTCGTGCTTGTAGATGACCTTGCCGCCGTCGCTCAACTTTACGACGAGGGCTAAAACTATGAACAGCCAGCTGAAAACTATTAAAAACAGCGCCGAGGAGACAATGTCGAACAGCCGCTTGAAGAAGCGGTAGCAATATCTTTTGGGCGCCACATACGGCTTTGCCACGCGTATTGCCGCGGGCTCGGACGGGGTGAAGTCCTCTTCGTCCGCAACGGCGGCCAGAGCGCCGTCGGTGTAATCGAATTGTTGCTGCATAAATACCTCTGCAAGAAAGTTATTTTTCTTCCGCTTGCGCGGCAAAATCCGTCCGGCCGACGGGCGGCCGAACAGGGGCAGAGACTATGAATTGTATCTTTGAAGGACGGCCGCGGGCGACGCCGTGCGCGAGGTGATTAGCAGCGCGCGCAGCACAGAGGGGCGCGCCATGCGCGCGCAGAAGGGCGCGAAGATGGCGTTTTTGCCCTCGCCGGAGGCTATCGAGCGCATGACCGTGGGCGCGAAGCCGACGACTATGGCGACGAGAGAGAACAGCATGCCGAAGGCGTTGAACCTGCAGGCCCAGGCCGTGGCATAGTGGGCGGCCAGCTTTAAGTCGGGCCCGTCGGAGGTGACGCAGCACCTTGCCACTTCTATGATAGAGGCGACGTTTGCGGACATGAAGGCAAAGCAGGTCAGGCCGAAGGCGCAAGACCACGACATGGCCAAAAGGGCGCGCCTTATCTTAAGGCGTACCTTCAGCTTCTGAATAGCCGAACATATGCAGATGCACAGCGCGGCGGCGAACAGCGCCCCGCACATGGGAAGTAAACCCGGCATCCAAGTCCTCCGCAAAGGCCGCGCGCACAGTCGGCGCGGCAGCCGAAATCAACAAAAAGATTTTACAACCTTTATACAATTATATAATACAACTAATTGAGGCGTTTGTCAATACGCGGCCGACAATTAGCACAAAATAAAGCACGTTATGCGCCATTTTTTTGCGGCTTTGGCCGCGTGCGCTTAAGCCCCCCTCTCCGCTCTCCGTTGAGGGGAACGTTTTAAGGCCGCCGCGGCGCTTAAAAGCGCCGCGGCGGCCGATAAAAATTACGTCTGACTTGCAAAAATGTTGTTGTCGCCGAAAAATTTCTGCACGAGCGCGGGGAACTTTTTGGCGATAAACTTTCTCGCCGCCGAGAAATCGACGTTGCGACGGCCATCGCTGTGGGCGTCGGAGGCGATGAAGGAGATCATGTCGCGCTTTAAAAGGCGCTTTAAGAGGCCGAGATGCTCCTTTTTGCCGAAGGACGAGGAATTGACCTGCAGCATGCCGCCGTTGGAGATTATCTCCTCGTAGGACGACTTTTCGAGATAGTCGTACCTTTCGACGTGCGCCACTATGGGCTTGTAGCCGGCGAGCGACAGTTCGTAGACGGCATCGGGAATGTTGGCGAGCTCGGCGCGGGTGGAGAACTCGACGAGCACATAGGAAGTGTCGTTGAGGGTGAGCAGCTCGCCCGACTTGAGGTCGGCCAGCATGCCGTCGTAGTAGTATATCTCCGAACCGAGGTAGAAATCTACGGGATAGGACGAGACCTCCTCCTTAAAGAGGGCGAACCTCTCCCTGAGCACAGCCGAACGGCGGAGCTGCGCACTCTGATGAGGAGTGCACATGACGGCGGATATACCCTCTTCAACGTATCTGGAGAGGATATTTTTTGTCATTTCCATGGACTTGGAGCCGTCGTCTACACCCGGCAGTATGTGGCTGTGAATGTCCAACATATGTTAAACCTCGGTCTTGTTCTCCTCCCCTTCCGACGGGCCTTCGGCCTGCGCGGGGGAGGTGTAGTATTTGTCGTTATAGTAGTAGTCGTCCTGCTTGTCGACCCTCGCCTTGGTGACGTTAATGCCTATTATATTGGCGTCGACGTCGCGAAGGCTCTGCATGGCGGCTGCGGCCTTCTTTTTCTTGACGTCGGACATGGCCACGTTGAAGATGACGCCGTCGCAGAGCTTGCAGATGGAGCATGCGTCCGAGCAGGCGAGCACGGGAGGAGTGTCGATCAAAACATAGTCGTACCTTTCGACGAGCTCGGCGAGCAGCTTTTTGAAGCCCGCGGACTCGATGATGACTACGGGATTGATGACCTGCTTGCCGGCGGTGATGACGTCCACGCCGTATTCGGTGTGCTTTATGATGTCCTCCTTGGTGCAGCTGCCGCCGACATACTCTATGATGCCCTTATCCTTGGGCACCTTGAAGAATTTGTGCTGAATGGGCTTACGCATGTCCATGTCGATGAGCACTACCTTCTGATTGTTGTAGGCCATGCAGCAGGCAAAGTTGCCCAAAGTGGAGCTTTTAAGCTCCCTCTCCTGCGAGGAGGTTATCATTATCACCCTGTAGGGGTTGTCGACGTTGGAATACTTTATGTTGGTGAACAGCTTGTTGTAGGGCTCGTAGTTGCGCACGCTGGGCTTTACGAGCTCGACATAGCGGCGGGCGTTGGGTTCGGTCTTTTTATCCTTGGACTTGTCGTCGACAAAGAGGCCCACCACCTTGGCGCCGAGGTAATTTTCAATGTCGTTCTTGTTCCTGAATTTGGTGGAGCAGAATTCCTTGATATACACGGCAATGCAGCCCACAACGAGGCCGCCCAGAAGGAAGATGGCGAGGTACAGCACCTTGTTTGGCGAGGTATATACGCCCTCGGAAGCGGGCGAGGAGACTATTATGCCACTGTCGTAAGTGTGGGCAAGGCCGGACTCGTAGTAAGCCTGCAGGCTTTCGATTATCTCGTTGTTGAGCGACTGAGCCAATTCGGGGTCGCCGCACTCTACCGTTACATTGACAAGAAATGAAGAGCCGGTCGAAGATACGGTTATCATATCCTTGAGTTCGCCTATGGTCATGTCGTTAGCGGTGGCAACGGGCTCGAGAACAATATTCTGAGTAACGAGCTGCGCAACGGTGGTGACGAGGGACGAGGAAGGCAGACCCTGCTGCACCTCCCCCTGTTCGTCAACGCCTAAGGTGACAACAAAGGACGATTCGGACGAATAGGTGGGCTCGGCTATGGCAAAGGTGTAAACTATGCCGCAGACAAACACCGCCGCCGTGATTATGGCGATGAGAATAATATTCTTCCACAGAACGTGAAAGATATCGCCCAGCCTTATAACGTCGTCGTTTTTAGTTTCTTCCAAAATGCACTCCCTTGACCTGCCGAAATCGGACACTCCGCGGCAGGCGCATTAAAGTTTTTTATTTTTGGTTGGCCGCAAAATTTCGGCCTTTTCTACATTATAAATAATCGCGTCTAATTTGTCAACATAATAGCCCAAAAAAGAACATATTTGCTCGTCGCAGCAAGGCGCATTTTGCAACAAGCCGAGTAAACTCAGCTTGTTTGCTTTTTGCGCCTGCGGCTCCTCTTTCGCGCAAATACTACAGTTTTGCGCGAGGCTATGGAATTGATTTATGCACTCCGTGAAAGCAAATTCGCCCTTGCCCGCCCCCTCTTCGCGGGTGCGGTGCTTTAGCGATTTGCTACATATTTTTCGGAGGGTGCTCGCGGGGCTGCGCACGCTTCGCGGAGCGGTACTAAGTGTATCTGAAACGTAGCCGGGGGGATTTCTCCGCTACGCACGCAAAGCGTGCTACGGTCGAAATGACATTCCTTTTTTTGGGGAGATTTCTCCGCTACGGCTTCGCATCTTGTTCGCATGCATTAAAAATGCTTACGTTCATCGCGAAAGCGGCGCTTCGCTTGCCCGAAATGATATGCTCTATCGGGGAGATTTCTCGGCTACGCTCGAAATGACATGCTCCGCCCGAGGGGTGCGCGCAACCTCCTCCCCTCCCCCCTTTGTCATGCCGAGCAGCGCGCCATAAAGGTTGGACTAAAATCGAGCGTGAGCGCGCGTTGCCGAGGCATCTCTGCCCGAGCGCCGATATGGACGGACAAAGAGATCCTTCGCTGTCGCTCAGGATGACAAGTCTGGCCCACCCGCCCACCCCGCGCTTTTCGCCTCTGCATAGTGCGGTGAAAGTGTATCTGAAGCGTAGCCCGGGAGATTTCTCCGTTTCGCTCGCTTACGCTCGCTACAGTCGAAATGACATTCCTTTTTTTGGGGGAGATTTCTCCGTTTCGCTCACTTCGTATGCTACAGTTTCGTATCTTGTTCGCATGCATTAAAAATGCTTACGTTCATCGCGAAAGCGGCGCTTCGCTTGACCGAAATGACATACTCTATCGGGGAGATTTCTCGGCTACGCTCGAAATGACGCCATTATAAACGAGGAGTTAGTCGGGGACGGCGAGGCCCCAGCAGCGGCGGCGCTTGACCAGCTTTCGGTCGAAGTTCTTCCAAAGATTTTGTACGTTTAAGTTGGTTTCGAGCTCGGGGCCCGTTTCGAGATACTTTACTCCCCTTTTGATGAGCCCGCAGAGCACGCTGTGCATTATCATGGCCACGGTGCCCTGATTGGCGTGGTCGGCGCGCACGCCGATGGACATCATGTCCGCCACCTCGGGATGGGTCATGGCCTTTATGTATGGCAATATACCGAAGGGAACTATGCTGCCCCTCGCCTTTTGCAGTACCTTTAACATGGAGGGCATTACAAAGCCGTAGCTGACGACGTGGTCGTCCTTCAGCACGACGGCGGCGAACTCGGGCACGAGCACCTGATAGATGGTGTTCATCTCCCTCCTCTTCTGCTTTTCGTTGAGGGGGCTGGTGCCGTAGAGGTGGGCAAAGCTTTCATCAAGCACGTCGAGGCACTCCATAACGTATCTGTCGAGCGATTTTTTGTCCCTCTTCATGAGGCCCGCAACGTCCAACAGCTCGTAGCCGCCCCTCTTTTGTATGGCCGCCGCTATGCGCGCGAGGCGGGGGTCGACCGAGTCGGGCACGGTCATTCTGTAGCAGTTCCAGTCGACCACCTTGTAGGCGCCGAGGGCGCGCATGTGCTCGACGTAATAGGGATAGTTGTATATTTCGATATATGTGCTGTCCTGATCGAAGCCCTCGATGAGCATGCCCTCCTCGTTGAGGTCGGAAAAGGATATGGGGCCGATTATCTCGTTCATGCCCAGCTCCTTGGCCCACTCGAACAGCTTTGCAAAGAGGGCGCGCGTGACTTCGATGTCGTCGATGACGTCGAAGCGGGTGAAGCGAAGCTGCTTTAAGCCCGTCTTTTGGTTGGAGCCCCTGTGCCATATGCCCGCGATGCGGCCGGCTATTTTGCCGTCCTTATAGGCGAGGAACATTTTGCAGTCGGCGAAGCGGAAGGCGTCGTTGACGTTGGGGTCGAACTCGGCGAATTCGTCGGCGTAGAGGTTGGGCGCCGCATACTTGTTGCCCTTGTAGAGGTCGATGAGAAATTTGAAAAACTTCTTCTTGTCGCGTTTGCCGCTTATCTGTCTTACTTCTATCATATATTACTCTCTCCGATAGATTTTATAACATAGCCCGATAGCTTTTATAACATAGTAATTATAACAGACGGGCGGGGCGTTGTCAATATTTGTCGAAAAATAATATACTGCAGAATAAGTAAGATATCAGCCACCCCCGTATAAAGAAAGAAAAGAAGCGCGGAGGGACTTTAAGTCCCTCCGCGCCCCTTAGGGTAGGAAAATTATGAATAAATGAGTGTGTTCCGGAACTTAAAATGAAGCATTGGGGCGGGGATATGCCCCGACCAACGACGCTATCAGTCGGCGACCTTCTGCGAGGCGAACACGAATTCGCCGTCGTGAACGTCTACGGTGACCTCTTCGCCGCGCAGCACGCGGCCCGCGAGTATCTCGTCGGACAGTCTGTCCTCGATGCGGCGCTGCACCTCCCTCTTTAAGGGACGGGCGCCGTATTCGTCGCTGTAGCCCTCGTCGACGAGCTTTTGCATGGCGGCGGGCGTGACGGCGAGGCGGATGGAGCGCTCGCGCAGCCTGAGGCGGAGGCCGTCGATTATCTTTACGCAGATGGAGGCCGCCTCCTCCTTGGTGAGCTTGCGGAAGATTATTATGTCGTCCACCCTGTTTAAAAATTCGGGCTTGAAGGACTGCCGAAGGGCCTCGGAGATATTGTCGCGCATGTCGTCGTAGCCGTCCGACTCGCCGCCCGAAAAGCCGAGGGCGGGCATCTTTTTTATCTGACTCGCGCCGACGTTGGACGTCATGATTATTATGGTGTTTTTGAAGTTTATGACGCGGCCCTTGCTGTCGGTGAGACGGCCGTCGTCGAGTATCTGCAGGAGAATGTTGAACACGTCGGGGTGGGCCTTTTCTATCTCGTCGAAGAGCACCACGGAGTAGGGCTTGCGGCGCACCTTTTCGGTGAGCTGGCCGCCGTTGTTGTCGTCGTAGCCGATATAGCCCGGGGGCGCGCCTATCAGCTTGGACACGGTGTGCTTTTCCATAAACTCGGACATGTCGAACCTGATCATCAGCTTTTCGTCGCCGAACATGGCCTCGGCGAGCGCCTTTGCAAGGTCGGTCTTGCCCACGCCGGTGGGGCCGACGAAGATGAAGGAGCCTATGGGGCGGTTGGCCTCGTTGAGCCCCGCGCGGGCGCGGCGGATGGCGCGGGCGACGGCCGTGACGGCCTCGTCCTGACCGACTATGCGCTTGTGCAGGTTTTCTTCGAGGTGCAGAAGCTTTTCGCTCTCCTGCTCGGTTATCCTTACGACGGGCACGCCCGTCCACGAACTGACTATTTTGGCTATGTCCTCGCTGCCTATTTGGGGAGCCGAGGCGTGCGCGCCCTCCTTCCACTCGGAGTTGAGCGACTTTATCTTATTCTGCACGGCGGTTATTTCGTCGACGAGCTTCTGGGCCTGCGTGTAGTTTTCGCCGCGGGCGGCCTTGTTCTTTTCGGCCGTGAGGCGCTTGAGCTTTTCTTCGAGCTCCTTTATCTCCTCGGGCGAGTTGTAGCTGTCGAGGCGGGCGCGCGAGGCGGCCTCGTCGATGAGGTCGATGGCCTTGTCGGGCAGATATCTGTCGGTTATATACCTGTCGGACAGCGTTGCCGAGGCTATTATCGCCTCGTCGGTGATGACCACCTTGTGGTGGGCTTCGTACTTGTCGCGCAGGCCGCGAAGTATTTCTACGGTGTCCTCGACGGAGGGCTCGTCGACCTGAACGGGCGTGAAGCGGCGCTCCAGAGCGGCGTCCTTTTCGATATACTTGCGGTACTCTTCGAGCGTGGTGGCGCCTATGGTCTGCAGTTCGCCGCGGGCGAGCATGGGCTTCAAAATGTTGGCAGCGTCCATGTTGCCGTCCGAGGTGGAGCCGGCGCCGACTATGTTGTGGATCTCGTCGATGAAGAGGATGATGTTGCCGTTCTCCTTTATGGAGTTGATGGCGTTTTTGAGGCGCTCCTCGAAGTCGCCGCGGTACTTGGAGCCCGCGACCATGCTGGCGAGGTCGAGCGAGAACACCGTTTTATCCTTTAAAAGGTCGGGCACGCGGTTGCCGACTATGGCCTGAGCCAGCCCCTCCACCACCGCCGACTTGCCCACGCCCGGCTCGCCTATGAGCACGGGGTTGTTCTTGGTGCGGCGGGAGAGCACCTGGATTATCTTGTCTATCTCCTTCTTGCGGCCTATTACGGGGTCTATCTTGCCCTCGCGCGCCTTTTGGGTGAGGTTGGTGCCGTACTGGGCGAGGTCGGGCCCGACGGCGCCGTCGGCGCGTTCGCCCTTGGGCTGGGCCTCCTTTTTGCGGCGGGAATGGGCGGGGTCGTCGGTTATCCAGAAGGCAATGCCCTCCATGCCGTCGTCGTCCTCGTCGTCGCTCTCCGCGCCGCCGTCCATGACCATCTCCAGACGGGAGGCGAGCACGCTCATGCTGACGCCCAGCGCGCGCAGTATGCGCATTGCAAGACATTCGGGCGATTCCATAACGGCGTGCAGAAGGTGCTCGGTGCCCGCAAGGGCGTCGTCGCCGCCGTACTCGACGGCGAGCTCCAGCGCGCGCTCGAACATGTGCTTGGTGCGGGGGGTGTAGCCGACTATGGATGAGTTGTGGTCGGCAGAATTTATGAGATAGCGCCTGTAGCCGTCCTCGGGCACGCGCGAGGCCTGCAGCACTTTGCAGGCCGTGCACTCGGGCGTGGCGAGCATGGCGTAGACTATATGCTCGCTGCCTATGTAGCTGGTGCCCATGTTGGCGGCCACCTCGCGGGTGCGGGCGAGCACTACCTGTAAGTTGCGTGAAAATCTGTTAAATTCCATTTTTCTCCTTTACCTTGTCGGCGCAAGGGGCTATCCCCTTGCCACCCTTTCACGTATGCGGCGGGAGGCGCAGTCGGCGCGGAAGGCGTCGCGCTCGGCGGGCGAGAGGTCGCGCCCCGCGCTGAGGTTGAGGTTGGAGGGCTTCATCTCTATCATAAGATCGTCCACCCAGCCTATGCCGTCGGCGCTGTACCAGCCGAGACAGACGCCCAACTTGAGCCGCGAGCACAATTTTGTGAATTCCTCGCCGCTGACCTGCGCGCAGTTGGTGAGTATGCCGTAGGCGCGCAGACAGCTGTCCTTTATCTCCATGCACTTTTCGCCCGTCTTTAAGCGGACGCGCTCGGAAAGTTCCATCTCGGCGACGCGCACGGCCACGTCCTCTACGAGCTTGAGTATCTCCTCCTCGGTGACGCCGAGGGTGATCTCGTTGGAGAGCTGATACATGTAGCCCTCGGCCTCGCTGCCCTCGCCGTACATGCCGCGCACCGTAAGTCCCAGACGGGTGGCCGAGCGGATGACGCGGGGCATGAGCCCCGTCAGCGTGAGCGCCGGCAGAAAGAGCATTACCGAGGCCCTGAGCCCCGTGCCCAGATTGGTGGGGCAGGCCGTTAAAAAGCCGAGCTGCTCGTCGTAGGCGAACTGTATGGAGCGGGCGATGAGGTTGTCCTTTTCGCTCATTATATCGTAGGCCCGCCTGAGGGCGAAGCCCTTTTCTATGCACTGCTCGCGGAGGTGATCCTCCTCGTTTATCATTATGGAAACGTTGCGCCTCTCGTTGATGACGGCCGCCGAGTAGTGCGGACGCTTGATGAGAAGCGGGCTGACGAGGTGGTTTTCGACGAGGTTGAGCGCCTCGGCTTCGGGGATGCCGTCCATATAGTACAGCCTGAACTCGTCAAGCTTGTTTATGGCCGACGACACGGCGCGGATTATCTCCTTGGCCTGTTTGTCGTTTTTGAGGCGGGAAGGGAAGGGATAGCCGTTGAGGTTGCGCGCCAGCCTTATGCGCGAGGAGGCCACGACCATGTCAGTTTGCATCATCGCGAACCCCCTTTATGGCGTTTTTGATGGCCGTCATCTGCTTGTTAAGGCGGCTGGCCGCCATGTAATCGCCGCGGGTGAGCGCGCCTTCGAGCTGTTCCTGCAGCGCCTTCAGGCGCAGGCGGAGGTCGTGCTCGGAGGAGTGGTCGCCTCCCTCCTTGCCGACGTGCGAGGTCTTGCCCTGAATGTTGCGTATGCAGGGGAGCAGCTCCTCTTTGAACACGTCGTAACAGCTCGGGCAGCCCAAAAGACCCGTGCGCTCGTAGTCCTCGAAGCGCATGCCGCACACCCTGCACACCTTTTTGGAGGGCGCGGGCGTTTCGCCGAACAGCCCGCTGAGCATGGCGTTGGCCGTGGCGCTTTCAAGGTCGCCGCACTTATATTTGTAGCACTCCTCGCAGAGGTGCAGCGCTACCATCTGGCCCCCCACCATCTCGATAAAGTTTTCGGTGGCGGGGCGTTTTTTGCAATGCTGACAGATAATGGCCATGTGTGCCGATCCAAAAAGTTATACTATCCTTTTTAAAAAGTTATACTATCCTTCTCTATTATAATACAAATTTACGAAATGTAAACACTTTTTTTTAAAATGACTGCGCGCACCCGCTTACCGTCATTTTGCACGTTTCCGGGGCGATGCCAAGAAATGCCCCCACTCTGCTTTGCAGAGGCGAATGGCGCGGGGTGGGTGGGCGGGGCAGACTTGTCATCCTGAGCGACAGCGAAGGATCTCATTGCACGACTATTACAAAGCATTGGGAGAGATACTTCGCAACGCGCGCTCATGCATAGTTTTCCCCCAACTCTTTCGGCGCGCGGCTCAGTATGACAAAGGGAATAAATTATAAAATTTTCGACCTCTCCGCCCGCGCGTTCGCCGCGCGGACACCTCTCCATACGAAGGAGAGGCTATAATGAGGATATACCGCATCTTTTGTACGACAAGGGCGGCGGCGGAAGAATTCCGCCGCCGCCTTGGAAAAAGCGTAGGTTATGCGATCAGTTTTTCATGCCCTCTTCGATGGCGACCGCAACGGCTACCGTTGCGCCGACCATGGGGTTGTTGCCCATGCCGATGAGGCCCATCATTTCAACGTGGGCGGGAACGGAGGAGGAACCTGCGAACTGCGCGTCGGAGTGCATCCTGCCCATGGTGTCAGTCATGCCGTAGCTTGCGGGGCCTGCGGCCATGTTGTCGGGATGGAGCGTTCTGCCCGTGCCGCCGCCCGAGGCGACGGAGAAGTACTTGACGCCGTTTTCGTTGCACCACTTTTTGTAGGTGCCTGCAACGGGGTGCTGGAACCTTGTGGGGTTGGTGGAGTTGCCCGTTATGGACACGGAGACGTTTTCAAGCTTCATGATGGCTACGCCTTCGGGAACGTTATCGGCGCCGTAGCACTTTACCTTGGCGCGGGGGCCGTCGGAGAAGGCGACGGTGTCGACTACCTTTACCGTTTCGGTGTAGGGGTCGAACTGCGTCTTTACATAGGTGAAGCCGTTGATGCGCGAAATTATATACGCGGCGTCCTTGCCGAGGCCGTTGAGAATGACGCGAAGGGGCTTTACGCGCACCTTGTTGGCGTTTTCGGCGATCTTGATGGCGCCCTCGGCGGCGGCGAAGCTTTCGTGACCGGCGAGGAAGCAGAAGCAGTCGGTGTCCTCCGAAAGGAGCATGGAACCGAGGTTGCCGTGGCCGAGGCCTACTTTTCTGTTCTCGGCAACCGAGCCGGGAACGCAGAAGCTCTGCAGGCCGATGCCTATGGCTGCCGCTGCGTCGGCGGCCTTCTTGCAGCCCTTCTTGATGGCGATGGCCGCGCCTACGGTATAGGCCCAGACGGCGTTTTCAAAGCAGATGGGCTGGGTGCTGCGCACTATCTTGTCGCAGTCGACGCCCTTGGAGAGGGCGATGTCCCTGCATTCTTCGATGGAGTTTATTCCGTATTCCTTGAGGACGGCCAGAATTTTGGCTTCCCTTCTTTCGTATCCTTCAAAAAGTGCCATAATACTTACTTAACCTCCTTGTCGTTTCTGGGGTCAATGTACTTGACTGCACCCTGCTCTTTGGAGTATCTGCCATAGGTGCCTATAGACTTCTGGTAAGCTTCGTCGGGGGTGAGGCCCTTCTTGATGAAGTCGGTCATCTTGCCGAGCGAAACAAACTTGTAGCCGCACACTTCGTTGTTCTTGTCGAGCGCCATGGAGAGAACGTAGCCTTCGGCCATCTCGAGGTATCTTACGCCCTTGGCGGCCGTGCCGTACATGGTGCCCACCTGCGAACGGAGGCCCTTGCCGAGGTCTTCGAGGCCGGCGCCGATGGGAAGACCGTCGTCGGAGAAGGCCGACTGCGTTCTGCCGTAAACTATCTGAAGGAATAACTCCCTCATGGCCGTGTTGATGGCGTCGCACACGAGGTCGGTGTTGAGCGCCTCCAAAATGGTCTTGTGGGGGAGAATTTCGGCAGCCATTGCGGCCGAGTGGGTCATGCCCGAGCAGCCGATGGTTTCAACCAGCGCTTCCTGAATGACTCCGTCCTTAACGTTGAGCGTCAGCTTGCAGGCGCCCTGCTGGGGGGCGCACCAGCCTATGCCGTGCGTAAGACCTTTGATATCCTTGATTTCCTTTGCCTGGATCCACTGCCCTTCTTCGGGTATGGGGGAGGGGCCGTGTTCGAATCTGCCCGAAACGCCCTTGGCAACGCAAATCATGTTTTCAACGTCTTTTGAATATTGCATTACAAAGTTCCTCCGATAAAATTTTGAGCCGCGGCGATAGGCCGCGCTTTAAAACAAGAATTTTGAACTGCGGCGATAGACCGCGCTTTAAAACATAATTGTTTTACGGGAACAATTATAACATATCGGCGCGATATAATCAATATTTTTGTGACGAAAAAATGGCGCGGTTTGTAAAAAAATTTTAAAAATTGCGCCCCGCGGGACTTGCAAAGCCCCGCGGGGCGCAGACGGCGGGGGTTGACCGATTAAATGCACGCTTCGCGGAGTGGTACAGAGTGTATCTGAAGCGCAGCCGAGGAGATTTCTCCTCGTCGCCGCAAGGCTAACTTCGCAACAAGCCAAGTAAACTTTGCTTGTTTGCTCTATAGCCTGCGGCTCCTCTTTCGCGCAAATACTACAGTTTTGCGCGAGGTTGTGGCTAAAATTTCCTGCACTCCGTGAAAGCAAATTCGCCCTTGCCCGCCCCCTCTGCGCGGGTGCGGTGCTTCAGCGATTTGCTACTTGCTTTTCGGAGGGTGCTCGCATGGCTGCGCACGCTTCGCGGAGTGGTAATGAGTGTATCTGAAGCGTAGCCCGGGAGATTTCTCGGCTACGCTCGAAATGACATGCTCTACCCGAGGGGTGCACGCAGCCTCCTCCCCTCCCCCTTGTCATGCCGAGCAGCGCGCCTCGTCGTCGCAAGGCTAATTTCGCAGCAAGCCGAGTAAACTCGGCTTGTTTGCTTTATAGCCTGCGGCTCCTCTTTCGCGCAAAAGCACGGTTTTGCGCGAAACTGTGGTGAAGATATCTGCACTCCGTGAAAGCAAATTCGCCCTTGCCCGCCCCCTCTGTCGCGGGTGCGGTGCTTTAGCGATTTGCTACTCATTTTTCGGAGGGGTGCTCGCAGAGCTGCGCACGCTTCGCGGAGCGGTACAGAGTGTATCTGAAAAGTAACCGGGGAGATTTCTCGGCTACGCTCGAAATGACATACTTAAAATTGGCTCCCCGTCGTTATGGGGAGCTGGCGGCAATTTATTGCCGACTGAGGGGGCGTTCTTTCTTTTTTTCGACCTCTCCGTCTGCATGCTCTCGCATACAGACACCTCCCCTCGTCGTCGCAAGGCTAATTTCGCAGCAAGCCGAGTAAACTCGGCTTGTTTGCTTTATAGCCTGCGCCTCCTCTTTCGCGCAAATACTACAGTTTTGCGCGAGGCTGTGGCACAAAGTGTATCTGAAAAGTAACCGGGGAGATTTCTCCGCTTCGTTCGCTTACGCTCACTTCGGTCGAAATGACACGCTCTTCCGGGGAGATTTCTCGGCTACGCTCGAAATGACATGCTCTACCCGAGGGAGCGGTGCGTGCGGCCACCTCCCCTTCGCATGGGGAGGCTGTAATAAGGTTATAGAGGAAAAATTCTGTCTACTCTACGGCGGAGAAGGCGTATTTTATGTAGTGGTTTGCCGACTGTCCGCCGCGGATTATGGGGCTGTCGAAACCGGGCATGTTGACGGCGTTGGGGGCGAACTGCGGCTCCAACGCGAAGCCCGACCACTTTTTATAGGCGCCCGACTTGCCGTGTTCGGCGTGCAGCCTGTTGCCCGAGTAGAACTGCAGGCAGGGCAGGTCGGTGGAGAGCTGCATGCATATTCCCGTGGCGGCAGAGCGGGCGACGGCTGCGGGCGAAGTGTTGTTCAGCACATAGTTGCAGTCGAATCCCTCCGTCTGGGCGAGCTCGGGGCTGGAGATATCCCGCCCGATGAGTTTGGGCGAGGTGAAGTCGTACGGCGTGCCCGCGACGGGCGCAACGACGCCCGTGGGGATGAACTGTTCGTCGGCGGGCGTGTAGCTGTCGGACGAGATGGTCAGCTCGTTTGCAAGACAGTTTTCGGCGTTCTCGCCGTCGAGGTTAAAGAACACGCCGCAGGTGGGCGCCCAGAGGGTATCTCTGTCGCTGACGGCCGAATACCAGACGGTGAGGGCGTTGTCCCTGACCTTGAATGTGGCGTGCATGGTCAGCGTGCCGGGGTAGCCCTGGTCGCCGTCGGGGCTGACGAGCGTCATGACTACGCCGTCCGAGGTGGGGAGAGCTGCGAAGGCGTGCTTGTCGAAGCCGACAAGTCCGCCGTGGAGCTGATTCGAGCCCTCGTTGCAGACGACAAAGTAGGGTCTGCCGTCTATCACGAAGCGCCCTCCCCTTATGCGGTTTGCAACTCTGCCCTTGGTGGAGCCTATGTAGCAGTCGTTCTCTATACAGCCGCCCGTGGAGTTGAAGCCGAGTGCGACGTCCTTGCCGCGGAAGCGGATGGCGTTTACGCGCGCGCCGAGGTCGCACACGTCGACGGACAGATCGCCCGAGGACAGCGTGTACACATTGACGTTGGAGCCGTTGAATTTTCCGTAGTGTTTTTTAGTGACCATATCTTTTGCCCTGAAGTTTATTTTATCGGCGGCGCAGCCGCGCCGCTAAAGGCCGGTTGAACATAGTATTTCATTTTAATTGTACACCCGCAAAACCAAAATGTAAACAGCTGCGGCATACAATGCCGTTTTTAAAACATATTCGGTAAAAAGCGGCGATATATGTCGGTTTTAAGGACATAAACGGGCAGCATGAGGCGCAAAATCATCCGCGGCACACCCGTTGGGGCACGCCGCGGACAACTGCCGCTTCGATGGGTGAAGCGTAAAAAAAGCGGAAGGGGCGAACGACCGCCTTTTTTCAAAAATTAAAAATTTACTCTATGGCCTTAAGGCTCTCGTTCATGTCGACGCGCACTATCTTTCTGCGGAGCAGCAGCGTGACTATCCATGTGAACAGCGCCACCAGAAGGGGCGCGGCCAGCCACATGTACCAGCTTACGCCGCCCAGCGTGCCGAGGCCTATCATTTCGAACACCACCCAGATGAGCAGCGCCGCCAGAGGATAGCCGAAGATGACGCCGATGAGCGTGTCGATATACACCTCGCGGTAGATATAGCCCGAAACTTCGCCGTCGTGATAGCCCAGGACCATCAGCGTGGCGAGTTCGCGGTTGCGCTCGGAGATATTTATATTTGTCATCGTGTAGATGACTACGGCCGTGAGCAGGCCCGCGAAGGCGATTATGAGTATGGCTATGCCTATTATGGACACCGAGTTGATGACACCCGTAGTGCACAGATCGAGTATGGCCAGACCGCCCATGACGAGCGCCATGGAGAAGGCCACGGCTATAACCGTCATCAGAAAGCGGCTCTTGTACCTTAAAACGTTCCTTACCGTCGACTTATACTTGAAGGAAAGCAGATTCCAAAGCCACGGCATGCGCTCGAAGATGACCTTCTTGCCTGCCTTGGGGGGCTTGGGTCTGAGCAGGTCGGCGGGGGCGACGGTCATCATCTTTATGCCCGAAACGAGCGTGGCCGCCATGATGGTGAATACTATTATGCAGAACACCACGAGGAAGAAGGCGACGTCGAAATAGCCCGACATGGGGGGCATGAGATAGGAGTAGTTGAACACCTCGTAGACGAATATGGACACGCCCGCGCCCACGAAGTAGGCGACGAAGCCGCCTATGCCCGCGGCGACGGCCGCGAACAGCGCGTATTTGAAGATTATTTTGAAGGGCGAATAGCCCAAAGTGCGCATGCAGGCCACCTGCGAGCGCTCCTCCTCCATCAGGCGCGAAATGTTGGAGAACACGACGAGCGCCGTGACGAAGATGAACGCGACTACGAGCACCCAGCCGAGCGCCTCCACCTTGCCCGAATAGCTGTGCAGCGAGAACACCGAAAAGTTGTCGTACAGCGATATTACGCGCACGGTGCTCTCCGCCTCGGCCGCCTCCTCGCCCTCCTCGGGCTCGGCGACAAACAGGTCGGCAATCTTTGCCGAGAGGTCGTCGACGAGTTCTTCGTATCCGCCCGTGAACAGGGCGGGGACGTCCTCGTCGTCGGCGAGGGAGATATATATGTCACCCGTGCCCAAAAAGCTTGCGAGCGCCGTGGGGATTATGTCCGAGGAAAAATAGAGCGCGCTTTGGATGATTTCGAGATCGCCGAGGCCCGCGCCCGTTTCGGGGATCTCCACGTCCTCGCCGTTGGTGTAGCTCGGCTCGCCGTCGGAGGCGAAGATCAGGGGACTGTCGAGCGTGCCGCAGACGACTATGTCCTCCTTGATGCCGTCGGGATAGAACATCTCGATGAGGCGGAGCATGCCGTCTATCTCGTCCTCCTCCATGCCCTGCTGGGCGAGGAGCTGCCTTAAGATATCGACAAAGTCCAAAGTGACGCGCGTGCCCGCGCTCACCCCATCTATTTTGGCATTGCTTACGAGCGACAGGGCGGCGAACTCGTCCTCGGCGGGAACAATGTCGTCGTCAAGCGTTATTTGGGGGATATTAACGGCCCAATCGTCGCCTTCGAGCGAAAAATCGTCGAGAAAGTACAGGCGGGTCAGCCTGTCGCTCTCCCCTATTTTTACGTTGACGTCCACCGAGAGGCCGGTGGATATTTCGGCGGAGTAGCCCTCGTCCTCCAGAAGGGTGCGGACGGCGGCTATGTCCTCCTCCGAAAATACGCCATCCTCGTTCTTTACGATGAGGTCGGACATGTTGGCGCCCTCGTAGTAATCTTCGAGCGAGCGGTCTATTTTGGTGTTGGACGATCCTATGCCCGAGGAGAAGCCGACGGCTATGAACACTATGAAAATTATGGACAGAAAGCGCGTTATGTGATGGCTGAACATTCTGCCAAGGGTCTTTAAATAGGTCTTCATGCCTGCCCCTCCTTACCACTCTATCATGTCTACGGAAACGGGGCGGGGGTTGTACTCCATGCGCTCTATCTGACCGCTGCGGATGTAGATGACCTTGTCGGCCATGGCCTTGAGCGCCGAGTTGTGAGTTACGACTATTACCAGCCTGTTGCGCTTTTTGGAGACGTCGTACAAAAGCTTGAGTATCTTTTTGCCCGTCTGGTAGTCGAGTGCGCCCGTGGGCTCGTCGCAGAGGAGCAGCTTGGGGTTTTTGGCTATGGCGCGGGCTATGGACACCCTCTGCTGTTCGCCGCCCGAAAGCTGCGCGGGGAAGTTGTTGAGGCGCTCAGAGAGGCCCACCTCCTCGAGCACTTCCTCGGGCTTGAGGTGGTTTTTGCATATCTCCACGGCTATCTCAACGTTTTCGAGCGCGGTGAGGTTGGGCATGAGGTTGTAGAACTGAAAGACAAAGCCCACGTCGTTGCGGCGGTAGTCGGTAAGACCCCTGCGACCGAGGGCGGTGACGTCCCTGCCGTCGAGCGCAATTTTACCGCTCGTGGCCGAATCCATGCCGCCGAGCAGATTTAAAAGCGTGGTCTTGCCTGCGCCCGAACTGCCGACGACGACGGCAAACTCGCCGTCGTTGAGGTCGAAGGTCACCTCCTTCAAGGCGTTTACGGTGATACTGCCGACGTGGTAATCCTTATTGACATCGGTTAGCGACAAAAAACTCATCTCTGCACCCTCCGTAGTTGCAACTAAAAACTTTTTGTTTATGTTCAGTTTATATTATAACCTAAAAAAATGAAAATGAAAGCCCTTTTGTGTGAAAAGAATGTAAAATCTTTGATCTTTATATTATATGACGGGCGCGCACGCGATAGGCGGGCGCCGCGGGCAGACATTTTCGGAACCGTCGGCCGAAAAATTCGGGCATGTGACGGCGTGGAGGCAATTAGATTATATATCTATTATAACACACATTGTTGAAAAACTCAATATGTTACATACAATTTGAGGGCAATTTGCTGGAAAAAATTTTAATCGGTTAAATGCGGTGAAATTAAAAAAACGCCCCGTTTGTCCGTCGGCTTACGCCTCCGAGATACATTCGGCGACGCGCACTCCTACCTTATAAGGAAACCGGCCTGTCGGGTGCGCTGCTCTGTATGACAAACGGGGCATAGGGAGGCGCGCGGCCGCGTTGTGCGGCTTCCTCGGGTAGAGCTTGTCATTTCGACCGAGCGTAGCGAGCGGAGAAATCTCCCCGGCTACGCTTCAGATACACTTTTACCACATTGTGTTTTACAGAGGAGAAAGGCGTGGGGTGGGCGGGCGGGGCAGTATTGTCATCCCGAGCGACAGCGAGGGATCACATTAGCCTCGCGCAAAACTGTAGTATTTGCGCGAAAGAGGAGCCGCAGGCTATAGAGCAAACAAGCCGAGTTATACTCGGCTTGCTGCGAAATTAGCCTTGCAGCGACGAGGCGCGCTGCTCGGCATGACATGGGG
>CALVRO010000008.1 GCA_944358655.1 uncultured Clostridia bacterium | reverse complement strand
CCATTCATAACTCTATTGCCGACGCATCGAGCAAAAATTGCTCTATGCCTATATACAGTACGCCTTGTTCATCATGCCACGGGATAATATCGTCCTTAACAACAACTATCTTTTTGAATGAATCGGGTATTCTGGCAAAGGGGCGCACTTCCTGTAAGCGCTTCCCCTCTTCCCCTACGGTCAATGCAGATTGAATATAATATCTTCGGCTTCCTTCATTGGCAACAAAATCCACTTCCAGCCTTGTCTTTCTATTACCGCCGTTCCCATCCGAATAATTATATTCGACTGTCCCAACATCCACGCTGTAACCGCGATATATGAGTTCGTTATAAATTATATTTTCCATAATGTGATTTTCTTCCGTCTGCCGGAAATTGAGACGGGCGTTGCGCAGACCGATATCCGTATAGTAATATTTGAACGGAGAGCCTATATACTTCCTGCCCTTAATATCGTATCGCCGCGCCTTGCTTATCAAAAAGGCGTCGGCAAAATACCCGAGGTATTTAGCTACCGTATCGTCTGTAATATTCAGCTTTTTGACGCTTTTGAACGTATCGGCAATTTTACTGGGATTGGTCAATGAACCCACCGCCGAGGACACGATATCGAGTATATCATCCAAAACCGCTCTGTCTGCGATTCTGTTCCTTTCCAGAACGTCGCTTAAATAGATATTGTCAAACAATCCCGCAAGATATCTGCTCTTTGCCTGATGGTCTTTGAGGCGCAAAATAAACGGCATTCCGCCGTACACATAATAATCGCGCCACGCCTGCCTTTTATCACCCTCGTATGCGGCATGATATTCGGCAAAAGAGAGAGGATAAACTCTTATTTCATCCCCTCTGCCGCGGAATTCGGTAAGTATATCCGAGGATAACATCCTTGAATTGCTGCCGGTCACATAGACGTCCGCATTAGGCTTTTTCATGAGACCGAGAACGACATCCACAAACCCGATTTTCTGATTTGGATCATTCACATACGGATTTTTTACCGTGCTGACTTTTTGGATCTCGTCGAGAAAAATATAGTAGGTTTTATCTCTGTCCGTCATCCTGCCGCGCACATATTCCCCGAGCTTTAAGGGATCGCGGTACATTGCGTTTTCGTCGTCATCCAGAGCAACCTCTATTATTTGACTGTCATCCACGCCTATACTGTTGAGGTATTTATGGTAAATATTAAACAGAAGATACGACTTGCCGCAGCGGCGTATCCCCGTTATGACCTTGACTAACCCGTTTCCCCTTCTGTCTATAAGCTCATTTAAATAGCTGTTGCGCTCGATCATATATAACCTCGTCGAAATTTTTTCGTATTGCTACCACTTTTTCGATTATTATACCAGGAAGCCATATAAGCAGTCAAGTACATCGTCGAAATTTTTTCGTATTCCGACTAAATTTTCTATACTCTATCCAAAAAACTTTGATTTTGTCAAAATTAAATCTGATTTTATGGCAGTATATAGCTTTGCCCTGCTGCCTTGCAACTGTTCGAGGACGGCGCGGGTGCGCTTGTACTCTTCTTCGCACGATTGGTAAGGGTCGGTGACGGAACCGATAAATATTTCTTTGCCCGCACCTTTATTTGTTACAACAGGTAACGGGTAAACTCTCTTTTGGGGAACGCCTGAAAAATCAGCCTCTTACAATTATTGTTGCAAAAAGCCGGCCGCGCCCGTAACGGGCGCGGCCTTTATTCTTCTGCTTTTAACCGGTCATCTGCGGCGGGCACGGGGAGGACGATCTGCAGAGTGAATATACCCCCGTCCGTACCTATGGAAATGCCGCCGTCGTACTTTTCGGCAATCTTGCGTATGCTCGAAAGTCCGAAGCCGTGATAATAATTATCGCCCTTGCTGGTGCGCGGCAGGCCGTTGACGAAGGATATTTCGCCTTCGTAATAGTTATCCATGCGGATGAGCATGATGTCGCCCTGTTCTTCCATGGCAAAATTGATTACGCGCCTGTCCCCAGAATTAAAACGCATCACACTCTCCACGGCGTTATCCAGAGCGTTGCCCAGCAGCGTGAACAGATCGACGGTATCCATAAAACCCAGCTTTTTGCCGTTGCCGCTGACATACAGCCTTATGTTGTTTTCCGTGCAGTAGAGCATTTTTTCGGCGATTATGGTATTTATGACCTCGTTCCCCGTATCCACGGAGAGATCGTAGAACATTATGCGCTTTTCGATCTCATCTATGCGCGACCGCTGTTCTTCGGGCGAGAGAGTGCGCAACGCGCCTATCTGATGCTTTAAATCATGGCACTTGCTGTTTATGATATCTATCGTCTCCTTCTTTACGCGGTAGCTTTCGGCAGAGGCGATGAGCATCTGGTTTATTATGTCGTTGCGCCTGTCCCGTTCGCGCACGTTTAAAGACGCATACATGATTATCAGCACGAATACGCAGTTGAAGATATCGGCTATGCCGGCGATGTAGTTGGGATTCTGCACGGGCTTTCCTCCGCCGTTATGGAAGAGCAGCTGCGCCATGAAGGCCGAGGCGATGAGCATGGCGAGGAGCAGGCTGTAAAAACAGAGTGCAACCGGCTTTTTTGCAAACGGGATATCACCCAGAGCTTTGAGCTTGGGGCGGAATATGAGCGCCGCGCACACGCAGACGGCGGCATATGTGCCCGCTATCAGGGCGATATACAGCGGAACGTTGCCGAGTATCTGCGGGCAAATGCCGAGAGCGAATATTTCATTGACGGCGACATACTCCACATGCTGCAGGGCATAGCCGGCTATGCCGCAAAAGAGCAGCCAGCCGGGCGAAATGCGGTAGCAAAATACCATGCAGGCCATCGAACATCCCGTCATGAAGATATACCAGCCTATGTGCGCAACCATATTCACCGCGTAAACGGTTATACTTGCTTCCCATATGAACCAATAGAGCAGGGCTATCGCCATACATACCGCCACGCCCGCAGCGGCGCGCAGGACAAACCGCGGCCGTTTGCGAGCCGACGGCGTTACGAATATGAATTCGGCGCAGAGCAGTTCGAGAATGAACCTCCACTCCTCTACGATAAACAGGGTGTCCATCGCGTCACCTCTTTTTGGCAAATTGCGCAAACTTCGCCATGAAATCCCCCTTCTTGGCACGACTGATGTTTATTGTAACGTCGTTGACGGTTATGGTGTCGCCGCGAACGGCAAACACATAGGCGAGATTTACCAGATAGCTGTGGTGCACCCTGTAGAAGGAAAAAGGGCGCAGCATTTCCTCCACCTCGCGCATGGTGCCATGCGACCTGATCTCGCCGCCGACTGTATGCCAGATGAGGTCGTGCTTGATCACTTCGACATAGTAGACGGACGACGCGGAGATCTTTACGATATTACCTGGCGCCTTGACGGTTATCATGTCGGTATCATCCTTTTTGACGCGCTCGACCGCCCTGCGCATCTTTATGTAAAAATCGGCATAAGAGAGCGGCTTTACTACGAAATCGCAGGCGTCGACCTCGTAACCCTTTATGGCGTACTGAGCCATGCTGGTTACAAAGACTATGACTATCTTCTGATCGATGGTACGCAGCCTGCGGGCAGCCTCCATCCCGTCTATGCCGACGAGTTTGATATCCATAAAGACGATATCGAAGTGCGTTTTATAGTTGAGAAGAAAGAGTTCCCCGTCGCGAAAGACCTGCACTTTCATCGCCGTGCCCGTCTCGGCTTCGTATTTTTTTATGTGACTCTTAAGCAGTTCCGCGTCCGCGGCGTCGTCCTCGACTATTGCTATATTGAGCATATATCCTCCAGTTAAGCCGCATTCCCCGCCCTTCGGCCGAAGAGCGGTTTTTATACAAAAATCAAATTCCCCTAACAGCAGCTTACGGTATGCCCCTTGAAAGCGGAGCATACCGTTACCGTTAACTATTTATTGTGCCTTGCGGAGAAAAGTCAGCCCGCATTACCGGAACCGTCCTTCTTCCTTGCGGCGAGTATTACGCCTACGCCCCATGCGGCAATGCCCACGACGACGGCCACGTCGGCGCAGATGAGCACGACCTGCCATATGGGCAGTTTATAGCCGTCCACCACCACGCTCATAACGTTGCTGTTGACCGTGTTGTACAAAATATTCTTTGTGGCGTTGCGCAGGAGCGTTACCTGCGTTGCGTCGTCGGGCTTGGCGAAGATCTTAGTGTCCTGCGTGAGGAAGAGGTCGCCACCGGCGCGTATCATCAGGTCGACCTGCGTGTACAGGTTCATGCTGTAGTCGGTGATGACAGACCCGCGGAATCCCCATTCGTCGCGCAGTATCTCGGTGAGAAGCGCGTAACTGCCGCCAGTCCACGTCATGCCTATGCGGTTGAAGGAGGACATCATACCGGAAGCTCCTCCCTCCTTTACGGCTATTTCGAAGGGCTTAAGATAAATTTCGCGTATAGCCTGTTCGTTGGCCCATACGAGTATGCCGTTGAATTCGCGGTCGGTCTCCTGATCGTTGACGGCAAAGTGTTTGAGATAGCACACAACGCCCTTTTCCTTCGCGCCCGTGACGACGCCTGCGGCAAGCTTGCCGGAGAGCAGGCCGTCCTCTGAATAGTACTCCCAGTTGCGGCCGCCGAATTGCGAGCGGTGGATGTTTACGGCGGGGGCGTACCAGCCGGTGTAGGGCATGCCGTCGCCCTTTTCGTTGCCGGCGAGGGCCTCCTCGCCGACGAGCTGACCCATCCTCTCCGCGAGTTCGACGTTCCAGGTAGCACCCATGACACATTCGCCCTGATAGGAACAGGTACCGTTGATTACCGATTCGCTGACAAAGCTGGTAAAGCCCGAAGGGCCGTCGGAATCGGTGGTGGCGGGTTTGGCGACGACGCCGTTTATGCCGTCCACGGGCCCCGTACGGAAGGCGGCGTAGCCTACAAGTTCCTTCATTTCGGCAAGGGGGATCTCATCCAGAAGATCTTCCCAGCGGGGATCGTCGAAGTCGACCTCGCCAACATACTCGCCGTTGTCGTCATACAGCAGATCTCTTAGGGACAGGCCGTTATCCACGGGCGTGGTCGAGGGCCCTTCGCCCGTTACCTGCCAGGGCTTACCCTCGTCCGAATCGGTGTAGTCGAAGGAGTTGGCGCTCTTATCGAGGGCCGCCTTCTGGTCGTCGGTGAGGGTGCGCTCCTCTTCGGAGATGTAGCCCGAAGGAAGCGTGCCGGCAAAATCGCTGCGCTTTACGAAGGAATCATAAGTCCAGTCGCCATTGAGGCCCGCGCTGACGTCGTCAAAGCGGTTTTCTATAGTCACTTCGTTGCCGCGCGCGTCGGTGTCGGTATCGTAAATGACCTCTTCGGAGAGCGCGTAAGTTGCGCTTGCCTCGGCAGTATGCGCGTCCGAACGTATGCTGACGGTGTAGTCGCCGGGGTCAAGTTCATAGCACGCGCTGTCGTTTTTGTTCATGTTGGCATAGTCGTAGGAGGCCATGTCGCGCGCGTCTATCGACAGAGTGAGCGTGCAGCTGTTGGGTCTGTCCTCGCCCGCCTCGTCCGCAGGATAGAGAGTGGGCGTCTTTGCGAAGTCGCCCAGAACGACGTAGGGTTTTTCAATTTGTCCCGCAATGTAGGGCGCCGTGTAGTAGAGCTGAACGACGTCCTTGCCGGCATAGTCGCCCGTGTTGGTGACGGTGACCTCGGCAGTTATCGTGCTGTCGCCGTTTATGGCCGAGCCGTCGGCCGCCGAGAAGGTAACGTCCCACTCGAACGTGGTGTACGAGAGGCCGTAGCCGAAGGGATATATTACGTTTTCGGCGTACCATGTGGAGGCGGGATCATCCTGCAGCTCCTCATAGCCGCGCGTCTCCCAATAGCGGTAGCCCACATAGACGCCCTCTTCGTAGTTGACGAAGGCATAGAACGACTTTCTGAGTTCGCCGTCCCTGTTGCGGTAGAGATAGCGGTTGCCGTGCCCTTCGGCGTCGTCGTCCCCAAGCTTCCACGCGGGGTCGTATATGGTGGAGTTATACCACGAAGGATCGGCCGTGAAGTCGGCCGCCCATGTATCGGTGGTGTAGCCCGAAGGACTGAGCTCGGCGCCGCTTTCATCCACGCCCCTGAGGAGCTGACCTATGGCCATAACGCCCGTGGCGCCGGGATAGCCCATCCACAGCACCGCGTCTATACCCTCGTCGCTCTGTATCGCCCCCATCTCCATGGTGGTGCCCGTGTTGAGGAGGACTATGACAGTATCGAAGTGCGATTTAACGTGATCGAGCAGGGCAATTTCGTGCTTGTTGAGTTCGAGATAGTGGCTGTCCGCCGAGGCGGCCTCCTCCATGGGCTCGCCGCCGAACGAGGTGAGCATGGTGCGGGGAAGATCCCAGCCCTCGCCGCCGATACGGGAGATGACGACTATTGCGGCGTCGTCGTATTCGGCATACGAGGAAGTTATATCGCCGCCGTAGGACGCGACAGGAGTTTCGCCCACGCCGAAGCCGGAGATGCGCTGGCCGGAATTCATGCCAGGATTTGCGGGACGACCGCTGCCCGAACGGGAGGAATTTTCGTAGAAGGATTTGAGCGTGGGATTATATGTTATGCCCGCGGCTTCAAGACTTTCGTACAGCGTTTTGTTTGCGCCGCCCGACGAGTTTGCCGAACCCGAACCCGTGTAGACGAGATTTACGGAATTTTTACCGAAAACCGACACGGCGGGGGATTGCCCCGCGAGGGGCAGAGCGCCGTTTTCGTTCTTGAGAAGAATGGCGCCCTCCTTTTCGACTTCGATCACGAAGTCTTCGGCCGCGGCGCGGGCCTCATCCTTGCTCTTGAATTCCCTGTCGTACAGCTCGTCCCTGTGGTCTTCAACAATGTTGGCGCGTTCGCCGCCGAACACGAGCGACAGCGAGTTGCCGACGATCGGAACGGTGGTCAGAACGCACGTTATGACGACGGCAAGCACGAGCAGTATGCTCGAAACTATCATCCACACGCGCGTTGCGAGATGTTTCCAGATAAATTTCATGTACGGTCACCTCTCGGATACAAAGGTTTACGAAAGCCCGTTTGCAAAGTATTCCATTTCGACGGTGGCAGAGGACGTTGTTGTCAGCATTATGTAGTCCAGCGAGGGAGCCGAAGGAAGGTTGTTGAGATATTTGTTGTCGCCCGCGACGAACACTATCTCGTTTTCGCCCTCGTTGAGCGTGACGTCGCCGAGGAGAACGGTTTTAAAGTTCTGCCCGTCGCCGTTGGACGTTTCAAACGCCGAATAACTTACTGGTTGGTCGTTTACGGTGATGACCAGCGACTGAGGATCCCATGTGCATGTGCCGAGGGAATTGCTGCCCACCCTTATGCGGAGCGCGCCCGTGACCTCGGCCGACGCCGTAAGCGTGAAGGTGACGGGGCTGTTCTCGCCGAGATAGGCGAGATAGGCGCCGCCGCTGGCGGAGGCGTTCCTCTGAATGAGGCCGAGCCCCACGGGCGAACCGGAAGGGCCGAAGCCTAAAAGCTCGGAAACGTCGGTGTGCTCTGCCTCGAACCGCAGATTCGAGCCCTCGCCTGCGGGAGGCTCTCCCTCTTCTTCCCCGCCGCCGGTCTGGCCGTTGTTGTTTTCGTTGCCGCCGTTATCGCCGCCCTCATCTCCGTTGCCGCAAGCCGCGAACGCAAATACGGAGCCTACCATGCACAGAGCTATTACAGCCATGGCAAGTTTTTTTAACAGTTTCATTATGTTGTAACTCCTTTAAAGACAAATTAGTATCAAAAGCCCGTTTAGCTGCGGCGGAGCCGCAGCTTCAGGGTCGTTTTTCCTTTTTTTGCCCGCCCCGCCGCCTGCGCGGCGGGGCGGGAGCATGTTTTGAGATGACGTATCCCTCATTCAAGACGGGATATTACGACCTCTTTCTGCGGATATAAGCTACAGCCGCAATGACGGGGATGGCAGCGGCAAATGCCGTTACGCCGCCGATGAACGAGCCGCATCCGCCCTCATCGGTATCGGTGTCGGGTTCGGGATCGACATCGGGGCCGGGATCGACATCGGGGCCGGGGCCGGGATCGACATCGGGCTCCTCAACCGCTTCGACGGTGAGGTCGAACACATGCGTGGCGCTCTCGTAGCCTTCGGCGGAGGCCGTGACTACCACTTCGAAGTCGCCCGACATGGTGGGAGTGCCGGAGATCACGCCCGTCTGAGCGTTGAACGTAAGACCTGCGGGCAGACCCGTTACGGTGTAAGTGATATCTCTGTCGTAGTTGTAGTTTGTATTGTATGTGGCGACGGCGATATTCACGGAAGTGTAAGCCTCGCCCTGCTTTGCGTCGGCAAGAGTCAGTTCGACGTCCTCGTCGAATTCGTTCTTGGTAGTGGGGTCGTAAATTATCTTTGCGCCCTTGGGTATCTGCATGGCATTGGAGTTGGCGACCATGTAGAGGTTCTGCGCTATGCTCTGCTGCATACCGTAGATGATGACATCCTTGGTCTTGCCATCTTCCATGGCGTTGATCGCAGCCGCGTCGAGATAGATGCCGCCCATAAAGCCGGTGAGCATGAGGCCGCCGCCCGAGGTGACAAGCTGATATGCGTTGACGGAGTTATAGAGAACTATATCCGTTACCATTGCGCCCTTGAAGCCCCATTCGTCGCGGAGTATGGCCTTGTTAATGGCATAGGAGCCGCCGCACCATGTGTTGCCTATACGGGTGAAGGAGCCCATTACATAGGTCGCCTCGCCGTCCTCGGTGCAGATCTGGTAGCCCTTGAGGTAGATCTCACGGGCGGTCTGTTCGGTCATCCATGCGGCGAGACCGGCTTCGGGATTGCTGTCTGCCGAGATGGCGCCCGCGCGGTAGGTGGAAGCGCCGCCGCCGTCGTTATGGAAAGCGAAGTGCTTCATGGTTATGTAGCAGCCCTTTTCCTTAGCGCCGAGCGAGATATTGGCAGCCGTCATGCCCGTAAGAACGGGATCTTCGGAGTAGTACTCGGTGTAGCGGCTGTCGAAAGGCGAGCGGTGGATGTTCATGCCGGGAGCGTACCAGCCGGTGTAGGAATAGGCCGTGCCGCTCTCCTGCGTGCTGTTGCCCCAAAGGCCCTGTTCGCCTATCATGAGACCCATTTCATAGAACAGCTCCTTGTTGTAAGTAGCGGCTATCATGGGTTCGGACGAGAAGTAATTGAAGCGGTCGTTTGCGTCTACGCCCGATCCTGTCCAGCCCTTGGGGCCGTCGGTGTTGTGCGCATAGGGAACGCCGAGGTAATCTATTGCAAGCGAATGGAAGCCGCCGCCGTTGATGAACTCTACCATCTCCTCTATGGTGAGCTGCTCGACCATCTCCATGAAGCGGGGATCGTCGGCGTCGGCGCCTATCATGTCGGAGAGGATTATCTCGTACTTATCCTCCCTGCCCTCCGTCGTCGTTGCGTACGTTACGTCGAGATCGGCGGCATACTTGTCGTCGAAGTCGCCGTTTTCAAACGCAAACTCGGCGTATTCGGCCTCGGTTATGGCTCTGGTCGCGTCGGGAGTATCGGGCATGGTGGCCGCGAAATCTTCGCGGGAGAGAGCCGTGTATTCCTCGTTGAAGCCTTGGGTGACGTCGTCGAGCTGGTTAGTGACCTCGTTGCCGGTGACGGCCGTGTCGACGAGCGCCTTTACGGCGAGGTTATAAGTATATTTGTCCTCTGCACCCACCGTCGCTTCGTGAGCGTTTGCGGCAATATTGATAACGTAGTTGCCCGCGTCGAGCACATACGTCTTATCGGTGACCTCGTCGTAGGACGCCATATCGTTTACGGCGATCTCAAGTCTTACCACCTGGCTCTCGCCGGGGGCAAGGATATCGGTCTTGGCAAAGTCGCCGAGGTTGACGGCGGCTTTTTCTATCCCGCCCTCGGTATAGGGAGCCGTGTAATAGAGCTGGACTACTTCCTTGCCCGCAACGGCGCCGGTGTTGGTCACTCTGACGTCGTAGACAAGGGTATCGCCCTTTGCTATAGCGCCGTCGGCCTGAACGGGGAACACTTCCCAATCGAAGGTAGTATAGGACATGCCGTAGCCGAAGGGATATACCACGCTGTCGGCATACCAATCGTCGGCGTCGGCCGCGGTATAGCCAGTGGGTGCGTAATTGCCGGCGGCGATCTCGGCGTAGGCCGTTTCGTACCAGCGATATCCTACATAGATGCCCTCTTCGTAGCCTACAGCCCAGGTATCCACCTCTTCACCGTTGACGGTGTACTTGGTATAGCCCACCTCCTGGCCGTTGCCGTCCGTGCCCCAAGGGTTGCCCGCACCCATGATGTCGGTGCCGGCGGCTGCATTGAAGTTGACATAGGAAGGATTCTTTGTAAAATCTACCGCCCAGGTATCGGTGAGGCGGCCGGAAGGATTGACGGTACCGTTGAGCACCTTGCCGAGCGCGGCAAAGCCGTTGTCGCCCGGTTCACCTATCATGACTATGGCGTCTACGCCCGTATTGTTATTTATTGCCTGGAGTTCTATGGGTGTGCAGCTGTTGACGAGCACTACTACCTTATCGAAGTTTTCTACGGCGTAATCGACGAGATCGAACTGTTCCTCGTCGAGCTGAAGGGAGTGCACCCTCTCGCCCTCGCCGTCGCCCGTCGCGTTAGCGCCCTTGGAGAGCACTACGAACGCCGTACCATATTCGTCGAGGTTTGTCCAGCCCTTCGCCTTTTCGGCAAAGCTGTCTGCGCCCGAAAGGTTGGCTATTGCAGAATCGGAGGCAGCTATGAGCTTGCCTTCGGCGTCCGCCATCTTGTTCCACGCCTCATACTGAGCCTTGACGATGGGATTGAGCTCGTAGTTGGCCTGTTCGAGACTGCCGTAAACGTTTTCGAGCGCGATAGCCGAGCCTGCCGAAGAGTCGCCGCCGTTGGCGCTTGCGCCTGCATTGGGATTGACGCCCGCATAGCCTAAAACCGTCACTTTGGTCTTGTTCGCAGCCGTCGTAGCCACGGGAAGAGCATTGTTCACGTTCTTCACTAAGATCATTCCCTCTTCGGCGATCTGCAGATTGAGGTCGAGACCGGCCTGCACCGCCTCGGCCTTGCTGCTGTAGTCGGAAACGAACAGCGGTTCGCCCTCATCTGCGCTGGCGATGTTGACGTTTACGAGAGCCGCACTGCTCAACAATAACGCCGCCGACAGCGTTGCAGCGACAAAACGAGCGGTTTTTTTCGATTTTGTTGCTTGATACATTCTTACCCTCCTGAAGATTTGTCTTATGCCCGACGTAAACGCATCGTTTCCGTCTGACATACTCATCATACCCCACGGGGAGGCACAACTCAAATTTTTTGCACAACTTGCAAATTTTGAGCACGGTTTACACATTGCACGAAAAAACACGAAAGTATATTTCAGAAAACAACAAATACTTTCACGCCGCGTTACTTTTCCTTTCGTGCGCGCATCCGCGCGCACGCGACAAAAATATATTCTCCGTATCACACGGTTCATATCCGCCATGCGATATACAGAGAAAGGAACATAATAAATATAATCCCGAGCCTTGGATGGCTAATTACATATTATTCGGCTGTGCCCCCAAAGCGGCGCTTCGCTTGCCCGTCCGTAGACGAGCTTAACTTCTGTGTTCCAAAAGGGCTCCCGCAAAAAAATTTTTGCGCGAAGAGGGCATAAGTCCGCCCGACGCGGTGACCGAAAACGGCGTTGTCCTTGCGCCGTGTGAGAAGCGCAACGACGGAAATCGCGGGGCGGCGCAAATGCGCCGCCCCGCTAAAAGCAAAGTTTATCATTCAACAAATACCATCCCAAACCTCGCGCAAAACCATCGCTTTTGCGCGAAAGAGGGCGAGCAAGGTATTCTCAAAACAACACAGTGTGTTGTTTTGCCTTGCGAGGTGAACGAGGGCATATGTCCGCCCGACGTGGTGACCGAAAACGGCGTTTCCCTTGCGCCGTTTGAGACGCGCAACAAAGCAAAGTTGCAGGGAAATGTGAGGCTACAAGCATTTCCGCAAAACGGCATTTGCGCCGACAATGGAACAAGTGTACCCGAAAGCCATTATCCCCGAAACGGCTCCGCTTGTTGGACTTGAAGGGGAAAGCGCGTTTAAAATATACATAAATAACGGCTATATTTGCATAAATATAGCCGTTGTTTGTGGTCTTTACATGATTATAAATTTGTTTGCCAATCGTTTGCCAAAATTAAAATATGGAATAATTATCTGTTATGACACAGTTTTATTGCCATCTTAATACTATTCACACTCAAAAAGCCAAGTGATTTTTCATAAATTCAAGCAAATTCAAATGTTTGATGCCGTTTCTGTTTTGCAGCAGATAGTCGGTAGTTAGAACATATTTCGGATAATTGTCCGCAATCGCCTCCAGCGGCGCATACTCTCTATCCTCCGTACTCTTGTTCTCACCTATTGTATAAGCAACCTGCACATAACTATAATTGAGTTTATTGTCCCTAAGAATGAAGTCACATTCCAACTTCCCTATCCTGCCGACGCTCGCCGCATAATCGAGGCTTCTTGCGTAGATATAAACCATATTTTCCAAAGCGGGGCCATAGTTTATGCGGTTATCGGTATTGGTTGCAAAATAAAATGAGATATCGGCAAGATAATATTTTTTCTCGCCACTGAGCGCGCGCTTGGATTTCATATCGAAACGATCACATTGATACAATATCTTGCTCTGAAGGAGCGCTTCGATATATCTCGATAACGTCGCACGCTTTACCGCCATTCCGTTTTTAGATAAAGCCTCCTGCAAACTCTTTATACTGACCGTCGCGCCGAAATTGTTTATGATAAAATTCCTTACGTTGTTGAAGGTTTCTACGTTGCGCACCTTAATCCGACGTTTTATATCCTTTTCAAAGATCTCGTCGATAACCGATCTTACATAAGTGCGCTTATCGGCAAAATCATCATACTGCATTGCCTTGGGGAAGCCGCCTTCCTGCAAGTAGTTATTCAGCTCTATCAAGAGGTTTGCGTTGACATCCCTGCCCAAAAACGCCTTCATATCGAGATATTCGTCGAAGCTGAGCGGGAAGAGCTCAAACTCCACATATCTGCCGGTAAGTTTGGTTGCGAGCTCGCCGCTCAACAGATAGGAATTGGAGCCGGTGATAAATATGGAGTACTCCCCGCTGCCGCGGAAGGCATTGACTACCTCTTCAAAATCTTTTACGTTCTGAATTTCGTCTATAAACAGATATTTTGTACCATCGGCTTCGGAACAAGAGTCGATAAGCCCCTCCAACACGTTTGCCGATTTTACCTTTCTGTATGCCTTACTGTCCAGATCGAGAAAGATGATGTTCCCAGGCCGAACATCGCCCTGCAATAATTCATTTTTAACCATCTCCATGAGGCAAGACTTACCCGAACGCCTTACGCCCGTAATTACCTTGATGACTTCGGTATCATGGTAAAACCCGCGCATCTTTTTAAGATACTTTTCGCGAACATATAATTGCATTTTCAGTCCTCCTTTCAAATATATATTGTAGCAGGCGAAAGACAAAAAGGCAAGTTAAGGGGTCACTTTTCTGAAATTTTGCAAAATATGTCCCATTAAATTATCTTTTTCTGCCAACACATATAGATAATGAAAAGAATTCAGCGTATGGCGGCGCGTCTCTTCGCACAACACTCCTTTCTTTTGGCACGGTACGGCGTCATACTGCCTTTGTTAACGGCAATGCGGACATCTTTGCCTTCCGCAATTACCGGCATTATATTCACCACCCCCTAACATCAGACTTTATAAATAAAAAATTTTATATATTTTTTTAAAACGGTAAAATTTCTACCGTATAACTGCTGCCGCTTTATATATAATAATGGCGAAAAATGTAATTTTATCAATTTTTGCCATGTCTAAATCCAAAGATAAAGTCATCAATGAAATGCGTAAAATTGAAACCTGCAAATCCGAACATATCAATCTACCCTCTCTGCTTGCATTGGCTTCTGCATTAAATCATCTGCAGACAATTGAAAACCCAAACCTCTTCCGCGACTTCATTCAAATAATCTGCCGCCCCGTGAATTTTAGTCTCTCATACGAACAATTAACAGATGTTTGCCACTACAACAAAAAGGCCATACGTTTACATTGCAAACACTATGCCAAAATCTTTCTGCGGGAATATGAAAAACTTAAATCTACCCCTCTGCCGTTGCTTATAGCCCGCCTTATCGAATACAAACTAACGATGCTTCTCAATATAAACATTCCCGCATTACGCAATCTTAAACTTGAAAGCATACCGCCTTTGATTTCTGCGTCTCGCGGCAACTAACAGGACAGGCATATAAGCATTATACTTTGCGAGCACTTTTATAAAACCGACGATAAAATTGCAATATGAGCACACTAAACGAAAAAAAGGTTATCGAACATCTAATAAACGTAATACATACTTCTTTGCAGGAACTTACCCAATCAAACGATCTTTACGGGGATAGCGATTTCCGCACGGGACAGATATATGCATACGCGGAATGCCTGGAAGTTTTACAACTCTGCCACCTAATTCGTTCAACTTACTTAGATTATAACATTGAAGAAAGATACCCGTTAAAATGATATCAACTCAGATATTATAGCCAAAATCACGGGCGCGGACAGGATTTACTCGTCCGCGCCCGTTCACTATGAATCCTCATTAGATAAGACCTTAGATAGTGCATGAATTCTTTGCGCCGCGAACGCGACATAGCCAGCTTGTGTCCCGCCACCGTCACCGTCTGACCGTCGGCGCCCATGACTTAGCGCAGGTTGACCAGATGGCTTGGCCGGATAAATTTGAGGAGATCTATCCCTAACTGCTTGATTATCGGTTTTATTGAACTTTAAAAAAACACCCGCCCTTTGCGGCATTATTTTATACTATAGTCACGCTAAAATCACGCTATAATTATAATAAGGTAAAAGCTCTGTTTCTTAGCGAAACAGAGCTTTTTAGATCGGGTGATCGTCCGTAAAATATCCTACGGAAGGGAGGTTTTATTTAACTTCGGACTTCAATATCTTTCTGATGACGATAAAGCCCCATACCGCAAGCCCGACAACTATGACGCAGTCAATGACTATGGTAACTATCTGCCATACGGGTATGGTGAGGACGAAGTATCCGCGATAGGCGTTGCTGTTTGCCACCGTGTACAGCACTTCCTGCGCGGCGTTGCGCAGCACGCGCACGTCGGCGGCGCTTGAGCTGTTGCAGTCCTCCCACAGTTCGAGGCCGGCTATCTGCAGATTGAGGTTGCCGCCCGCGTAGAACATATCCCTTTCGTTGACGTAGGGAACGGTGTTGAAGTCGCAGATGACTATGCCGTAGAAGCCCCACTCCTCCTTGAGGATGTTGGTAATAAGGCGGTAGTCGCCGCCCGTCCAGCGCGCGCCTATGCGGTTGAACGAGGACATTATGCCAAGCCCCTTTACGGCGCCGCCCTCCGTTCTCGTCCCGTCGGCCGCCTGCGTGTAGTTTTGCTGAGCTGTTTTTATGGCGATTTCGAAGCCCTTTAAGTAGACTTCGCGCAGGGGCTGTTCGCTTATCCATGTGACGAGGCCGGTTATCGAACGGCGGGTCTCCTGCTCGTTGACGGCGAAGTGCTTTATGTCGAAGTAGACGCCCTTGGTGGCGCCGCCCTTGATGACGGAGGCCGCCATCTGTCCGCTGAGGAAGCTGTCCTCGGAGAAATACTCGAAGTTTCTTCCGCCTAAGGGCGAGCGGTGCAGATTGAGGCCGGGTGCCCAGAGGCCCGAATAGGGCGAGCCGTCGCCCCTTTCGTTGCCGACGAGACCCTCGTTGCCCACGGCAACGCCGTAATCGTACACCCTTTCAAGATTCCATGTTGAGGCCATTATGACCTCGCTGCAGTAGGTGCAGGTGCCGTAGACGTTGGAATCTTCACCCGTGATGAAGTTTACCCAGCCCACGGGGCCGTCCGAAGAACTTGAAGGGGGCACCTGCAGACGCGCTATGGCATTGGTCTTGTAGCCGCCGTTGTTGATGAGGTCAAGCATCTCGTTGACGGTGAGCTGATCCATGAAATCCGACCAGAGCTTTGCGCCCTCCTCGGTGTTTATATCGACGCCTATGAGGTCGTTGAACTCGATGCCCCTGTAAGCGCCCGTTGCGGGCATGGTGTATTCCGAGGCCTCGGTATTGTTGTGGTCGGACTCGGTGGACTTTATCCTTGCGATAAACTGCGAGTCGGTGTCCAGAATGGGATTGGTGTCCTTATAGTCTGCGGGCCATGTGCCTGCGAAATCCGACCTTGAAAGCTGAGTCTGCAGCTCGGTGTCGCTGTTGTCCCATTCGTCCTCGCAGTCGGTGTAGCGGTTTTCCACCTTGACGCCCGTGGTGGGGTCGTTTTCGTACCTTATGTCGGCGGCGGCGGAAGCCGTGACGACGGCGTCATCCATATCCTTTGCGGTGTGCGCGTCGGTGGAGATGGTGAACTTATACTCGCCCTCCTCCACAATGTAGCCGCGGTAGCCGTCGTCGCTGCCCACGCCGTAGTTGTCGTAGCTGGCGTAGGTGTAGGGCGAATCTATGGTTATTTCAACGGTGTCGGACTGGCCCGCTTCGATGGGCTCGGTCTTGGCGAAGCCGACGAGCAGCTTGGCCGGCTTTTCTATGCCGCCGTGCGTGTGAGGGGCCGTGACGTAGAGCTGAACGACGTCCCTGCCCGTCATCTCGCCGATATTGGTCACCTTTATCTTAAAGGTCATCTTGGTGTCGGCGGTGATGGCCGAGGGTATCTCGTCGGCGTTGACGAGCTCCCACGCGAACTGCGTGTAGCTGAGGCCGTAGCCGAAGGGATAGCTTACAACGGCGTCGTAGTCGAAGCCTTTAAAGTTGCCCTCCTGCGCCTCGGCGTATGCCGTTTCGTAGTAGCGGTAGCCCGAATAGATGCCCTCTTCGTACTTGACGTAGTACACCTGCGACTCATAGGTGCCGCGCTTGGCCTCGAAGAGGTACGAGCCGTAGCCGCCCTCGCCGCCCATGTTGTTCCATGTGGGATTGCTTTCGAGGGTGGCGTATGTGTCGACGGTGTGGCCGGAGGGATTGACTTCGCCCGTGAGTATCCTGCCCAGAGCCATGATGCCCGAATTGCCCGCAAAGCCCGTCCACAGTATGGCGTCGACGTCCTTGTTGCTCTTGAGGCCGTTGAGTTCGAGCGTGTTGGCGGTGTTTACGAGCACGATGACCCTTTCAAAGTCCATGCTGCACACCTTTTCGACGAGGGCCTCCTCGTTTTCGTCGAGTTTTAAGTAGCTGCGGGGCAGGTCGAAGCCCTCGCCGCCTATTCTTGTGATGACTATTATGGCCGCGTCGTTATACTCCGAGCAGCTCTCCCACAGCGCGGCGGGATAGCTGCCGGGGTCGGTTTCGCCCGTCTTTAAGGTTATCGTCTTGCCGCTGTCGAGGTCGGAGGGGTTGCTGTCCCTGCCGGGGCCCGACTCCGAACCGTCGTAGAAGGCCTTGAGCTGGGGGTTGTACTCTATGTTTACGGCTTCGAGGCTGTCGAATATGGTCTTTGCGCCCGCGCCGCTCGCGCCGCCCGAGCCCGAACCGCCGACGGCCATGTTGGAGGAGTTTTTGCCGAATATGCTGACCTTGGCGTTGGGTTCGGTGATGGGCAGAGCCTCGTCCTCGTTCTTCAACAGGGTGAAGCCCTCCTCGCAGATCTCCTCGGTGATCTTTTCGCCGTAGGCGCGCGCCGTGTCCTTGGTGTCGGCGCCCTCTATCCTCTCGTAGGGATAGTCGTAATTTTCGGTGTCGACGCTGGCCACTTCGGGCTGGCCGAACAGAAAGCAGAACAGCGAATAGAATGTGGTGTTGATGAGCACGTTGACTGTGACGACGAGCGCCACAAGTATGGCCGTGACTATGAACCAGACGCGGAATGACACTCTTTTGAATAACTTTTTCATTTCGCCTCCCGCACTTTTATTTTATAAAGCAGCCGTTATCGTTGTAGCCGCCGTTGGGCTCGTTGTAGTACATGCCCATCTGAGCGTCGGTGGTTATCTCTATGCAGTCGACGGCGGGCGCATACGAAGTCAGCGTGGTGCCAATTATCTCCTGCGGACCATTGTAAGTGATGAGCGAAATGCAGTTGACGCCCTTTTTCAAGGTGAGCTCGGCGGTTATGGTGTACCCTTCGGCGTCGCCCATGTAGATGTTGCCCGCGGTGAAATCGGAGGGAGGAGCGAAGGTTATGTCGCCGCACTCCCAGTCTGTGATATAGTATCCGCCCGTTTCTTCGATATCTTCGTAGAACCAAAGGAATTTTTCGTCCCATGCGCCGATGGCTCCGCCCTCCGCGACGGGGAGCAGATCCTCGTCCGTGACGATGGTGTCCACCCTGATGGCATAGTTGGAGCTTGTAAGGGTCATTCCGCCCTTAAAAATGTTGCCCAGCTGCAGGACGAGGGTGGCGTCGTCTATGTCCCTGTCGGCGACGACGAGGAAATTTAGGGAGTTACCATACTTGCAGAGCCCCTGCACGGCGGCGCCGCCGCTGGCGCCCTCCGCCACGCTTATCATGCTGTCCTCGGCGTAGGAGCCCGACCAGGCGGGGCCGCTCTTGTTGCCGAGGTCGGTGCACTCGGCCTCGAACACATAGGTGACCTCCTTGCCGTCCTCGTGGCCGATGAGGTAGTCGGCATAGGCGAAATCTTCGTCTATGGTGCCGCCTCCCTGCTCGCCCTGGTTGCCGCCGTTGCCTTCGTTACCGCCGTTGCCTTCGTTACCGCCGTTGCCTTCGTTACCGCCGGGGCCTTCGTTACCGCCGGGGCCGACGCAGCCGACGAACGCAAACGACATAAGCCCTGCCAGCAGCAGGGACAATGCTACAATCGATTTTCTGCCTTTCATGTTGTTACCTCTCAATTAAATTTTACAATAGATCCCAACGGCGCGAGGCCGTTGGAACCTATTGTAAGTTGGGGATGGATGGAAGAATATGAGCTTTTAAAAAGCTGTTTGATAAATTTTACTTATCCTGCCTCTTGCGTGCCTTTGCAGCCACAAGCCATGCCGCAGCTATTACGGGCACTGCCAGAGCCAGCGAAGCAAAGCCCACGGTGCTGCCGCAGCCGCCTTCGGAAGTTTCGCCGTCGGTGGAGCCGCTGTCCTTGGAGATGGCTTCTTCAAGCGCGTCGAGCCTGTCGTTGATATCGGCGATATCTTCGGCAGTTACGCCGCCTGCGGGAGGTTCGGGGGTCTCCTCGCCCGTGCCCGCTATGGTGATGACTATTTCGGCCACATAGCTGCCATGTTCGTCGTTGAGCTGGAAGCCGCCGCCGCTGGGGCCGCCGGGGCCGAAGCCGAAGGGTTCGAAGTCGGACGGGCCGGGGCCGAAGCCACCCTGTGTGGCGATCGTCTTGGTGTAGTTGAGCTTGACGATGACGGTGAAGGTGCCCGCCTCGGTGGGTGTGCCGGAGATGGCGCCCGTGGCCTCGTCTATCGTAAGGCCTGCAGGCAGACCCTCGGCGCTGAACGAAGCTGCGGTGTAGAAGGTGCCCTCCTCTTCGTTCTCCTCTACCTCGGTCCTGTCGACGACTTTGAAGTCGGGGATGTTGTTGGTAACGGTGGCCGCGAACGCGCTGCCTACGGCAGGTTCGGCGGTGGTCACCGTGACCTCGATGGTGGGTTTGATTTTGAAGGTGAGCGTGGCAGTCTTGGTCACCCAGCCGTCGGCTACGAGTTCTACGCTTGCCGTGAACTCACCGGACTCGGTGGGAGTACCGCTTATTTCGCCCGTAAGGGAGTCGAAAGTCAGACCTGCGGGCAGAGCGCCTTCAAGATTGTAAGAAAGTTCGGTTGCCTTGACATCCTCGGCCTTTACCCCAACGGAGGCGGTGAACTCAACGTTCTGAGTGGCTTCGAAGGTCTTGTCGGTGAATACCGAAGTGTCGGTGCCGTTATCGAGCACGCTGCTGTTGGCCTGTATGTAGAGCAGCCTTTGAGCCGCGTTGCGCACGGCGTACCACTGCGTGTAGGATACGGGAACAGTGCCGTCGGCACCGGCTACGCCGTCGCGGACAGCGCCCACGCCGCCGTTTGCACGGGTGACTGTGGCGTCCCATGTGCCCGTTACCTTGTTGTTGCCGCTGAAGCTGCCCATGAGTATGCTGGCGCCGCTGCGGAGAACCGAATAGCACCTGGAGTAGCCGACGTACATATCCGACTGGATATAGCCGTCGAAGCCCCATTCATTGATGGCTACGGCCGTGGTGAGAGCCCAGTTGCCGTAGTTCTGTATGGCGCCTATTCTGTTGTGCGAGGCCATCATGGCGCCCGCGCCGCCTTCCTTTACGCCGTACTCGAATACTTTGAGATAATTTTCGCGCATTGCCTGCTCGTCTACGAACGTGCCGCAGCCGTAGCGGACGTTTTCCATGTCGTCGACGGCAAAGTGCTTAAGGTAAGCTATGCCGCCCTTGGACTCGTAGGCGCTGACTACCGCGGCGACCATGAGGCCTGCGTGAACGGTATCCTGCGAATAATATTCGAAGTTTCTGCCGCCGAAGGGAGAACGATGGATGTTGACGCCGGGGCCCCACCAACCGGTGATGCCCATGAACAGCGACTCGTTGCCTATGGCAAGGCCCTGCTTTTCGGCGAGGGAAAGATCCCATGTGGAACCTATGTTGACTTCGCAGCACCAGAAGGTACCGTTGGAGAGCTGGCCGGGGCCGTCGGCTGCGCTGAGAGAAGGTTTGCCTACCGAAGTGACTGCAGGCGAACCGCTGCTGCTGATTATGGTGATGAGTTCTTCGTATGTAAACTGGTTCATGAACTCTACCCACTCTTCTTCGTCGGCGGCTATGCCCGTCATGTTGGCGAGCTGCACCTCGTACTTGCCGTCGGCAGTCTTGGTGCCCGCACCCTGAGTCCACGAAGCGGGGATATCGGCTTCGGTCTTGTACCAAGGGTCGGTGGGCTTGTCGCTGCGGCTGTCGGCGTAGCTGGTGTACCTTGAAGTTTCGGTGGCTACGTCGGCCATATCGTCATAGCAGTAAAGGAGTTCGATGACCCTCTTGCCGTACAGCATATCCGAGGCCTTGGGAGCCGTGGGGAAGGTGCCTGCAAGGCCGCCCTTGTCTTCGGCGCGGGACATTATGGTCATCTTGCCGCCCACTTCGCCCGTCACGTCGAAGTCGCCTGCTTCATAGCCCGTGGGGGTGTCTACCTTGCCAGTGGACTTATCCTTGATGTTGAGCAGCGAGTCGAAGTCGTCGCCGTTGGAGAAGGGAGTGTTGTTGGTGGCGTCGCCGTCGTTGTCGAGCGTGGTGGTCTTTGCGGTGAGGGCGACTTCGAGGGCGTCGATCTCCTCGTGCGAGTTCTTCTGAAGCCTGAACTCGTAGTTGCCCGCCTCTATTTCGTAGCCCTTCCAGCCGTTGCCGTTGGCGTCGTCATAGTCGAAGGAGGCTATGTCGCCGAGACGCACCTGCATGGTGACCGTCTCGCTCTCGCCGGGCTGAAGAAGGCCCGTCTTGCCGAAGGATACAAGCGAAACTTCGGCCTTTTCTATGCCGCCGTCGATGTAGGGGGCGTGAACGTAGAGCTGAACAACTTCCTTGCCCGCAACGTTGCCCGTGTTGGTGACGGTGACCTGTACGCTGACCTTGTCGTCGAGCTTGCTCTTGCCGTTGACGGCGGCTTCGAGCTCGCCGGCCGTGGTAACCAACTCCTGCGAGAAGGAGGTGTAGCTGAGGCCGTAGCCGTAGGGATATACGACGCCCGTCGAACGGTTGTAGTATGCGTCGGCGCCGTGCTGGGCGGGTATTGTGCCCTCGGCGGCAACGTAGCCTACGTCAGGGTCGGTAAGCACTCCGTCGGCTGCCGCCGTCTCGTAATACTTATAGCCCATGTATATGCCCTCTTCGTATTCGATCACCTTACCGGACTCTTCCATGCCCGCACGGCTGTCGCGACCCTTGATGGCCACATATTCGCCCTCTGCGTTCTTGTAGAAGGCCGTGCTGGTGTACGCCTCTCCGGTGTCGGGGTCGGTACCGTTCATTCCGGCCGTACCGGTGTTCTGCCATGTGGGGTCGTTCTTGTGGTTGGCGTTCCATATGTCGGCCGTCCTGCCCGAGGGGCTGACTTCGCCCGTCAGCACTCTGCCCAGACCGCCGAGACCCGCCGCACCGGGCTGACCTATCCAGAGGATGGCGTCGACGTTGTCGTTGTCCTCGAGGGGAGCCATTTCAAATACGTTGGCCGAGTTGACGAGGACGACCAATTTCTTTATCGTGCCCGCGTCCTTGAGGCCTTCGAGGTATTCGAGCATGTCGAGCTCGTTGTCGTTGAGTTCAAGGGCGTGCTTGGAAGTATCCTTGTTGGTGTCTGTATTGAAGTATGCAAGGTCGTTGCCCTCGCCGCCCACGCGGCCTATAGTCCAGATGACGGCGTCGCCGTAGAATTTAAAGGAACCGCTCGCGCTGTTGAGAATGGACGAGGGAGCTTCCGAACCCGTGCTGAGGGTGGAATTCTTGTAGGCGTTGGCCGCCTTTTCATTCATATTGAAACCGGTCGCCTTGAGGTTGTCCTCGATGGTGATAAGTCTATCACCGCCGTTGCCCGCGCCCGAGCCCGTGCCGCCCGTTATGATGTTGTACGACAACATGCCCACGAGCGAGATGTCGCTCTCCGTGTCGATATTGAGCGGCAGAGCGTTGTTCTTGTTCTTCATCAGAACTACAGAGTCGGCAAAGATCTCCTGATTGAGCCTTTCGGCATACTCGAGCTCTTCTTCGTACGTCGCAAAGTCGGTGTAGTACTTGCCGCCCGTCGATCCGGCGGTAGCCGCCGAAGCCATGGGGGTGACCATTGCCGTTGCGCTCATACTCAATGCGAGCAGAATGGCTGCCGAGGCCGCGCCGATCCGTTTGGTTTTGTTCATTGCAATCCTCCTGTATAAGTTATGTTTCGCAGTTTTTCCCGACAATACGGCACCCGGGGGGCAAACTGCTCCCTTATAGTAACCGCAGCGGGAGCTTACGTCAATGTGACCCGCCGCAACCTGCACGCAAACAGCCATGGCTTACAAAAAATGAAATTTTCTATCATTCGGTGGAACGGCGGACGGCATGGCCGCGCCGGGGCGCAAAACAGGCCGCAAAATATCTGAGGACGAAAAAAAGAACACGCCAAAGGCCCGCCCCGTCTCGAAAGACGGGGCGGGCCTTTTTACCGCGGGGGAGCGTTTGACTCCCCTATCTTTTGAGTTTTCTCGCCGTTAACGCCTTACCGGCCCTTTGCGGGGCGCTCAGGCGGCGACGGGCACCACCATTTCGACGCGGAAAATGTTGTCGTCCGTGCTGAAATTGATATATCCTCCGTATTTTTTAACTATATACTTCATGCTCTTTACGCCGAAGCCGTGGTTGAGCTTGTCGGGCTTGGTGGTCTGCGGCAGGCCGTCCACAAAGGCGACGTCGTTGGGCACATAGTTTTCTATCTGCACCACGGCCATGTCGCTCAGCCGCTTCACCACAACGGACAGGCTCTTCTTTTCGGGCTCGTCTACCCTGTCGAGGCACTCAACGGCGTTGTCGATGGCGTTGCTGAACAGCGAATACAGGTCGCCCGCGCTCATTCTGTCGAGCAGTTTGCCGTCGACCATGCACGAAAAGCGGATGCCCTTGCTGTCGCACCTCATCTTGCTCTGCGACAGCACTACGTCGAGCACCTCGTTGTCGGTGTGCAGCAGGGCGTCGCAGGCGGCGATGGCCTTGGTTACTTCCTTGAGCGTAGTTTCGTCCTCTATGGCGCCGGAGATGCGGTATTTGAGGTCGTGTATCTTCATGTTGAGCAGATCCATGCTGCTCTTGGCTATTTCGTACCTCTTCCTGTCCTCCTGCCACAGCGAGTGTACGGCCTTTACCTCGTCCTCTATCGACTTGACGTAGATATTCTCGTACAGGCAGTAGAGCAGGATGACGCAGTCGAGCATCGCGTAGAGATAGAAAGCCGTCAGGGGCACGAAGGGCATGGTGAAGGAGTAGATCATGCTGATGGTGTTGAGGAAATTTACCACCACCAGCGCCACCAGCGACATGATGAGCAGACGCCTGTTGTTTATTCTGAACGCGCCCTGCCTCTGCAGTCCCCTGGCGAAGAACAGCCAGCACAGAAGATTGACCAGCGCCAGCTCACCCCAATAGTACAGATAGTTGACCCACTCTATGTCTACGCCGAACTCCGAAAGCAGCGCATTGGTTATCATGCGCGTTCTGAAAAAGATGTGCTGGGTGAGGTAGGCGCTTATGCCGCAGAAGATGCACGTCCATATGTCCGACCTGAAGCTGAGCTTTATGCCCACGCATGTCAGAATAAACTGCGACAGGAAGGACATTATGGCGAATATGTTCAGCACTACTTCCGAGTCCGACTGATGCCGCCATATCGGCAGCACGCAGTAGACGACGAGCACGGCCGCCGAGATGATCGCCTTCCACCAGCTGTTTTTGTCGGCCTTGAGCAGCGGGATGTAGGGAATGTAGCAGATCATCATTTCAAACACAAAAAAATTGCGTATGAAAAATTCAACTATCGCGCCCATGGTTCACCTTATGTACGCCATGAAGCGCTCGATAAAGTCCTTCTTTTTGCTGCGCGTTATGTCGAGCTCGGTGCCGTCGGACAAAATGACCTTGTTGCCCTTCAGGCAGGAGATGAACTCGAAGTTGACCACGCAGTAGTTGGAGCAGTAGGCAAAGCTCGCCTCGGGCAGCACTGCGGCGAACTCCTTTAAAGACCGCCTGTGATAACACACCGCGCCGCTTACGGTGTTGAAGTACAGGTCGTGCCCGTCGACCTGTATGTACTTGAGGTCGGTCGGGGAGATTATGTTCACGCCCTTTTTGGAGGAGATGACTATGTCGCTGCCCTTCTCGCCCCTTATCTTCATCCTGGCGAGTATCTTTTTTATCGCGGCCACGAAGCCGGGGTAGGTGACGGGCTTGACAAGATAGGCCGAAGCGTCGACCTCGTAACCCGAAATGGCGTATTGCGCCATGTTGGTGACGAAGATTATGTTCCCGCCCCAGCCCGTTTCGCGCAGTTTTTTGGCCGTGCTCATACCGTCAAGCAGCGGCATGCCTATATCGAGCACGACGATGTCGTAGTTGTTCTTGGATTTGTCGATAAAAAACATGCCGTCCGTAAAGGCTTCGGCCTTGTACTCAATGTTTTCCGCAGCGCAGAAATCCTTTAAGTACGACAGAATTTTGTCAACGTCGGACTTGGTGTCCTCTACAATGGCAATTTTGATCATTTTACTTCCTCCTCCCTTTTGCCGGGCGGGAATAGGAGCCATTTGCTTAAAACGACAAGCGCCATATACGGCATATCCTTACCGATACGCCGCGGCTGTTTGCCGCGCGCGCTCGCGCCGTCGCACTAAAGAGCGTGCCCCCGTCATTCCCTTCCGACATGCGGCAGACAATGTTTTTTTGCGGGCGCGACCAAAGGTCGCGCCCGCGCCTTTTTTGCCGCGAAAAAGGCGCCTTAAAATATCAGACAACTTTGCGCGGAGGCGATGAAAATTTCGGCATTTTTGCCCATTTTACGCGCCCGCACACGCATTTTTCTCCATTTTATCACGCTTTTTGTATTTGTCAATACCCGAGCGCCCCCTCAAGTTATCCCTCGGCCGCCCTCGCGCGTAACTATTTATAGTCGCCCCTTTTTTGTCCCTCAAAAAAATTTTTTCCCGCCTTCCCATACCTCCTCCCCGCCCTGCTATTTTGCCCGTCATTTTACCCGTAAAAAGTTTTGCCTTCCCTTACCTCTTTTCCTCCCCTTTCTTCCTACCCCTATCCCTCTCTTCCTCCCCGCGAGGCATACGCGGCCTTGCAACACCCTTCCGAAGCACAAGCAGACCGACTTGACCCGCACCCGTATTCGCGTTGAACGGGGCATATATCCGCACCAACACCACCTTTCAACCCCGCAGATATGCCCGGCGAGGCATGCGCAGTTTCTTTCAATCCACCTATTGAAAATAAAAGTAGTCTAACTTAGTCCATGCCAATATCCGCCTTGAACGAGGCATATATCCGCACCTACGCTTCCTTCCAACCACGCAGATATGCCGCCGCGAAAGCAAAATCCTAAAACTCAAGAACCGTAGTTTTTAAAAGTTCAAGAACCATAATTTGTAAAAAACGGCGCGGGGCGGCAAAAATTTGCCGCCCCGCGCCGTTATACTTTAAAATAATTTCACTGTTCTTAACTTATTTCAGCTTTTTCAAACTTTAAAGATTGCACCAAGCTATTTCGCATTATCCCTGCCGCGCGCCTCAAATCGTTTCGGCTCTTTTAAATTATTTCGAGCTTATACTTCCGCAGCTCAGCCCCCGCGCTCCTCCGCTGCGGTGCGGAGAACTTCGCGCCGACGGGCCTCGGCTTGTTTTAATCTTGAATTTAGTACGGAGGATATAACGCAGAAATACAGCGCCGCGCCGAGCAGACTGAGCCCCTCCGCCGAACCGAGAAAGAGCAACCCTCCGCCCAAATACGGCACTTTAACCCCATAGTATGTGCCAACTATTCCGTCCTCGGACACATACCCCTCATCCGCGACGGCGTTGGCGTCGCCGCGCGTTGCGAAATATCTCGCGCCCTCACGCTCAGCTATCTCGGCTATCCGGTGAATTACAATTTCCTCCCCGCACCAAAAGGCTATAATATCGCCCACTTTCAGCTTTTCGCCGTCGGCATGCTCTATAAAGACGAGGTCGAAAGTGTTAAACCCCTCCGTCGTCCCATCGGGAAGGGTCAAAGAGGGGTGAATATAGCTCATCGAGCCCGACTTAGCTGCCAGCGAGCACAAATAAACATACTTACCCGTCAGTCTGAACAGCGCGCTGTTTGCGGTAAAAAGCAATACCGCCACGCACAGCACAACGCACAGCGCGTACGAAAGAGCCGAAAGCACTCTGCGTATGGCCTTAGGCTTCAGATTGCCGTCGCGCAGACCGCCATATATGTCGGCGCGAACGCGCCTGTAGCTTACTATCATCTGCGCCGTTCCGAGCGCGACGAACACAGCCCCGAATGCGGCGCACACTATCTTCAACGCCATTACCCACCACTTATGCGGCAACTACCGCCGTATTCCACTCTGAACAGTTTTTACAATTAACCCGCGCCAAACAAGTTTGGCGCGGGAATAAGCCGCAATTAAAGCCTTACGGGAGTAAAAACTATTTTATATTGCACACCGCTCAGGCACTCGGCAATGTAGGCCAAAGTGTCCGTCGCCTCAAGCTTTTTCTCGTTTGTAGTGTAATCTCTGTATATATAATAGGGATTACTCACCTCGCCGTCCTCGCCTGTAAATGCCTTGCCCCATTTGAATGTAATAACTACTTTAGCGTAGTGCTCATCCTCGTCCATTTTAAACGTGAAAATATTATCTGATTTTGAAAAAGTTACGCCCTTACTCCCCTCGCTTATATACTCTATCTCGGCCTCGTTTACGTCGGCGATATATTCCTTATCTACTGCATGTTTATACGAAGATAAATTGCCGTTTGTGGTCACGCCGTATGCAGAATTATACTCTTTTCCGCCCTCATTCTCGTCCTCTGCGGATACAGAGATCATGAAGGCGGAGTTTTTAGTCACGTTTGAAAAATTAAAGGTGTATTCCAAGGTAAGATTTTCCGAACCTGCGCTGTCCGAATACAGCCAATAGCTTGTATCCGAGGCATCCTTGGGCGCTCCGTAGCATATACTCTGCCCCTTTTGCTCCTCGGGAATGGTCACCGTGCCGGTGTTGCCTATCACTCCCTCCACCGTGACGTTGCCCGAAAAGACATATTCCGAGCTGTCGGCATACCACGCCGCGACCGCCGTACCGACAAATACGGCCGCGCATGCAGCCGTACATATCCCCAATATCTTGCCCTTGATATACATAATTCTCGCCCCTTATACACAATTTCCCACACGGCCATGAGCCGTGTATTTTTGTGTATCTTTTTGAATAATTTTATCATATCTTGGTAATATCTGTCAACGATTTCAAGCCCACATTTAATAATTATTTCAAATAATTATTCGAAAGCTTATCAATCTGAATAAATCGACAAACCAAATGAAGCACTAATACATTCACACAGAATTATCAACAGCTATTATAATTTAAATTCTGCCCGCCCGACCTATCTTTCCATGCTTTCGGGATTGTGATTCTATCCGACCGATAATTTAATTAATTCACAAGTAAAAAACATTTATCCTGTTAAAATATATTTTCTTTAACAATTATTCTTTAATCAAAACGACATCATCACATGAAGGAGAATAAACAGCTTTCACTTTTATTCCTATGAACGTTTTTAAATATGCGTATTTTTTACATATCATAGTAATTGTTTCACCGCCATAAGTGAATTTAACACCAAGCTTATATATTTTTTTAAAAGCACCTCCATAAGCTGAAGAAAATTCGAAAGGAACAACTGTAACGAAAAAAGCATCGGATGCTGTGATACATTTTAATATTCCCTTCTTCACATAAATTTGCTCATACAATAATATGAAAATGACCGCAATCAATAAACTACCAAATACTACACACGCCAAAGCCATTGAAACAATGTCACTTACCGTACTACCTTCAACAACCGCGTAAGCTATTAAAAAACTCAATGCAATTAAAAAAATAGACATTAAGATAATTAATAATACAATGTAAACATATTTAGGGTTCTTTACGCCATACTTAAAACTGCATATTGTTTGAGTATATTCGATATTTACCATATATATCTAATAAAAGTTAAAAATTCAGAAAAAATAGTTGAATGTATATTATTCTTAATACGTTCCACAAGATTATCTTTTCTATTTAACGCTCTATTTACAACTTCATCCAAATATATTCCAATGGAAACTCCACCAACAATATTAATTCCTTTACTAAAGGTTTCGACCGCAGTTGAAAAACCACTAACGGAATTAACAAACTTATTGTTGAATTTTAGATAGCCTAAAGCGTTACCAATCCCTTTGCCTACAGCACCTAAAACCTCTCCCGCGCCGTATGCAATAATTCCTGTAAGTGCACCAACAAGAGTATCTGTAAAAAAATACCCTATGCTCAATTCTCCTGATGTCATTGAGCTTACCAACGAAAGCGCCGAACCTGTAGCCGCCCCAGTCACTGCTGCCGATACAACCCCCAAAGCCACCGATGCTGTCCCCGCAGTAGCTATGTTTAATATCACCGCGCCAGCGACTGCGACGGCTGTGACTATACCCGCAATCAACCACTCCCACCATGCAGTAGTGCCGTATGGATCGGTGTACATTATGGGATTGTTATTGCAATAAGCATACAGGTCTATGCCGCCGAGAGTTTCGGGGTCGAGGTAGTCGGGATGATCGAGCGAGAGGAATTGCGCCGTTACCGGGTCATAGTAACGCGTCTTTAACAGATACATACCCGTTACCGTATCGCAGAAATAGCCGCGATAGCGGAAAGGATTGAGCTTTACAAAGGTGTTCTGCGTGTACTCCGTACAGACCCCGAACGGGTCGTAGTCGTACCTGCCCACTACCTCTATGCCCTTTATTACCGCCACTATATCCCCCAATATATTGCGGACGAATTCGTAATATTCGCCGTTATACTCCGCTCCGCTCACCCCGACATCGTCGTAGAAGTAGTATATCTTCGCACCCGGCGTTGTCTGCGCCACAAGCCTGTCGCCGTCGTAATAGTATTCCGTGGTACTGCTGCCCGTTGTGCGCTTTACCAATCTGTCGGCATAGTCGTACTTATATGTTGTGGTTGCGCCATCACCTATGTACTTCTCCAACAGTTTGCCGCGCGTCCATACGAACTGCTTTTGAATGTATTCGTAACCGCTCCCGGCTTTTTCGGCCTGCCTCTGATCTGTGCGGTTGCCCGCGTCGTTATAGCTGTAGCTATCCGTATATTTTTCGCCGTCTATCGTCTTTGCGCATTGTTTCAGTCTGCCGAAGCGATCGTATGTGTAATTATACTCATCCTCCTTTTCCGTCGCCGCGCCGCTGCGACGGATATCCTTCTTCTGCTTCAGACGGCCGTTTTCGTCGTACTCGTATTCGGTTATGTAGTCTTTGCCGTTGTAACTTATCTTTTCTCGGCTGATGCGGTTGCTTGACTCATATTCGTAGCTCTTTATATCTCCCGCATAGTTCTGCGCCTCGTTGTTTATAAGAAACGTTCTGTTTATCGAACTTATATTCCAGCGGCTGTCGTAGCCTATGGCCTCGGTTATGTCGTAGAGCTGCGTAGACAGATATCTCCTGTATCTGAGCTCTACCGGTACCGGCACGCCCGTGCCGTTCACCGCGTAGTCATAGGTATAGTTGTGGAGTTGCGTTCCCGTCTCGTCCGCCATCGTTCGCTTGATCAGCTGCCCGTATTCGTTATATTTACATTCACAGCCGAATTTGTCCGTGTCGGGAACGTGCTCGCCATCGAACTCTTCATAATAGCTAACTTTCTCCGTCCTGCCGCACGGCGCAACCGCCGCGCGCTAAGACGTGCGGCGGCGCAATTAAATAAATCTATCTTTTAAAGTATTTTAAAATGAATCTAAATATTCACCATGAACAATATCATTAAATACAGATATCAATTGACAAATCTTCATTATATCCTTTTGTTTTATACATATAATGAATGTCTCTATTTTAAAATCATCCCTATATTTTAATTGTATTCCCTCAAAAATAACACCAAAAGCATAACTGTAATGTGAATGAATAACATCAACCCATTTTATGGTTCGTTTTTCTACATTCCCCATAAAAAAGATTACACGATTTTCATCAAAAATATAATACCATTTTGGAAAAACAGACAATAAGAAGTACGAACAACCAGCCATGCAATTAGATAAAGATACGACGATAATTAGTAAAATCAAATCACTTCGACTTCTAACAGAACCTGCTAATAAGACAAACAAATTCCCACACAGGAAAAATATTGTAAGGCCCCATTTTAATAGAGAGACGTCAAACTTGATTTTTATACATTCCGCATTCAATTACCAATAAACCTCCCATTTATGTTGTACAATAATTCTAAAACCATTTCTAAAAATCATAGAAGGAATACTAAATTTAACAGTACGAAATACCTTTTCAATATTTTTATTTGCCTTAAATAAGCCTTTTTGATCAATATACCGAAAATACCCATTTAAACCTGCAAATAATCCAGCAGTAAAAGAAGCTATGCCTTCCATAAAACCATTCGCCGCACTAATAAAATACCCATCAGATGTTGTCCTTCTATCATATGCAATAGAATTAAGTTGATAATCAATAATGCCGGCAACAGCAGTACTATAAGAAGCAATTGCAAATAATGTTGCCCCTGATATTTTTACAACATTTCCTGCTATTGTTAACCCAGTAGCCGCTGCACCCCCCAAAGCAAAAGCTCCAGATACTGCCGCCCCCATAATAGCACCGCCTAATATAGCCAGTATCGTTTTCCCAACTGATAAGCCATTATTTGCCGCCTGAATACCAGACGATACTCCGCCCCAAATAGCCCCACCAAGCATTGCAAGCAGAATTGCAGATATTGCAATACTTCCGTCAGGATCAACATATGAAATAGGATTGTTGTTGCAGTAACCATACAGGTCTATACCGCCATGGGTGTCCGGGTCGAGGTAGTCGGGATGATCGAGCGAGAGGAATTGCGCCGTTACCGGGTCATAGTAACGCGTCTTTAACAGATACATACCCGTTACCGTATCGCAGAAATAGCCGCGATAGCGGAAAGGATTGAGCTTTACAAAGGTGTTCTGCGTGTACTCCGTACAGACCCCGAACGGGTCGTAGTCGTACCTGCCCACTACCTCTATGCCCTTTATTACCGCCACTATATCCCCCAATATATTGCGGACGAATTCGTAATATTCGCCGTTATACTCCGCTCCGCTCACCCCGACATCGTCGTAGAAGTAGTATATCTTCGCACCCGGCGTTGTCTGCGCCACAAGCCTGTCGCCGTCGTAATAGTATTCCGTGGTACTGCTGCCCGTTGTGCGCTTTACCAATCTGTCGGCATAGTCGTACTTATATGTTGTGGTTGCGCCATCACCTATGTACTTCTCCAACAGTTTGCCGCGCGTCCATACGAACTGCTTTTGAATGTATTCGTAACCGCTCCCGGCTTTTTCGGCCTGCCTCTGATCTGTGCGGTTGCCCGCGTCGTTATAGCTGTAGCTATCCGTATATTTTTCGCCGTCTATCGTCTTTGCGCATTGTTTCAGTCTGCCGAAGCGATCGTATGTGTAATTATACTCATCCTCCTTTTCCGTCGCCGCGCCGCTGCGACGGATATCCTTCTTCTGCTTCAGACGGCCGTTTTCGTCGTACTCGTATTCGGTTATGTAGTCTTTGCCGTTGTAACTTATCTTTTCTCGGCTGATGCGGTTGCTTGACTCATATTCGTAGCTCTTTATATCTCCCGCATAGTTCTGCGCCTCGTTGTTTATAAGAAACGTTCTGTTTATCGAACTTATATTCCAGCGGCTGTCGTAGCCTATGGCCTCGGTTATGTCGTAGAGCTGCGTAGACAGATATCTCCTGTATCTGAGCTCTACCGGTACCGGCACGCCCGTGCCGTTCACCGCGTAGTCATAGGTATAGTTGTGGAGTTGCGTTCCCGTCTCGTCCGCCATCGTTCGCTTGATCAGCTGCCCGTATTCGTTATATTTACATTCACAGCCGAATTTGTCCGTGTCGGGAACGTGCTCGCCATCGAACTCTTCATAATAGCTGACTTTCTCCGTCCTGCCGCACGGCGCACTCTCGGCCCGCGCCAAAGCGCCCTTGCCGGAAAGATTATATGTTGTCACGCCGCCGCTATATTCGGCCGTGAAACCCGTTCTTACTGTCTTACTCAACTTATCGTCCGCGTACTCGAACTCATAATTCACTCCGCTGTCCGCGTCCGTTATCTTTGTTACCCGGCGGGCATAGCCGCTGTCCGTTCCGCTTTCGTAGTCATACGTTTCCTTAACGGCTCCGCCCCGCGTTACGCTCTTTGCCCTGTCGTATTCGTCGTATATACGATTGTAGATATAGCTGTCATTCTCGCCGTAACGGTACGCTATTGCCGTCTGAGACGCCGTTTTTCCCATACTCTTTTCGTAAAGTATGACTTCGCCGGTGCCGGAGTAGTCACTATCGTAAAACAGCGTTTCGTCGTACACATTGAAAGCGTCGGCATTCCTGTGGAGGTCGCGGCTGTACATGTATTTTACCTGTCCGTCCGTCACACTCCTCAGCTTTAACCCGTCGTAGGTCATTTCGTGCTCGCCGCCGTCTGAAAAGACAACACCCGTTAAATTACCATAGCCGTCGTATTCATAATTACGCGTAAACCCGGTTAAAACATACTTGCCCGCACCATTATTGTAACTCATCTCACTAATTCTGTCAATACTTCCGTCAGAATTGTTATATATGTATGTTTCACCCATACAGCCGGCATGCGATTCCTTAAGCCTGCCGAAACTATCCTCTGTATATTCGCACACAACCACCTCCGCGCCCGACTGCGGGCTGAGCGTTACCTTGCGCAGCCGACCGTCCGAAAAATAGTCGTAATTAGTCACCGTACCGTTGTCGGCCGTACGGTTTATTAAACCACCGTCATAGTCATAGCTTTCGCTTGTTATAAACTGTCTGGTCGACGGAATTCTGTCTGCGTTTAAATACTCGATCTCCGTGCTGCTCTCGGCCGTGCAGCCGCCCGAAGTATATGTATATGTCGTCTCCGTGCTGCTCTTCCCGTCCGACGAGGTCACCTTACTTACGGGCGCACCGCTCAGCAGCGAAATATTACTCTGCGTTTGCGGATCATAGATAGTGATATCGCTGATCTTGCGGCGAAGTTTGCCGTTACCGAAATATGCGTCGAACTCAGCTCCGTTACAACGGTTTTTATTTTTGAGCGTGCGCATATAGTCTGCGGCCGTCATATACCATTCGCCATCTGCACTATTGTCATATTCGTCTGCGGTCCCATTTCCATATTTACAGCGGAAAATAGTTATATCGCGGAAATCTATTCCCATCGACGCCACTTTCAGCTCCGCATACTCACTTTCGGTCAGCCTTATGTCGCAGACATCTGCCGTCAGCACCGAGCCGGTATTGTCGGTGAGATCCAACTTTACAGTTGATATGCCCGACGTAGGACGACGAAACGGAATTGAAACCTTCTGCCAGATATTTCTCGCCCTGCAGTCCGCTTCTACCCCTTCCATACTGTTACCGTTAACTGTCAGTTTGGCAAATATCCGCTTGTCGCTCTCACTGTGTCTGAGATAGAAATTGAGGCTAAGATATGTACTTTCGCTCAATTTCTCGGCGCTGCCTGCGGGTACCACGGGCTGTACGCTGCCACTTATCCTCGCCACCGGCCTACCATTGATCGTCCCTGCTCCCGCCGACGTTACGCCGCTATATTCCAGCGCCGTGCCGTAACGCTTTTCAAGCGTTTTATACCCCGTTGTCATATTGCCTTCCATTCTTCCCGCTATACGGCCGTCCTCAGACAACATATATGTCAGTTTTATCCCGTTTTCGTTGCTGACGCATACTTCGGTCACCTTCTGCGGATCCCCAGCCGAAAATTGCATGTTTGTAACGGTATTTTTATAGAGGGAAGTATAAACTGCGTTCCTTACATATCCCTGCCCAACCTCGGTTGCTCTGTACTGCCCGCCGCTCTGCTCGTTGACTATTATTATTGCTTCCGAGTTCTGCCCGTCCGATATCATACTCAAACAGCCCGCTTCATCATACGTCATTGCCTTAAGCGACACCTCAGTGTCGCCCGCGCTCAGTCTTATTTCCGACAGTTTTTCGCCCGCATATACCAATTTTAACTGTCTGATAGTATTGCCGTTGATTTTACAAGTTATGGTCTGCAATTTTCCGTCGGCATAATTGTAATCGATTACCGAATTTCCGCAGGCCACGCCCTTTATCATTCCCGCCGTATCATACGTTATATCCGTCGTCACGGAGGTCTTTGCTTTGGTTATCTGTTTGAGTCTGCCGTCTACAAATTTCAAATAGTTACCGCTTTCGTCAGTTATGGTCTGAGCCACTGCGTCTAACGTCAGACCTGCGCCGTCTGCATCAAAGTACTTATTCTCTTCACCGACATACTTTATAAATACATGTTGAAATCCATCGCCGTCAGTATATACATATCTGCCCACACCATCCGCGACAATACTTTGGTGCAAATCAAGCCTCCAATGCGCGGGGAGCCCTGTATTTATCCCATACAGCGCCGCAGGCTGAAGCTCGTAGTTTATGCTCGTACCAGCAATATACTTTCCGCTGCCGACAAACACCTCCTCTGCTTTCAGCTTTATGTCGCGTGTCGACAGATCCCACTTTGGATTTTCGCCTATGCATCTTTCCCCGACATTTATAATTTTGTTCATGTTTTCTTGCTCCAAGAACAAAACAACAGGTAAATCGGTTGTTTTGTTCTTGGAGCGTGCCTTTTAAAGTTACGTTGCGTATCGGACACAAAATTTATTTAGAAATATCTCGTATTTATTTTTTAATCATGACTATAGTTGACATGGTTATAGGCTTATAATTAATATATAAAACTTATAGCAACCTTCCCGTATTTGACCTGCAGTCGTTTAACTCCGACGATCACGAAAAACCAATTATAGTTAAGACATGCGGCAAAGATAAAAACTGCGGGCGACGGACAATATTTATCAGCCCGACGACGTAAAGGCGCCGTCATGCCTCCCACCCACCGACGGCTGTACGCACGCATTTACCATGTGTCCCCTCCACCGTTTTACATAAGGAATTCCTTACTTTTCGGTTATTCCTGTAACTTTGAGTGTTGTTTCGCATGTTTTTGACAATTTAACGGTCATTTCGGCGGATAACACACCCTTTTATTCAGCTTCTTGCCGTCGGACATACAATGTCCGCTCCATTTTCTTTATCCCTGCTTCGATGATATTCCCTCGGCTGAAATACAATCTTTTAACGATCTGCGCGTGGTTGATATCCGTAAAAGCGCTTATAATCTCGAAACAGAATATAATAAAACTTATCAGGTCGCCCGCCGTTTTGCCGTCGGCGTCATTTGTTTTGTTGCACGAACACTCATACAGTTAGTCATCATAATTTCCGTAAGTCTCGTCTTTGTTATCTTCATATACTACCTCGGGATATCGGACAAATAATAAAAGACAGTGCCGTTGATGGCACTGCCTTTTAAACTTCCGATCTGTATTTTATATGAGCAACCTAACGTATTGCTCTATTGCCGACTCCCCGTCCTTGTTTGTAACGATATTCAGATAATAATACTTGTCCTCGCATTGAAACTTTGCGTAGCAATCATTTTGTGCGCTTATGGCAATATTGTAGCTGATTTCAGTGTTATCAACAACAATATTATCTTTTGTCTTATCGAAATTTCTCATAAAGTCGAATTCCGAATTTGGCATACACACCACATACAGGGCGACGGTATCGAAACCTTCCCCGTCGGAAACAAATCCTTCCTGCGAGATATAAACGAGGTCGTCCGTCTCCCGCGCGTAAGCGGCGCGCGTCTGCAACATGGGGCCATTGAAATATCTGAAACCGACGCCGTTCTCCCGTTGGAAAAGCTCGACATCGGCAATATCGGAATACCTGAGAGATGATGGTGAATAGTAAATCACCTCATCGGCCGTCGGTAAATAATATACGGGGATCCACACGGCTGCAACTATCACAAGAACACAACATGCGGCAGCTAAGAACCATTTATATGATCTTTTACGCCGCCTCGACGCTCCTTCCCTGTTCTTTATGCTCTTTTCCGCACGGGCAACGATCTGAACGTTGCCTTCGTATTCCTCGGTGATATTTGCCAGCCTTTGAAGATCGTCCTGATTATTATCCATCAATAGGGATATATATCTAAAAATGAATTTATCCAGCCCGCATAATTGCCTGCTATGGCCGAATCGACTATCAGTATTGCCAGAAGAATGGCGAAAAACATTGTGGCCAGCCCCCAGAACGAACGGCTGACTATTTTGTCGAAAAAATTCTTCACTTTGCCCCTCCTTTATTGAATACCGATGCTTTTCTGAGTATGAACATTACAAGCGACGCCACAAAAAGAATGGCCGTGATCATGGCGAACACAAACAGCAAAGTCTGCCACCATGTGTCGAACAGGGTCGCAACCTGTCCCGTCTGGGCATTTACCTGTGCAAATACAAACTGTATGCCGAATGAGGCAGCCATAAAATAAAAGCACAATATGCCTGTGACCCCCGCAGCTACGCCCCAGGGGAATTTGTTGATGAATTTCTGCATCTTCTCCTCCAAGTTTTATCTGCGCCAGAATACCGATCGCATTATTCTGTCGTCGGCTTTATCCTAAAATAAAACCACATATTTTTCAACCTCAAATACATATTCCGTACATTCATTTTCCGAAAATTTCTATCACGCCATCGTCAAGTTTTTGCAATTTAATAATAAAAATATAAAAACCATAAACAAATCGTATTCTTACATATAAAAACACAATTAATATTTCTGTTTACCAAAAAGTTATCAGTGTGATATTTCGGTAAATAAATCTTTTACCAAAAAATAAGGAACTGTGATAAATCGTTTAAAAAGTTAAGCGCCCTGCCGAAATTTTTTCGGCAGGGCGTACAAAGCAGATTTCCTTAATATATAAGCTCTGCTTATAGATGTGATTTAAAAGTACAATATTTACCGACCGCCCGTTTGATTGACAGCCGCGCTTTTCGCGGCTATAATGGCACTATCAATTAAATGCAGGCAACAAAGGCGTTGCACGAAATGTTCCGTTCGGGGAGCATTTTGTGCGGCGCTTTTTATTTGCCCGCACGGAGGCATATGTTATGAACGTTCCTGAAATTTTTGCATCTGACGTATTCAATTGCAGCGTTATGCAGGCGAGACTGCCCAAAGACACCTACAAGTCGCTTATGAACACCATAAATTTCGGGCATCCGCTGGATATGAACGTCGCCAACGTGGTTGCCAACGCGATGAAGGACTGGGCGGTAGAGAAGGGCGCCACGCACTTCACGCACTGGTTCCAGCCGATGACGGGCATCACGGCGGAAAAGCACGACAGCTTTATTTCGCCCACCAAGGACGGAAAGGTCATAATGGAATTTTCCGGCAAAGAGCTCGTGATGGGCGAGCCCGACGCCTCGTCCTTCCCTTCGGGCGGGGTGCGCGCCACCTTTGAAGCGAGAGGATACACGGCGTGGGACCCCACCTCATTCGCCTTCGTCAAGGACGGCACACTGTACATCCCCACGGCGTTCTTTTCTTACAGCGGCGAAGTACTCGACAAAAAGACGCCGCTCCTTAAAAGCATGGAGGCGCTCAACAGGGAGGCGCTGCGCATACTGCGCCTCTTCGGCAACACGACGGCTCAGCGCGTGATCGCCCAGGTAGGCGCCGAGCAGGAATACTTCCTCGTCGACCGCGCCGTGTACGAACAGCGCAAAGACCTCATCTTCACGGGCAGGACGCTCTTCGGGGCGAAGCCGCCCAAGGGACAGGAGCTTGAAGACCATTATTTCTGCCCGATAAAGCCGCGCGTTTCGGCATTCATGAAGGAGCTCGACGAAGAGCTGTGGCGGTACGGCATTCTTGCCAAGACCAAGCACAACGAAGTCGCGCCCGCCCAGCACGAGCTTGCGCCCATATTCACATCCATAAACGTGGCGTCCGACCAAAATCAGCTGATGATGGAGATAATGAAGGAGGTCGCGGGCCGCCACGATCTTGTATGCCTGCTGCACGAAAAGCCGTTTGAAGGCATAAACGGTTCGGGCAAACACAACAACTGGTCTATGGGCACGGATACGGGCTTAAACCTGCTCGACCCCGGCAAGACGCCCGCGGAGAACGGACAGTTCATGCTCTTTTTAATGGCGGTGATAAAGGCGGTAAACGACCACCAGGATCTTTTGCGCCTCTCCGTGGCGAGCGCGGGCAACGACCACAGGCTGGGAGCAAACGAGGCCCCTCCCGCCATCGTCTCGGTATTCGTGGGCGAAGAGCTCGAAGCCATCCTCGCCGCGCTCGAAAGGGAGGAGACTTACAAGGGCTCCGGCAGAAAGGTGATGAAGCTGGGCGTAGATTCGCTGCCCGTCATCCCCAAGGACACTACCGACAGAAACCGCACCTCCCCCTTTGCCTTCACGGGCAACAAGTTTGAATTCCGCATGGTGGGCTCCTCCTTCTCGCTCGCAGGGCCAAACATCACGATCAATGCCATAGTTGCGGACACCCTGCGGCAGTTTGCCGACGAGCTGGAAAAAGCGCCCGACTTTACGGCGGCGCTACATGCCCTCGTAGTGCGCACCATACGCGAGAACAAGCGCATCATCTTCAACGGCAACAACTATTCGCCCGAATGGACGGAAGAGGCGGCGAAAAGAGGGCTTTGCAACCTGAAAAACGCCGCCGAGGCGCTGCCGCACTTTGCCGACGAAAAGAATATAGCCCTGTTTGAGCGCATGAAGGTGTTCACCGCGCGCGAAGTAGTCACCCGCACGGAGATAATGCTGGAAAACTATTCCAAAGTGCTCTCCATAGAGGGGCTGACCATGCTCGAAATGGCGCGGCGCGACATATTCCCCGCAGTGAGCGGTTACATACGGACGCTTGCAAAGACCGCCGACGCGGTAAAAACTTCATTCGGCGCCGCCTGCCCCGCGGAGGAAAAGACGGCAAAAGAGCTGCTTGCGCTCAACGCCAAGATAGCGGCAAAGGCAGACGAACTTGAAGAGAAGCTCTCTTCCGCCGCGGCAATAGACGAAACGGGCGCGCAGGCGCTGTTCTTTGCCGAAAAGGTGCTGCCTGTCATGCAGGAGTTGCGCTCCGCGGCGGACAGGGCAGAGAGCCTGACCGACGAAAGGGCATGGCCCTTCCCCACATACGGAAAACTGCTGTTCAGCGTAAACTGAAAGAATATAAAACTTTTGGAGGTAAAATATGGAAATTTTTGGCTCTACCGGAGTATGGTTTTTAATAGGCGCCATACTCGTCTGGTTCATGCAGGCAGGGTTTGCCATGGTGGAGACGGGTTTTACCCGCGCAAAAAACGCCGGCAACATAATAATGAAAAACCTTTTGGACTTCTGCCTGGGCACCATAGTGTTTGTTCTGCTCGGCGCGGGACTGCTGATGGGCGAGGACGCGCTGTTCGGGCTCATAGGCATACCCAACCTTGACATGTTCTCCGACTTTGCAAACTACGACTGGTCTACCTTCTTCTTCAACCTCGTGTTCTGCGCAACCACCGCCACCATAGTTTCGGGCGCGATGGCTGAGCGCACCAAGTTCCTCTCCTACTGCATCTACTCGCTTGTGATAAGTGCGGTAGTATATCCCATCGAAGCGCACTGGGTATGGGGCGGCGGCTGGCTGACGAACGAGATTGCGGGCGTTTACTATGTGGACTTTGCGGGCTCTTCGCTCATACATATGGTGGGCGGCATATCGTCGCTGATAGGTGCGATCATCTTGGGCCCGCGCACGGGCAAATACCTCGATAAGGACGGCAGGCCCACCCTTATACGCAGGGATGCAAAATTTGTGCGCGCCATCCCCGGCCACAACCTCACCGTGGGCGCGCTGGGCGTATTCATACTCTGGTTCTGCTGGTACGGCTTCAACGGCGCGGCTACTTCGGGCATGGCACAGCTTTCGCAGGTGCTTGTCACCACTACCGTCGCGGCCGCCACGGGCACCATATCGACGATGGTATTTACCTGGATAAAGAACAAAAAGCCCGACGTATCCATGACTCTCAACGGCTCTCTCGCGGGGCTTGTAGCCGTTACGGCAGGCTGTGCCAACGTGGACATTGTCGGCGCGTTCTTCATAGGCCTTATAGCCGGCATACTCGTGGACGTAGCCGTTGAAGTGCTCGATAAAAAGCTGCACGTCGACGACCCCGTGGGCGCCATAGCCGTGCACGGCGTAAACGGGCTTTGGGGCACCATAGCCGTAGGGCTCTTTTCGACAGGCATCAACCCCGTGGGCGATTCGGCGCAGAAGGGACTATTCTACGGCGGCGGCTTCAATATGCTGGGCGTACAGCTTTTAGGCATCGTATGCATAGCGGCGTGGACGACCGTATGCATGATAGGTCTCTTCCTGCTCCTCAAAAAGACGGTAGGCCTGCGCGCCTCGCCTATCGAAGAGATTGAAGGCCTCGACAAACACGAACACGGCCTTGTGAGCGCCTATGCAAACTTTGCGCCCGTTCCGCTCGCCGCCGAGATGCTCGACCCAGACATGACGATAACCGCAGCGGATATCCCCGCCGCGAAAGAGCCCGCCGCGGATATCCCCGCCGTGCGCGCAAGCAGCGGAAAGGAAAAACTTTCCAAGGTGGTCATCGTTGCAAAGCAGTCGAGATTCGACGACCTGAAAGCGGCGCTCAACGATATAGGCGTGACGGGCATAACGGTGACGCAGGTGCTCGGCTGCGGCGTTGAAAAGGGCGCAAGCGAATATTACCGCGGCGTAAAAGTGGATATGGATCTGCTGCCCAAGGTAAAAGTCGAAGTAGTCGTCAGCAAGGTGCCCGTAGCCGACGTCGTAGAGGCGGCGCGCAGGGCTCTGTACACCGGTCACATAGGCGACGGCAAGATATTTGTGTACGACGTAGACGACGTGGTGCGCGTGCGCACGGGCGAGAGCGGCTACGACGCATTGCAGGAAGACTGATCAACTTTACCCACACTCTCTACATACGTCATAGGAAGGCGTCCCGCAGCGATGCGGGGCGCCTTTCCATATGCCTTCGGGGGCCGTATTACACCGCGGCAGCACACAGTAATTTACAGCAATATATAAGTACAGCTTATATCTTACATAAAAAATGACAAATTCCCTATGCGTTTGCATTGCTTGACCGCGCCGCGGCGGGGGCATATAATGAATTTACATACACGCAAGATCCCTTCAAGGAGGCGCAAGAGATATGAGAGAAGGACATTTCCGCAACCCTTCGGGGTGCGCCGTGGCGGCAGTTATCGACCGCGGCGGCAACAAACTGACGGGCGAGAGCATGATATCCGCCATCGAAGTCATGCACGACAGGTCAAACGGCCTCGGCGGCGGATTTGCGGGCTACGGCATATACCCGCACTTCAAGGACGTTTACGCCTTCCACCTGTTTTTCGACACGCAGAGGGCGCAGGAAGAGACCGAAGCCTTCTTAAAGAGGCATTTCGAAATAGTATATTGCTCCGAAATACAGACGCGCAAACTGCCGTCAGTAAAGAACGAGCCCGTGATATTCCGCTATTTTTTGGCGCCGCTGCCCATAAAACTGAGCAATTCGCACCTCGACGAGCGCGAGTATGTGGCGCGGTGCGTCATAAAGATAAACAGCGTGATAGACGGAGCCCATGTGTTTTCGAGCGGCAAGAACATGGGCATATTCAAGGGCGTGGGGTACCCCGAGGACATAGGCAGGTTCTACCGCCTGGACGAGTACGAGGGCTATGCCTGGACGTGCCACGGCAGATACCCCACCAACACCCCCGGCTGGTGGGGCGGCGCGCACCCCTTCGGGCTTTTGGATCTCTCCGTCGTGCATAACGGCGAGATCTCCTCCTACGACGCCAACCGCCGCTATATGGAGATGTTCGGCTATAAATGCACTTTGCAGACTGATACCGAGGTCATCGCCTACATCATAGACTACCTCGTGCGGCGGCAGCGGCTGACCTTGGAGGAAGTCTCCCACGTCATAGCGGCGTCCTTCTGGTCGACCATTGAACGCAAAGAAGAGCCCGCACGCAGCCAGGAGACGCTCCTTCGCCGCATGTTCCCCTCCCTCCTCGTCACGGGGCCGTTCTCCATAATAGTCGGCTACTCGTGCGGCATCATGGGGCTGTGCGATCGCCTCAAACTGCGCTCTATGATCTGCGCGGAGAAGGGCGACAGGGCGTACATTTCCAGCGAAGAGAGCGCGATACGGCGCATAGAACCTTCGCTCGACAGACTCTATTCGCCCGCGGGCGGCGAGGCGGTCATCTACGAACTCTATGATCGGGGAGGGCAGGCATAATGCAGCTTTATATAAGACCTGAATATGAAGTCATCCGCAACGAGGCGCGCTGTATTGTCTGCCGCGTATGCGAGAGGCAGTGCGCCAACGAGGTACATTCCTTCGACCCCGAGACGGGGCTGATGCGTGCGGACGAGAGCAAGTGCGTAAACTGCCACCGCTGCGTCAGCTTATGCCCGACGCACGCTTTGAAGATAGTAAAGACGGACGATACCTATCGCGAAAACGCCAACTGGGAGGCGCAGACGATAAACGAAGTGTACCGCCAGGCCAACACGGGCGGCGTGTTGCTTTCTTCTATGGGCAACCCCAAGCCCTATCCCGTATTCTGGGATAAACTTCTGATAAACGCCTCGCAGGTCACCAACCCGCCCATAGACCCCCTGCGCGAGCCCATGGAGACGCAACTCTATTTAGGCAAACGCACGATCAAGGTCGAGCGCGACGAAAAGGGACTGATAAAGGATACCCTTCCGCCCCAACTAAAACTTTCCGTTCCCGTAATGTTTTCGGCGATGAGCTACGGCTCTATCTCCTACAACGCGCACGAGAGCCTTGCGCGGGCGGCCGAGGAGCTCGGCACATATTACAACACGGGCGAGGGCGGACTGCACAGCGACTTTTACAAATACGGCAGGCACACGATAGTACAAGTGGCTTCGGGCAGGTTCGGCGTGCACAAGGAATACCTTGAGACAGCCGCCGCCATAGAGATAAAGATGGGGCAGGGCGCAAAACCCGGCATAGGCGGGCACCTGCCGGGCGGAAAGATAAGCGAGGACGTATCCAAGACGCGCATGATCCCGCAGGGCGTAGACGCCATATCCCCCGCGCCCCACCACGACATATATTCGATAGAGGACTTAAAACAGCTCGTCGATTCCCTCAAAGAGGCGACGGAGTACAAAAAGCCGATAATAGTAAAGATCGCGGCGGTGCACAATGCGGCGGCGATAGCCAGCGGCATTGCGCGCAGCGGAGCCGACATAATAGCGATAGACGGTTTCCGCGGCGGCACGGGCGCCGCCCCAACCCGCATCCGCGACAACGTGGGCATTCCCATTGAAATGGCGCTCGCCCAGATAGACGAGCGTTTGAGAGCGGAGGGCATACGCGACAACGTATCGATAGTCGCAGGCGGTTCCGTGCGTTCGAGCGCGGATGTCGTAAAGGCGATCGCCCTCGGGGCGGACGCATGCTATATCGGCACGGCGGCGCTACTTGCGCTCGGGTGCCACCTCTGCCGCTCCTGTCATACGGGCAAGTGCAACTGGGGAATCGCCACCCAGCGGCCAGACCTTGTAAAGAGGCTCAACCCCGACTTGGGCTATAAGCGGCTGGTAAACCTCGTCACGGCATGGAAACACGAGATAGAAGAGATGATGGGCGGCATGGGCATCAACTCGCTGGAAGCCCTCCGCGGCAACCGCCTGATGCTGCGCGGCATAGGGCTCACCGACACCGAACTGCGCCTTCTGGGCGTGCGCTATGCGGGCGAATCGTTATAAGAGCGGAGATATGAGATGAAGATAAATGCAGAAGAATTGCACTATACGGCGCTCAATGCGGCGGTGCGGCAGAGCGGCGAGGATATCGAAATTTTCGGCTGCGTAGGGCAGCGATACCTCGGCGCGGGACTTGCCGAAAGAAAGATAGTAGTACACGGCACGCCGGGGAACGCCCTCGGGGCGTATCTCAACGGCGCCGAACTTATAGTCTGCGGCAACGTGCAGGAAGCGACGGGCGACACGATGAACGGCGGCGTAATAGAAGTGCACGGCAGCGCGGGCGACGCCACGGGCTATGCCATGCGCGGCGGAAAGATATTCATCGAAGACGACGTCGGCTACCGCTGCGGCATACACATGAAGGCATATCTGAGCCACCGTCCCGCAATCGTCATCGGCGGCAGGGCGGGCAGCTTTTTGGGCGAATACCAGGCGGGCGGCACCATAATCGTTCTTGGCGGGCATAAGGACGGCAAGCCTATAGTCGGGAACTTCTGCGGCACGGGCATGCACGGCGGCGAGATACTGCTCCGCTGCGATGCGCTCGACGCGGCGCTCCCCGCGCAGGTCAGGGCGGAGCGCATAGAAGGCCCGGGAAGCGAGGAGGCAATTTCGCTCGTCAAAGAGTGGTGCACCCGCTTTAAAAGGGACGAAGCCCCCTACCTTGAAGCTACTTATTATCGCCTCACGCCGAATGCGGAAAACCCCTATCGGCAGATGTACACGCCCAACTGATTTTTGGGGCGGCAGGAGGTCGCCATGATACGCATTGCCCTATACTGCGATTATCCGACGGTGCTTCCGAAACTAAAAGAAAACCTTGAAAAGAGCGGATTTATGCCCGTCGAAAACGGCGGTGACGCGGCGCTCTTTATACCGCAGCTCAAAAAATGCGGCTGGGAAAGGCAAGTGCTCGCCCGCACATCGCGGGGCGGAGCGGTCGTCATCGTCAGAAATGAGAATACCCCCGAAGCGGAGCGCCTGCTCAAGGGCAGCGGGGCGGCGGTGCTGCCGCACGACGTGCCCTTTCCCGTGCTCGCGGGCGTTCTGCGGGCGGAAGCCAGGGCGGGCGAACGGCTGTTTGCAGTTTGCGAAGAGCTTGACCGCCTCCGCGAGAGATTGGAGTGCGAAAAACTCGTGCACCGCGCCAAACTCGTACTGTTGGAGCGCGGCATGAACGAAGAGGAAGCGCACCGCTTCCTCGAAAAACAGGCGATGGACAGGCGGCTTTCGCGCCGCGCCGTCGCCGAAGAAATTTTGACCGCGGTAAAATCACAAGATTATCAAAACAGTTAAACAAAGTTTAGCCCATGCGAGGATAAATATGGACGAAATACACGAAGAATGTGGCATATTCGGCATTGCGTGCAACAGCACGCAGGATGTGGTGAACACGACATACTACGGGCTGTATGCCCTGCAACACCGCGGTCAGGAGAGCTGCGGCATTGCCGTGAACGACGACGGCTACCTGCGCTGTTACAAACAGACGGGGCTCGTGGGCGAAGTGTTCACACCCGCCGCGCAAGCGTCGCTGGGGACGGGCAATATGGCTGTAGGGCATGTGCGCTACGGCACGACGGGCGGAAACGACGTGCGCAACGCCCAACCTATAATGGTCAACCACAAGAACGGCAGAATGGCGCTGGTGCACAACGGGAACCTGGCTAACGCGGGCGTTCTGAGGGCGGAGCTCGAAGAGCGGGGCGCCATATTCCATTCGGCAAGCGATTCCGAAATAATAGCCTACCTTATAACCCGCGAAAGGCTTAAAAGCTCCTCTATAGAGGAGGCGATAGCAAGGGCATGCCGCCGCATCAAAGGCGCATATTCCCTGATAGTCATGTCGCCCACAAAGCTGATCGCCGTGCGCGATCCGCACGCCTTCCGTCCGCTGTGCTTAGGAAAGACCGACGACGGAGCTTTTGTATTCGCTTCGGAGAGCTGTGCGCTGAGCGCGGCGGGCGCCTCGTTCATACGCGATCTGAAGGCGGGGGAAATGCTTATAACCGACGGACGCGAAGTGCGCTCGCTGTCCACGGGCAGCTGCAAGCCCTCGCCCTGCGTATTCGAATACATCTATTTTGCGCGCCCCGATTCGGTGATAGACGGAATAGCCGTGCACGAGGCAAGAAGGCGCGCCGGCGCGATACTTGCAAAGACGTATCCCGCAGACGCAGACGTAGTCATAGGCGTGCCCGATTCGGGACTGGACGCGGCGATCAGCTATGCCGAAGAGGCGCACATTCCCTTCGATACGGGGCTGGTCAAAAATAAGTATATAGGCAGGACGTTTATCCAGCCTACGGCGGCGCAGCGCAAGAGCGGCGTGCGGATAAAGCTGAACGCGGTAAAGAGCGCGGTGGAAGGCAAGCGCGTGGTGCTCATAGACGATTCGATAGTCCGCGGCACAACTATAACCAAGATAGTGGCGCTGCTTAAAGAGGCGGGGGCAAAAGAGGTTCATCTGCGCATCTCCTCTCCCCCCTTCCTCTTCCCGTGCTATTACGGAACGGATATCGATTCGCAGGAAAACCTTATCGCCTGCAAGCATACTCCCGAAGAGATAGCAAAAATTACGGGCGCGGATTCGCTCGGCTATCTGCCCCTCGGAAAGTTGCGCGATATGGCGCCGCTTCCCCGTGGCGTGCGGCCGTGCGCGGCATGTTTCAGCGGCAAATACCCCACGCGCACATACTCGGGCGCTGCCAAGGACAAATTTGAACAGAAACTCGGCATGTTCCCGAGAAAGGAAAATACCGACGTCCCGGAATGACCAAACGCGAAATTCGCCCTCTATGACGGCGCAGGAGAAACTGCCTGCGGAGGTCTGAGCGTTCAAATGGACACAAAAATTCAAATTACAAACGAGGCAGCCGATCCAATGTACGACAAAAGCCATCGGAAACAATATCCGATGGCTTTTCTTATGTACACACCCTCAAACGTCGATCGACTGAAAGCGCTTCATGGATAATTTGCAGCTTATCGCAGACAGAACAATATAAACTATTATCCCTATGGTCAGAGCTACTGCTTTTGCGCCGCCATTTTGCGAATTCAGCCCGTTCAGCGCAACGGAATACAGCGGCGTTGCCCAACGTAAAACGATAAAAACGCTAATCAGCAAGAACACTGCAATCGCACCCATCACGAACGGAACGCCGATCTTATCGGGAGATTTGAAATAACGCGGAAAGAAAATCAAGTTGAACACGCCGAGCAATACCGCACCATTGCCGACCAAAGCAAGATTTGCCGAGATACCCGCCTGATTGACACACTGCTCCGCAGGCAAAACAGCGCCTTTGACTGCGCCGAAGATACCAACAAGCAACAAAATGATACCTTGCAGCCCGAATACCACCAGCATCTTTGCAATGGGGATATGCTCCTTTTTTACGGGCAATGCGCAGGAAAATGCAATATCGCCGTTTTCTCTTCCCATCATGCAGCAAAAAAATACCGAAAGGCAGGAGAAAAAGAAAATGACTTCATACGGATAATTCGGCACAAACACAAGCACGGCAAAGAAGAGAAAGATAAAAGCCGTAGGGTGCATACAAAGAGCGATTTCCTTTTTAATTAAATTCAGCATACCCTTTCCCCCTCGTTTGCTTTTTCCAAATGCACGATGATATTATCGATCGTTGCGTCTACCACAGTAGCGCTCGATGATATTTGCATATCACGGGACAGCAGCCCTTCGTAGCCTTCTTTGACCGCCTTCACGCCGATGGCTTTGGCGGCCGTCGCGTCTGCAAGAGATGAAAAATGCGCCAACTTATATTTATCCAGCAATTCTTTCAGCGGACACGCCGCAAGTAGCTTGCCCTGCGAGATATAGACTATGTCGTCGGCAATGCGCATCAAATCGGACGTGATATGCGTAGAAAAGAGGACGGAAACGCCTTCCTCCCGCACAAGCTGCAAAACAATGTCGCAAAACTCTTCACGCGAAAGCGGATCGAGCCCGCTCGTCGGTTCGTCCATGATGAGTAGCTTTGCTCCGTGCGAAAGGGCGAGGGCAAGCGCAAACTTTACCTTCATGCCCTCGGAAAGTTCTTTGACCTTCTTTCGTTCGGACAAATCGAATTGCGCAAGGAATTTTTCATACTTGCCCTGATTCCACGTCGAATAGAAAGGCGAGTATGCTTTGCGGATAGCGGCAAGCGTATTCATAGGATAATATCGAAAGCCGCCGCCAACATAGCCGATCATCTGCTTTACCGCCATTTCACCCTCATCCATATTCTTTCCAAAGACCGAAACTGCGCCTTCTGCCGCGATAAGCCGCAGGATGCCTTTGATCGTCGTGCTTTTCCCTGCGCCGTTCCTGCCGATGAGCCCGACGATATGCCCCTGCGGTACGCAAAAGCTGACCTTATCAAGCGTGAATTCGGGATAGTCTTTCGTCAGTCCTTTTACTTCAAGTGCATTCATTTTTGCTCTTTGTCTCCGTTTTTAACTTGATTGACGGCATTCCAAAGCGTTTCCATGTAAGAAAACGGCTGCAAAGCAATGCCTTGCCCTTTGTCTGCCATCAAGACCAGCGAATCTCCCGGATCCAGCGAGAACATATCACGCACCTCTTTAGGGATGACGATCTGCCCTTTGGGGCCAATCTTTACCGTAGCCAGAAACTTACCTTCGGGGAAATTCTCCATTTTTTGCTCCTTTTGGTATAATTAGTATTACTTTTCTTACTAATTATAACTCATGCCACATTGAATGTCAAGAAAAAAGATTACCGATCACAACTTAAATTGCTCACAACAAAATGCAAACATACGTTCTTATTTTGCTTGATAAGCGGGGGGTTCAGTATGATATAATGTGAAATGTATCGTAGATAATGCAAGCAAAATGCCCGTATCGGTGAAAGAAACGAGGGATTGAAGTCCGCTCCCATTGCTTTATTTAATAGATATGCAACCAACAAAAACGGTTAAAATCATGAGGAAAGCGCCCGTTTTCGACTGAAAACGGGCGCTTTTTAATGAAATCCGGCAACTTGCTTTCTCGCAAGGCGTAAGGAAACCTCCTTGCTCGGTTACCGCTCGGACGAGTCGTATGTCCTTGCTCATCTCGGGCAGCAAAACAATGGGTGTCCATTGTTTTGAGAATTCTGCCCTCGGCCTCCCGAGCCTTGGATGGCTGAGTACATATTGTTCGGCTTCGCCTCCAAAGCAGCGCTGCGCTTGCCCGTCCGTAGACGAGCTTAACTTCTGTGTTCCAAAAGGGCTCCCGCAAAACCACGGCTTTTGCGGGAAGAGGAGGCGCAATGCTTTAAGGCGGAAATGTGAGGTTGCGAGCATTTCCGCAAACGGCATTTGCGCCGACGAGGGAACAGGTGTACCCGAAAGCCATTATCACCAGAATGGCTCCGATAGGCAAATCCCAGTAGAGCAAGTACAATAGCAACTAAATAGGCCCTCTAATTTAGAAAATTACCATCTCCATCCAGCATAACTTTTCAGGGCAAATTATCGGACAGCGTTAAATTCGCATTGGCTTTTTTATAAAAAAAGGCGCGCGCCTGTTAAGGCGCGCGCCGACATTGTGTTATTTATTTTTTCTGCGTTTTGCAGAGACGAGCATTACGACCGCAAGAGCCGAGCACACCCCTATAAGTCCGCTTACGGGGCCCGCGGAACTGCAGGCTGAGCCGCAGCCCGCCCCCTCTTCTTCCGCACCCACGCCCGTAGCGGGAACAGGTTGCGTTTGCTTCTCGCCGCAGCGCGAACATTCGCGTTGCTGTTCGCCGTCCTCGGTAGCCGTGGGCTCCCTGGTAGTAGCCCACTCGCCGAAGTCATGCCCGAGCGCAGCAATAGCTTCCGTCTTGGTGTCTGTGAAGGCCTTTTCGCCGAACGTTACAGTGGCGGTGTACGTTCTGACGCCCTCGGTCTCGCAGGTCGCGGCAGTCGTCACCTCGTTGGTTATTACAGCCGTGATCACTTCGACGTGCTCGCAGCCCTCCCTTGTGCAGGCGAAGGACGCCGTTGCGGAAGTCAGGCCGTCCCAGCTCCATACGGGCTCTACGTTTGTATAGTCATGATTGAGTGCGGGAATGGTTTCCTGCTCTACCAGAATATCGCCGCAGACGGAGCACTTGCTGCCCTCGGTGAGGCCCGTCTCCGTACAGGTCGCCGCCTTGCCGGGGATAGTTTCGGGCGTGTGACCTTTTGCGGGCATCTCTTTATATGTCGTGTAATCGCAGCGCGAGCATGTGTCGTATGCCTCCCAGCCGATTTCGGTACAGGTGGGCGCCTTTGCCTCGTGATGAACTAAATCATGCCCGAGCGCTCCAACCGTCCGTGTTTCAACATGGGCGGGATCGTTCGCACAAATGCGCTGCTCCTCGCCTTCTTCCGTGCATGTCGGAGCCTTGGTCTGCGTCCACTCGCTCCACGCATGGCCGAGCGCGGGAATGGTTTCCTGCTCTACCAGAATATCTCCGCAGACGGAACACTTGCTGCCCTCGGTGATGCCCGTCTCCGTGCAGGTCGCCGCCTTGTCGGGGATAACCTCGGGCGTGTGGCCTTTCGCGGGTATCTCCTTATACGTTGTATAGTCGCAGCGCGAGCATGTGTCGTATGCCTCCCAGCCGACCTCGGTACATGTGGGCGACTTGGCCTCGTGGTGAACTAAATCATGCCCGAGCGCTCCAACCGTCCGTGTTTCAACATGGGCAGGATCGTTCGCACAAATGCGCTGATCTTCGCCGACTTCCGTACACGTCGGAGCTTTGGTCTGCGTCCACTCACTCCATGCATGGCCGAGTGCGGGAATGGGTTCCTGCTCCTCCAAAATAACGCCGCAGACGGAGCACTTGCTGCCCTCGGTGAGGCCCGTCTCCGTGCAAGTCGCGGCCTTTGCGGGGATAGCCTCGGGCGTGTGGCCTTTCGCGGGTATCTCTTTATATGTCGTATAATCGCAGCGCGAGCAGGTGTCGTACGCATCCCAGCCGACTTCGGTACATGTGGGCGACTTGGCCTCGTGGTGAACTAAATCATGCCCCAAAGCCGCGAGCTCGCGCGTTTCGGAGGCGTCGCAATACAGGCAATCGCGGCGTTCGCTGCCGACAGTAAGACAATCGGGAGCGACCTCCTGTATCCATTCGCCGAACACATGGCTGCCGTTCGGAGCGACAACTCTTGCCTCGGCGACCTCGTTGCAGATAAGGCAATACTTCACTTCGTATCCTTCCTGACATGATGCGGGGGTAAGAACAGTCCATTCTCCGCCGGCATGCGTGTGTGAACCTGATGACGACGTGCCCATTACGGGCATGTTTTCACCCGTCATGATCTTGCCGCAGTCGGCACAGCGGAAGAAATATATATCCTCGCCCTCATATCCGAAGAATACGTTGGCAAGCGCTTCGAGGATGAGTTGGAATATAGATTTTTTAACGACCTTCTTTTCGTAGTTATGGCCCGTAGGGTCGACCTCTTCCTTAACTACGTTTCCGCAGACCGAGCATGTATATATTCTTTCGCCCGAATGGGTGCAAGTGGCTTTACTGCCGCCCGTCACAACATAACTATGTCCCGCAGGCGCGAGAATGCTCTCCTCTCTGCAGCCGCATGCCGAACACAGACGATAGGCGAGGCCCTCTTCACTGCAGGAGGCGGGAGTTTCCGTCACCCATTGTCCGAAGGTATGGCCGAGCGGTTCTACGATATTTTGGCGGTACTCATCACCGCAGGCCGCGCACACATAGAGATCGTACCCCTCTTCGGTACAGGTCGGGTCAACCGTCGTGCAGGTATATTCATGCCCGCCTCCCACATGCTGCCATTCGGAAAGGAACTCCACATCGCCCGTCACCGTCATCCCGGGCACATAACCTATCCATTCGATAAAGTCATATCCCTTGATCTCCACACTCTCGGGCGGTGTTATGCGGCTTCCGTATTCGGCTTCATAGCTATAGAGCACCTCGTTATCCATACCGAGGAATACTATGCTGTATGTAACGGCCGAATCGACCATTACGGCCTTGGCCGTAATGTCGTATGCCGACATTGCGGGCAGAGTGTCGGCAACACCGTCGCCGTCGATATCCCATCCCACAAAGACGTATTTTTCTTCACCGCGGATAATATCGCCGACATACGGTTGACGGATCATCTGCTCGGTAGTGTAATAATCTTCCGAGATCAGCCCGTTTTCAAAGTCGTAAAACCGAGCCTTTATCCAATCTCCGCCGTAATACACGGAATTGTTGTTGTTCCAGTTGGGATAGTCTATATCCCACAGCACATTGTTTTCCTTCTCTTCAACGTAAATAGTTACGCCATATATCCCGCTGAATGTGCCGCTTCCGCCCATCTCGCAGCCGAGCCTGACGACTATATTTTCCAAAGTTACGGGCACGGACGCGCCATATTGATCGAAGTAACCGAATACGCTTGAAGGTACGCTTGTAAGGACGAGCGTGCGGAGATTTGTAACGTTGTATAGCGCTCCGCGGTGCTCGCCGCCGATAGTGACGTGGGTGAGGATAAAACAATCTTCAAACGCGTCCTCGGCTATGCAAACGGTATCCCCGGCAACGACAAAATTAGTAATGTCCTTCCTGACGGAGATAAGGTTTTTGCCGTTGTACAGGCCGCCGTCGGTCCAATTTTGCGCGTCGTTATAGAACGCGGTATTTTGGAATACGCGGGAACCTATTTGGGTCACGGTGTCGGGCAGGGGAGCTTCCTCAAGCGAAGTACTGTTGCTGAAGGCGTCGGAGCCTATCTGTCTGACTCCGCTCTGCATATCGACGTTTTTGAGCGAAACACATTCTGAAAAAGCCGAACCGCCTATTACCTCTATTGATGAAGGCAGGGCGACGCTTTCAAGGTTTACGCAGCCGTAGAAGGCGAAATCGTCTATGAACGTAAAACCTTCGGGAACGACCACCGAGCGAATATTGGACACACCGCGCAGATTTATGGAATAGCTGCTGCCTTCGATATCTGCGGGCAGGGCAATATCGGTATTTTCGCCGAGGTAATCGTTGAGCGAATAATAACCGTTTTCCCTTACAAACCTAAACCCTTCGGGGGTGTCTATGGTTATTACGTCGTCGTACCTTGTCATCTTTGTCCCGTCGGCATTGATGATGACCTTACATTTCTGCGTAAGCCAGCCATAATCGGCATTATCGAAAGTTATAGGCAAGGCGCTGTTGTTGATGACCTCATAAAGCTTATAACAATTATAGAAAGCCCACGTCCCGTCTATACTCTGTATGCCGGCAGGAATTGTTATTCTGTAGAGATTATAGCAGTGCGAGAATACACCAACAGCTATCTCCGTCATGTTTTCCGATAGGACAACTTCTTTAAGTCCATAGCAGGAGTTAAAGGCATCATCATCGAGAGTAACAACACTATCCGGAAGAACAATTCTATCTATAGCTTTACATTCAAAAAATGCCCTGTTACCTATAAATTCCACACCATCGGGAATAACAACATCAGACAGTTTTGTACAGCCCCCAAATGCGTATGACTCGATAGTAGTAACCGTAGAAGGGATATTGATATGTAAAAGTGACGAACAATTTTCAAATACACCGCCAGATATACTTGTAATGCCTTCCGGCAAATTGATTTCCGTAAGACTTCTACAATCTTTAAAAGCCGATGAATCAATACCTGTAACACTTTCCGGAATTACTATCTCTGTAATATTTGCACATCCTGAAAATGCACTGGCACCTATATGAGTGATAGTATCAGGCAAAATGATTGTTCCAGAGGCATTTCTTGGCGCAAACAATATTTCGGTAACTTCTTTATTATAAACAAAGCTGTTTATGGATACAAAGTTCATGTTTTCAGGTGAAAATATCAGTTCGTTTAAATCATTGCATTCGGCAAAAGTGCTTGACGAAAACTCGTTCAGCCCGCTGCCGATATAGACCGAAGTCAATTCCGCGCAATTATTGAACGCACCTCCTCTTACATATGTTACGCCATCGGGAATTGAAACACTCTTTAATGCCGTCCCCTCGAAAGCGCTGTCACCGATATAAGTTACACCGTTCGGTATAATGATTTCTTCAAGCGATGAACAATTTTTAAAACATTGATAAGGTATTTGGGTTACTTGCGAGGGAATATTTACCTTCTTAAGCGCTGTACAATCATAAAAAGCACTTTCACCGATAGCTAAAAGTGATTCGGGAAGAATGACCTCAACAAGATTGGTGCATGTGTTAAACGCATTTTTCCCTATTTGAGTTATACCTTCGGGAACTATGACCTTTTTAATGCGAGTGTTACGCTCAAGATATATTTCATACATATTGCCTTCTATAGAAACAGGCAATTCAACTATATCATTATCACCGTTGTAATCGATAAGCGTATAATTATCGCCTTCTTTGATAAAACGGAAATCATCCGGAGTATCGATATAGATAAACTCGCCGTCGCTATAAGTTTTAGTTCCGTCCGCAGATATAAGAAGTTTGGCATACGAGGCGACATTCCCGTTACTCTCTGCCCCAAATTCTATACTTAGGGAACTTCTGTTATATACGCTGGCGAGACGCGTACACCCATAGAACGCCCCTCCGCCTATTTCCTGCACGCCTGAACCAATCGTTACGCTTAAAAGGTTATCACAATTATAAAATGCGCAATATTCTATAAGCGTTACGCTATCGGGGATAATGAACTCTTCGAGATTGCCCATATCGTTCATCGTCCAGTTACCTATCTTGGTAATACCTTCTGCAAGGTGAAGGGTGCCGGATATTCCGTTACCGAAGAATGAATGCGAAGGCGTATCGCTACCGTAAATGGATATTACATTTGTAAGTTCGTATATGGCGGTAGTACCTTCAAACGCGCCCAAATACAGCGCCGTTACGCTGTGCGGAACGTTTATGCGCTTTAAATCGGCAAGACCGTAGAAGGCGTTTTCGCCTATAAACGTGAGTCCGTCGCTGATGGTGACCTCCTCGAGGCTTTTGGGAACATACGAAGCGTTCGCCTCGTACGAGCCCGCGCCGAATATATACCCGAACCAGCTTATATCCTCGTCTTCGTACCCCGCGCCCACAAACGGCAGAGTTATTTCCGTCATGCGGTCGCAGTCGGCAAACACGCCTATACCCATATTGAGGTATAGTTTATTGTCGTCGGGAACGGTTACCGAGGTGAGATCGGTGCCCATGAAGGCATAATCGCCTATATCGGTAATTGTCACGGGCAGATCCAGCTCGTCAATCCCCGAATACGCAAAGGCGTAGTCGTATATGCCTTTCAGTTCGCTCGTATCGGAGACGGGCAGACTGTCGAGCGAACGACAGCCATAGAAGGCGTAATCGGATATCTCAACTATGCTGTCGGGAACAACTATGTTTGTAAGGTCGGCACAGTTGAGGAAGGCGCCTTCATATATGCCGGTCAGCTTGTTATCGGGCGCAAACTCCACCTCGTACAGGCTGTCGCACTCGGCAAACGCATAGTAGTCTATGGATACAACGCTTGCGGGAATGGATATTGTTTTTAAGTTTTCGGCATTATAGAACGAACGATAACCCAACGCAAGAAGATTTATACCGTCCTCGAACAGCACTTCGGAGAGGGATGAATTTTCGAAGGCGCCGAAACCTATGCTCTCCACATGGGCAGGCACGGTAAAACTACCCGTCCTCCCCGCAGGCATGGCGATAAGTTTAGACCCGTCCTTATTATACAGGACGCCGTCCACGGAGCTGTAATATTTGTTATTCTCATCGACGGTGAAAGCCGTAAGCTTCTCCAGCCCCACAAAGGTGTATTCGCCTATATATTCCACATTTGCAGGAATGTTCAGCGACGTAAGGCCCGTATTATAGAACACGTTTGAATGAAGCTGCAAATCCTCGCCTCCGCCGAATGTCACCGATGCCAGATTGCGGCAGTCGCGGAAGGCGCTGTCGTCGACATAAACTACGCTGTCCGGCAAAACGACCCCGACAAGCGACGTCGCGCTGAAGCAATGGGCGGGAATGTCGGTCAGTATGCTGTCCTCGGCAAACGTCAGAGCGGCTATCCCCGAATTGTGGAAGGCGTACGTTCCTATGGCGTTGAGCGCGGCGGGCAGGGCTATGCCGGAAAGGGACTGCGTATATGCGAACGCATACTGTTCTATACGGCCGAGGGCGCTGCCTTCGGCAAACGTAGCGCTCTCTATGGGCGTATTGTAGAAGGCATATGCACCGATGAACGTAACGCCTGCCGGCACCGAAATACTGCCGAGCGCGCTGTACGCAAAGGCATATCTTTGAATGTTAATGAGCGTGTCGGGCAGGATGACGCTCTCGACGGGGCTGTCATAGAAGGCATACCCGCCTATCGACACGATATCTCCCTCTGCCGTTATGGGAACGTCGTTCAAATCGATTTCGGTCGACTCACCGTTATATTCAAGTATAGTGACGTTGCCGGAAGCGGAAACGGCATATTTCCAATCGCCCTCCTCGGCGACATTCTCCACATTGAGGTAGTAGCCGGCTATTCCGCTGTCCCAATTTTCCTGCAGAGTTGCGGGCAGAAGCTCGGACGTGAAGTAGACGTCTATGTCATCGGTGCCGTAAAAAGCATTGCGGCCGATGAAGTTGACCGACGCCGGCAAGGTCACCTCGCTCAACGATTTGGCCATATAAAAGGCATATCTGCCTATATACTCCACTCCGTCGGGTATTGTTATCGACTGAAGCGCTTCATCATAGCGGAAGGCGAAATTATCTATATTTTTGAGTGCGGCGTCGCCGAAATCCACCCTGTTCAGTTTTTTCATGCCCTCGAAGCCGTGCGCCTGGATCGACGAGAGCGCGGAGCCGTCCTCAAATATTACCTCGGTCAAAGCGTCGCAGCCCAAAAACATATAGGCGGTAACGCTCTCCAGCTTGCTGCCTGCGACAAACGTGATTGAGGTCAGACGGCTACAGCCTTCGAATGCGTACTGCGCCACGGACGTGACGCTTGCGGGCACGCGGAAGGAAGTTATTCCCGTGTACGCAAACGCGGCGTAGCTTATGCGGGGCAGTTTGCTGTTTTCGGTGAAGTTGATATTTTCGAGAGCCCTGTCGTTTGCAAAGGCGTAATTGCTTATCTGTATGACGTTGTCGGGAATATCTATCCGCGTTATATTCGGGACATCGTAAAACGCATACGCTTCAATATTGGTAAGCGAGAAAGGAAGGACTATATCCGTAAGCTCATGCGCCCCGTAGAACGCCCCCTCGTTGACGACGAGCGTGCCTTCGGGTATTTCATAGAGAGTGCGCATATTGCCTACCGGATACATGACGAGCGTTGTAAGATCGTAAGTATAGACAACGCCGTCCGCGTCGACATAGCAGGCGCTATCGGCGTCCACTTCGATATTTTCCAGGTCATGGCACTCGGCAAACACGCCGAATCCGATATGGTTTACCGAGGCCGGAATACAAACCGTGCCCGCAAGCGCGCTGTCGCGGAAGGCGTAATCGCCCACTTCGAGAAGGCCGTCGGGCAGAGTTATGCTCTTCAGGGAATATGCGTAGCCAAAAGCCTCCCCGCCTATATACTGTAAATTGGCGTTGTCGGTAAATGTTACTTGCGAAAGGGCGGTATTCCATGAGAAGGCCGCACCGCCTATCGACATTAGCGACCCGGGAATATCCAGTTCGCGGATATCGCACATATAGAACGAATAGTCGCCTATCTGCATCAAATCGCCGTCGGGAGCAAAGTTGATCCGTCCGACGCCCGCGTAGGCAAACGCCCACATTTCTATCTGTATGATATTGGCGGGAAGATTGAGTTCGGCAAGTTCGTAATCATACATGAAGGCATACTTTGTTATGGAATATACCCCCCTGCCTATCGTCAGATCTTTAAGGTAATAGTTATAGGCGAAAGCATATTCGCCAAAATACGTCACGCTGTCGGGAATGGACAGCTCCTCCAGAAGCGAATACGCAAAGGCATATCTGTCAATGGTCTGCACGTTGCCCAGATCGATATCGGTCAGCCGCGCATACCCGAAAGCATGCGTACCTATACGCGTCACGTTTTCGGGCAGATCGTACCCGCCGCTCAATCCCGCGGGATAGGCGACAAGCGTATCGCCCGTAATATCGAACAGCACTCCGCCGTCCGCATAGAAATGCCCGTTACCTGCGGCCACAGAAAACATGCGCATGCCGTTTGCCCCGAAAAAGGCCGAGCCGTTGAGATAGGATACGTTGCGCGGCACGTCAAATCGCGTAAGGCTGCCGCAGTTGGCAAATGCCATGTCGCCTATCGTGGTAAGGGCTATATCGGGCGACCATGCCACTTCGGCAAGGCGGGCGTTATTTGCAAACGCCTGCGAACCTATATATGTGACCCCGTCCGGAATGGCAACGGAGCTGAGCTGCGAACAGCCGCTGAACGCACCCATGCCTATATTTACGAGGCCCTCGGGAAGATTGATCTGCCTGAGTTCCGAACAGTTTTCAAAGGCGAAATCTCCTATAGACGAAACCACTCTCCCCTCTATCCTGTCGGGGATGGTGATATATCTTCTGTGACCCGTATAAGATCTTATTTCCACCGTTCCGTCATCGAGAATGACATATGTATAGGGTATCCCGTCATCCTCGTTGACCCAATTGGCATACAACGTTATATCGGATACGAACCTGTCGGAATACCAATTTAGCTCCTCGGTGCAATGGATATCGTAATACCACCCGTCGAAAACGGCGTAGTTACGCTCGGGCTCGGGCAAGTTCTGCAAAGTATGGTCGCGGATGAATACCCTTTGGATATCCTCCACCTCGTCGGTGAGCATATCAAAGGTCACAATGCCCCTCTCCTCGCAGACGAGCGCGTTTACGTCGAGTGCACCGTAACCGAAGAACCAGTCGTCACCTAAACTGCCGATATCTGCCGTGGAGGCATATAGGAGTTCGCGGACTTCCTCCGTCTCCATGTATGCGCTCTGATTTTTCAACAGCGCAATAGCGCCCGCCACGATGGGAGAGGCAAACGAGGTTCCGTTTATCGTGCCGTATGTTCCGCCCATCAGCGTGGTGTACACCGTACCGGGAGCGACCACGTCGGAATTATCGCCGTAGTTGGAATAGCCGGCAAGTTCATAACTGCCGTCCGCCAGCGCTCCGACGCCTATAACGTTTTCGTCGGCGGCGGGATACATTAAAACCGAGGTGGCGTCGTTACCGGCAGCCGCCACGCAGACGATATCGCTTTCGACAGCGAGCTTGGTTGCCGAAGCGTAGGCGTTGCCGCCGTAGCCCCCGAACGACATGTTGACGACGTCCGCATCGCGCTCTATGGCATAATACAGACCGAACACGAGGTCGGATGTCCTGTAAAACGTTCCGTTTGGACTGCACTCGGCCTTGATGACGAGCAGAGAAACTTCGGGCGCGACACCCACGGTGCCGCTGCCGTCCATTGCCGCGGCAATAGTCCCCGCCACGGCGGTGCCGTGACCGTACTCGTCCTCTATTACCGACAGATCGTAGTCCTTTACGACCTTATCCTCGGTAGCGTTGTATGAATACTCGCTTATCTTCCCTGCAAATTCGGGATGATCGGTATCTATACCCGTGTCTATGACGGCCACGGTGACGCCGCTGCCCCTATAGCTGTTCCACGTCTCGCCGATATTTATGTAATCGAGATAGGACTGATATCCGTACAGATCGTCCGACACGTCGTACTCGGGAGTAGCCGGCATGAGCCCGTCCTCATCTGTCTCGGACGCGTTCGCCATATAGTCTATCGACATATAAGGAATATCCCCGCGATTTTCGCGGGCCGAAAAAACATCGCGAATGGTAACGCCTTCCGGCAGAGTCAGCGTTGCAAAACTGCCGTCTTGGGTTATTCTGAGTTTTGCTCCGTATTTTTCTGCCATTGCCGTTGCCGCGCTGCGCGACGTGTTGCCGAGCACTATTTTGCTCTCGTCGTAGCGCCCGACATTGGCGTCAAGCTCGCTTATTGCCGATTGCTGTATTTTATCCAACTTGCTCTCGCTGAACAAAAACCAACACCCTAAAGCCACGGCAATAAAGAAAACCAGCGCAATAATACATAAGGCCAATGTTTTGACTTTGTTTTTACCGGACATAAGTCATCCTCCTTGTGAAAGAAATTATCTTTTTGCGGCATATCCGCTTTTGCTCTGCAGCCGTCAAAACGATATTTGACCGACTAAAATACCGGACAATTTAACGCCTGCCTATACCGCGTTTATATTATAACATACGGGTGTATCAGAAACTGATAATGGCGAAAAAATTTTTTACGCTCTCCGCATATTTTTTTGTGCGGTAAGCCGCGAAGTTTATCAGCGCACATATGGCGCACTTTTTCGGCTCGATGACACAGCTTTTGCGTTGCCATCCTTTGAAAAATAAAATACCCGCCCGTCATCCACTATGATTATATCACACTCCAAACGATTTTTGTTGAGCGCAGATTTCCTTTCGTGTAGCAAATTGTGCTTATTTTTAAGAAGAAAACGCTTAATCCGGATCAAACACCGCACCTTCCCCTTTAAATTATCGGCGAGAAATCCATTTAAAAGATCTATCTCTTTAATTTACGGTTGTATCTTATCGCCTTGGCCCTGATCGCTCGGTCTTGTCGGCGACGAGCATTGCTCCCGCCAACATATATCCGCCCCACAACGCAGCGCCGACCTGCGGAGGGAGGGAGCGGGACGAGATAAAAGAGCGCAAAAGAAGGGCGGCGGGCAAAGCCCGCCGCTGTTGTAGGTTTATGTTTTGTTTCATTTCGGATCAAATGATTTCCCGCGCGCTTTATACGCGTTATATATCGTTAGTTGCCGCATATTACGGCATCAACCGATATGCAACGTGACAGGCGGTCAGATTATTACCCCGCCGCCGAGACAGCGCGTGGCGTCGTAGAACACGGCGTACTGCCCCGGGGTGACGGCGCGTTGAGGCTCGTCGAAGTCGACGTGCGCCCCGCCCTCCGTAAGGGTGACCTTAACGCCCTGCTCGCTCTGGCGGTAGCGGAACTTCGCCGTGCATGTAAAAGTCGTTCGTTCGGGCATATATCCTATCCAATTTATATCCTTGACCTCGCACGACGAGGTGTAAAGGGGGCTCTCGTCGCCGTGGGAGACGTAGAGGATATTGTTCTTAACGTCCTTTTTTACCACAAACCAGCGGCCGCTCTCGCCCTGCTTTCCGCCGAGGTCGAGCCCCCTGCGCTGGCCGAGGGTGTAGTACATCAGGCCGATGTGTTCGCCCACGTCCTCGCCGTCGAGCGTGACTATCCTGCCGGGCTGCGCGGGCAGATACTGCCTTAAAAAGGCGCGGAAATTTCTCTCGCCGATAAAGCATATCCCCGTAGAATCCTTCTTTTTGGCGGTGGAGAGGCCGTTTGAGGCGGCGATGGCGCGCACCTCCTCCTTTTTGAGGCCGGCGAGGGGAAAGAGCACGCGCTCGAGCTGCTCCTGCGTGACCTGATTTAAAAAATAGGTCTGGTCTTTGCCCGCATCCGCCGCCTTTAAAAGGTAGTGCCTGCCGTCGGCGTTGTGGTCGACGCCGCAATAGTGGCCCGTGGCGATATAGTCGGCGCCCATCGAGAGCGCATACTCGCGGAAGGGCCCGAACTTTATCTCGCGGTTGCACAGAACGTCGGGGTTGGGCGTTCTGCCCGCGGCATATTCACTGAGGAAATGGGAAAAAACTCTGTCGGCATACTGCCTGGCAAAGTTGACCGAATAGTAGGGGATATCGAGAAGAGCGCACACTCTGCGCACGTCCTCGAAGTCACCCTCGGCCGTGCAGGCGCCGTCGGCGGCCTCCTCCCAATTCAACATAAACAGGCCTATTACGTTGTACCCCTGCTCCTTGAGGAGCAGGGCAGCCACCGAGCTGTCCACGCCGCCGCTCATGCCGACGACTACCGTCTTTTTTTTCATAAAAATATTATAACACAGCCCGCGCAGGTTTGCAAATAAAAATAAATGTGCTATAATATTGTTATGCAGCTGCCCCAAGACGATTTTATTTTGCTTTCGCTTGTCAATACCAAACTGAGGGACGAGTACTCCTCGCTGGATGAATTTTGCGAGGACAACGCCCTTTCGCGCGGGGATATATGCGGTCGTTTGCAAAAAATAGGATATATTTACGACGAGGCCACCAACTGCTTTAAGTGACAAATTATGAGCAACGTACTCTCTAAATTTTTAAGATATGTGCAGATAGACACCCCGAGCGCGGAGGACAACGCCTCCTCCACCCCCTCCACGCCCTGCCAGCTCGACCTTGCAAGGGAGCTCTTTAAAGAGCTTGAGGACATGGGGCTCGCGGCAAAAATGACCGAGCACGGGTATGTCTACGCAAAGATACCCGCCAACGCGCCCGCTTCGGCGGCGGTGGGGTTTATCGCCCACATAGATACCGTCGATCAGCCGCTCGCCGTCGGCATTGAGCCGCGCATCATCCGCTACGAGGGCGGCGACCTTGTGATAGGCAACGGCACCGACGTCAAGCTTTGCGACTGCCCCGCCCTTGAAAGGTACGTCGGGCAGGACATTGTCACCTCCGACGGCACGACCATTCTGAGCGCCGACGACAAGGCGGGCGTGGCCGAGATAATGGCGGCCGCCGAGTATATCGTCAACCATCCCGAGTACCGCCACGGCGACGTAGGCATAGCCTTCACCCCCGACGAGGAGATAGGCCACGGCGCAAAGCTGTTCGACGTTGCGGGCTTCGGGTGCGACTTCGCCTATACCGTCGACGGCGAGGAGATAGGCGAGCTGAGCTACGAAACCTTCAACGGCGCTGCCTTTACTTTTGAAATAGAGGGCAAGAACATTCACCCCGGCTCGGCAAAGGGCAAGATGATAAACGCCGTTATTATTGCAAACGAGCTGATATCCCTCCTCCCCGCCGACGAGCGGCCGGAGACCACCGAGGGCAGAGAGGGCTATTACTTTGTCAACTCGGTGGAGGGCGACGTTGAAAAATGCGTCCTTTCGGGCATCATCCGCGACCACGACGACAAAAAGTTCGAAGCTCGCAAAGCTTACCTTTCGCATCTGGCCGCAAGGTTTGAAAAGACCTACCCCGGCCGAGTGCACCTCACCATTCGCGACCAATACTACAACTGCGCGCGCGTGATAGGCGAGCGCATGGAGATAGTCGAGGCCGCGGCCGAGGCCATGAAGGCCGCAGGCGTTCAGCCGAGGATAGAACCCACCCGCGGCGGCACGGACGGCAGTTCGCTCTCGTACATGGGTCTGCCCTGCCCCAACATTGCAACGGGCGGGCACAACGCCCACGCCAAAAACGAATTCGTGCCCGTGGACAGCATGGAAAAGAGCGTGGAAATAATTCTCGGCATCCTCTCACGCTTTGTGAAATAGGCGAAATTTAATACAGTTGATACATAATTTAATAATACAGCTAATACAGATAGTATAGATAATACAGTAAAATATAGTTAATAATATCACGCGGCCACATATGGCCGCCATGCACTCGTAGCGTAATTGGATAGCGCGTCAGCCTCCGACGCTGAAGGCTGTGGGTTCGAACCCCGCCGGGTGCACCACAAGGCCCCCGCCATGTATAACATGGCGGGGGCTTTGTGGTATTGATCGTCGCCGCAAGGCGCATTTTGCAACAAGGCAGGTATAACCTGCCTTGTCCGCTTTTAGCGCCTGCGGCTCCTCTTTCGCGCAAATACTACAGTTTTGCGCGAGAACAAGGTA
>CALVRO010000007.1 GCA_944358655.1 uncultured Clostridia bacterium | reverse complement strand
GACATAGATACGAGACAATGCGCACTCCACCGCATATAGGCCGCAGCCAAACAAACGGCGGGGCGACGCGGGAATTTTCCCGCGCCGCCCCGAAAATTTTTAATTTACTTTAAAAGGTCGGCCAGCGACCGCGAATTGAGGAAGTTCATTATCACGTCGTCGAGCTCCCGCCAGAGCGGAAGGGAGAGGCACTTGTCGGCGTTTTCGCACGGCTTGTCGCCCGAAAGACAGGACACGGGCGCGAGCGACCCCTCGGCCGCGGTTATGATCTCGGCGACGGAGTACTCCTCGGGCGCGCGCGAAAGGCGATAGCCGCCGTTTTTTCCGCGCGAGGAAATTATCAGCCCGCGCTGCGAGAGCTGGGCGACCGTCGATTCGAGATATTTTTGCGATTCATGCGAACGCTCGGCAATATCCGCGAGCGAAACGGGCCCCTCGCCCGAGTGCTGGGCGAGGTCGAGCATGACTTTCAGGGCGTTCCTGCCCTTGGTTGTGATCATCATAGCGGGTACCTTGGTTTAATTGCGCGCACATGTCGCGCGGCGGAAGAGTTTTCACCCTCCGTATTTTATCATCTCCTCGATGCACCTTACGGCGGCGAGGCGGGTAGATTCCTGCATGACTATCTCCTCCCCTCCGTCGCCGACGAGGCAATGGTAGACGTCCGAAAGGGTGGTCACCTTCATGTTGTTGCACACAAGGTCTTTGGAGAGCGCATAGAAGCGCTTTTCGGGATGCCTCAGCTGCAGATGCTGGACTATGGCGTTTTCGGTGCCGATGATGAACTCCTTGGCGGGCGACGACGCCGCGTAGTCCATGATGCCCGTGGTGGAGCCTACATAGTCGGCGTGCTTTACCACTTCGGGGCGGCACTCGGGGTGGACGAGAAGTAGGGCGTCGGGGTGCGCACTTTTGGCGGCGAGCACCTCGCCTTCGCCTATCCTTGCGTGCGTGGGACAGCCGCCCTGCAGAAGGAGGAAGTTCTTTTCGGGCACGTTGGCCCTGACAAATGTGCCGAGGTTTATGTCGGGGATGAAGATTATGTCCCTTGCGGGAATGGCGCGGCAGATGCGCACGGCAGACGAGCTGGTGACGCACACGTCGGCGATCGTTTTGAGCTCGGCCGTGGTGTTTACATAGGCCACCACCGCATAGCCGGGGTGGGCGTCCTTCACACCCTGAATGAGCTCTTTGTCCATCTGCTCGGCCATGGGACAGCCCGCCGAGGGGTGCGAGAGCAGCACTCTCCTTTCGGGATTGAGCATCTTCACCATCTCGGCCATGAAGCGCACGCCGCACATTATTATGTTTTTGTTGGGAGTGTCCTTTGCCCTGACGGCGAGGGCGTAGCTGTCGCCCGTGAAGTCGGCCACCTCGCAGACGTCGGCCGTCATGTAGCTGTGCGCGAGGATGCAGGTGTCCGTCTCCTTTTTGAGTTGAATTATTCTGTCCTGAAGCTGTCTTGTTGTCATAAAATTATCCTAATATAATATTAACGCTCGATGTGCGTTAGAGGTCACGCACCAACTCGCCGTTAGTTGAGGGCGGGTGCGAGCCGTAATCCTTCCTCTATGTCATGCCGAGCAGCGCGCCAAAAGGGTTGGGCGCAATGTAAGCACGTGCGCGCGTTGCCGAGGCATCTCTACTTATGCTTTAGCGCGATCGGGCAAAGAGATCCTTCGCTGTCGCTCAGGATGACAATGGGGTGGGAGGTTTCTCCGTGCGAAGCTTATCGTAATCTCTGCTGCTGAAGATTATAGCACAATATCTCTATAAGGTCAACTGAAAATATTTGGCAGGGATTAAACCTCGGCTATGCGCACATATCTGAAGGAGGCGCTGCCGCCGTCAGAGGCGGACGAGCGGGCGTAGACGGCAAGCCTTGCGCCCACCCATACACCGGGCTCGGCGAAGAACGTCCGGACTATCGGCATGCCCTCCACCGACATACGGCAGCACATTCTGTTGTACTGACGGTAGCGGACGGCGAGGCGCACGCGCACGGGGCCTTGGGGCGCGGGAAGGCTTGCAAGTATTTTATCCTCCCCGCTGCGTATGCCGCCGAGGCGCAGCTCCACACAGGTGCCGCCCTCCCTGCGCACGGCGCAGATATAGGTATATTGCCTGCCGAACAGGCAGAAGCCCGCCTCGTCGCCCTCATTTTCGAAGGAGGGGACAAACTCGGTTTCGAGGTCGAAATTTTTATAGGGAGTGCGCTGGGTGAGCAGCCACGGCAAATCGGATAGGGACTGTTCGCCGTAGTGCAGGCAGTTGGCCCTAAGACCGTCGTTGCCCACGACATATGCGCCGTCGACGGGCGCGGCGGGGGTCTGCCATGCGGGGCTTAAGCCGCCGCTGAACTCGTCGCCCGCGGGCAGCCGCATACCCGTGACGATATCCACGGGATATTCGCAGGCGGCGACGGGCGCGCCAAGCACCTCGGCGGACGCGCTGTCGCCGAGAACAGGCCAGTCGTCGCGCCATACTGCGGGCTGTAAGTGGACAATGCGCCCGTAGGCGCCCACCTGCTGAAAGTGCATGAAGGCCCACCTTTCGCCGCCGTCGTCGAGGTCGACGAGCGCGCCCTGATGGGGGCCGTTGACGGGCGTGTCGCCCTGCGCGAGCACTATCTTCATTTCATAAGGGCCGTAGATATCCTTGGAGCGCAGCGCCACCTGCCAGCCCGTGCCCACGCCGCCCGCAGGGGCGAGAATGTAGAAGTACTCCCCCCTCTTGTGCCACTTGGGGCCCTCTATCTTGGGGGCGATATCCACGCCGTCGAATACGAAGTTGTACCTGTCGGCGGGCACGGTGAGCGCCACGTCCGTCTCGAACACGGCGAGCACGGAGTTGAAGCCCGCGCGGCTCTTGGCGAAGGCGAACACCACATAGCACTTGTCCCCCTCCCATATGGGGCAGGGGTCTTCAAATCCCTTGCCCTTCAACAGGGGACGCAGGGGCGACCACTTGCCGCGGATATCCTCGGTTTCGGCCACATATATGCCTTCGTCGGGGAAGGGGATGAGGGCGTAGAACTTGCCGCCGTGGTATCTTATGGAGGGCGCCCATGCGCCGCAGCCGTGGCGGACGGCCTCGTAGCCCTCGAAGGGTATGCTGTCGAACACATAGTTTATCAGTTCCCACTCCACAAGATTTTTGGAGTGCAGAACGGGCACGCCCGGCACATAGTTGAAGGACGACGATATCATGTAGAAGTCGTCGCCGACGCGTATGACGTCGGGGTCGGAATAGTCGGCGTATATTACGGGGTTTTTTGCCATTTCGGACATGGCGTTCCTCCTTTGGCGGCGCGGGGAGCGCATGCGCTCCCCGCGCCGCCGTATGTTTGTTTGGCGGGCACATATGTGCCCGCCAATACATTTTTAAGCGTTATTTGCTCTTGCTTGCCGCGCCCTTTTTGGCGGCGGGCTTTTTAGCCTTTGTTGCGGGCTTGTCCCCAGGCAGGAGCTCGCAGGGTATCTCCACTTCGGGGGCGTGGGCCGTAGTTTTTACAAGCTTGTGCTCGCGCTTTACGCGGCTACGCACGCGCTTTTCGGCCTTCTTCTCCTCCTCGGTGGACTCGTGATAGGGTATCTCGAGCACGATGGCCTCGTAGGGGCGGAGGTCGAAAGTCAGCTTGTAGGGCCTGCCGTTGCAGAGCGTCGGCTGCGCCTCGACGGCAAACTCGCTGCCGTCGGGATAGGTGGAGAACACCCGCTTATATGTGCCGTCCACGGGCGCGCCCACGCCGAAATCGCAGTAGTCGACGGGCGTCATGTTTATAACGAATATCAGGCCGTCGTTGTAGTTCCACGGGTTGCGGCGTATGAAGGAGAATATCGAACGGCTGACGTCGCCGCTCTCTATCCACTCGAAGGATTTATAGCTGGTGTCGTTGTGCAGCACGGGGCGTTCCCTGTACAGCTTTAACAGGGCGCGATAGCAGTTCATAACGTCCCTGTGCCCGGGGTCGTCGCAGAGGTGCCAGTCGAGCGAGGTGCGGAAGTTCCACTCGTTCTCCTGCGCGAAGTCCTGACCCATGAAGAGCAGCTTTTTGCCGGGGTGGCCCATCATCATCGTGTAGTAGCACTTGAGGCAGCCGAACTTGGCCATGTCGTCGCCGGGCATCTTGCGCCACATGCTGCCCTTGCCGTACACCACTTCGTCGTGCGAGAGCACGAGTATGTAGTGCTCGAGGAAGATATACTCGAAGGTGTGCGTCATCAGCCAGTGGTGGTACTTGCGGTAGACGGGGTCCTTCTTTATATAGCGCAGCGTGTCGTTCATCCAGCCCATGTTCCACTTTAATCCGAAGCCCAGACCGCCCTTGGCCACGGGGGCGGTTATGCCCTCTATGATGGAGCTGTCCTCGGCGATTATGAAGGCGTCGGTGCGCGTTCTGAGCATGGAGTTGAGGTGCTTGAAGAACTCGAAGGATTCGTAGTTGAGGTTGCCGCCGTCCTTGTTGGGGCGCCACTCGCTCCTGCCGAAGGAGTTGTAGAGCATGGCGGCCACCGCGTCGGCGCGCAGGGCGTCTATGTGGTACTTTTCCACCCAGAAGAAGGCCGAGGCGATGAGGAAGTTGCTCACCTCGGGCTTGCCGAGGTCGAAGGCCTTGGTGCCCCACTCGGGGTATTCGGCGCGCAGCGGATCTGCGTACTCGTAGAGGGGCGTGCCGTCGAAGTTGGCCAGGCCGAAGTCGTCCTTGGGGAAGTGGGCGGGCACCCAGTCCAAAATGACGCCGAAGCCGTGTTGGTGCATGTAGTCGACGAAGTACATGAAGTCCTGCGGGCTGCCGTAGCGCGCCGTGGGACAGAAGTAGCCCGTCACCTGATATCCCCACGAGGGGTCGAAGGGGTATTCGCATATGCCCATGACTTCGATATGCGTGTAGCCCATGTATTCCATATACTCGGCAAGTTCATGGGCCAGACGGCGATAGTCGAGGAACTTGTCCTCGTCCCACTTTTCAAGGTCTTTCTTCCACGAGCCGAGGTGCACCTCGTAGACGGCCATGGGCTTTTCAAGGTAGTTTTCGCCCTTTTTGGCGGCCATGTACTCGCCGTCGCCCCACTCGTAGTCGTCGAGATTGGTGACCACCGAGGCGTTGGCCGGCCGCCTTTCGCTGCCGAACTCGTAGGGGTCTATCTTGTAGACCTCGCTGCCGTCGGCGCGGACGATGAGGAATTTATACTTGTCCCCCTCGCGCATGCCGGGCACGAAGAGTTCCCAAATGCAGTCGTCCACCTTTTCCATAATGTCGCGCCACGGCGTCCAGCCGTTGCCGTCCGACACCACGCACACCGCGCGCGCCGAAGGCGCCCAGAGCACGAAGTGGGTGCCGCGCACGCCGTCCACCTCGCGGATATGCGCGCCCATTTTGTTGTAGAGCTCGTAGTGCGTGCCGTGATGGAAGAGATACCTGTCAAGGTCGCCGAAAAATCTGTTTTGCATTATTTATCCCCCTTTGGTCAAAAGTTTATTTATGGCGGCATATATGCCGCTCTATCACATTTTAGCCTGCTCCGCCGCCCATACCCTTAAAAAAGGGCCGGAACGGGCATTGCCCCGCGAATATGCGCCGTTGAACGGCAGTTACTTGAAGGACTTGCCGTACACGCAGCCCGAGTGGGGCGGAAGGGTGACGACCATGCGGCCGAAGCGCACGTCGAGCATGTGCTCGGGGCTGTAGTCGTCGAAGCCCACGCAGTAGTACAGGCCCAGCCTGTCGGTGCGGGCGACGCCCGTCTGCCATACGGGAACGGTGAGCGTTATCTCCTTATCGTTGTTGTTGATGACGACGACGGCGCAGTCGGTTTCGTCGAAGCGGCCGTAGCAGATATAGCCTATGCCGGCGTCGAGCGCCTTTACCGAGCCCATTTTGAGGCAGTGCACCCTCTTGCGCATGGCTATGGCCGAGCGGTGGGTATCTATGAGCGAGGTATTCTCGCCGCCCCACGGGTAAGTGCGGCGGCTGTCGGGATCCGTCCAGCCCACCTGACCCGCCTCGTCGCCGTAGTAGAGCGTGGGGCAGCCCGGCCACGTCATCTGCATGAGCACGCCCAGCTTCATGACCCGCACGTCCACTCCTTCGCCCGCGGCTGCGGCGCCGTTCTTGGCAAGGGTGCCGGCGGTGCGGTTGGTGCGCGTTAAAAAGCGCGAATGGTCGTGGTTGGAGAGCTGGTTTATGGCCGAATCGAGCGAGGGCCTGGGCAGGCGGCCCATGTTTTTGTTCATCTCGTAGAAGAAGGTGGCGCCGTTGTTGTACTTGCCCGCGTCGAAGTAGTTGGAGTGCTTTTCCATGCCCGTCAGAAACCACGTTACGGGCTCCATGAAGGCGTCGTAGTTCATTACCGTATCCCACTCTTTGCCGTTGAGCCACGGCGAGGGATCGCCGTAGTGTTCGGCAAAGATGAAGCTTTGGGGATTGGCCGCCTTTACTCGCGCCGAGAAGGCCTGCCAGAACTTGTGGTTGAACTGGGGGCTGTGGCCGAGGTCGGCGGCCACGTCCAGCCGCCAGCCGTCGACGTTGTAGGGCGCGGACACCCACTTTTCGCCCACGCTGAGTATCTGTTCGCACAGCTCGTCGCTCTTTTCGTAGTTGAGCTTGGGCAGGGTCTCAATGCCCCACCACCCCTCGTAGGGGGCGTGGGCGGCGGCCTTTTTAAAGGCGAAGTATTTGCGGTAGGGGCTGCGCACCGACTGGTAGGCGCCCTTTTCGTAGCCCGGTTTGTTGAGGTAGATGCCCTCGCGGTCCATCCACTTGTTGAAGGAGCCGCAGTGGTTGAACACGCCGTCGAGTATGACGGCTATGCCGCGCTCGTGCAACTTCTGCACGAGGTCGGCGAAGTAGCGGCTGCTCGCCTCGAGGTTGCGCGCCGTGGTGACGCGCGTTATATAGCGCGCCGCGAAGCCGTTGTGCTTTTCCCAATGCTGCATGGCGTGCTCGCAGTCGTCCTCTATGACGGCGAGGTGAGGGTCTATGTTGTCGTAGTCCTGCGTGTCGTACTTGTGGTTGGAGGGCGAGACGAAGAGGGGATTGAAATATATTCCCTCGACGCCGAGCGAGGCGAGATAGTCTATCTTGCTCTCCACGCCCTGCAGATCTCCGCCGTAGAAGTTGCCCACGTCGAGATGGGCGGGCGGGGCGAACCAGTCGGTCACCCGCCTGACGTGTCCGCCCGTGTAGTAATACTCGTTGTCGGTGACGTCGTTGCGCGGCTCGCCGTTGCAGAACCTGTCGGTGAATATCTGGTAGAACACCCTGCCCTTGGCCCAGTCGGGCACGTCGAAGCCGGGAATGAAGGAGAAGTTGTACTCCTCCTGATTGTTGGTGACGGGCCCGAGGCGGTTGTAGAAAACTATGTCGTCGTCGTCGGAGATCTGAAAATAGTAGCTGACCTCCTCGGCGTCGGGGCACTCGAACTCGAGGCGGTAATAGTCGAAGGTGCCCGTGGGATCGGGGCCCTCCTTTACCATCTCCATCCTGCGGCCGCCGAAGCAGACGTAGACCTTTAAAACGTCGTTGCTCAGCGTGCGCAGGCGCACGGTGACGTTGTCGCCCGGGCGGGGGGCGTAGGGGCTTTTGAATTGTGTTGTTTCGTCGCTGAAAAGTGCACTTCTGTTTATCATACCATCTGTTACCGGCGCGCCCGCACGGCGCGCTCCGCAAGTTTCAAGCGAAGGGAAGGCTCCCCTCCGCCCCGCGGACTATATGTATATACGGGCCGCACCGCCCGAAAACGAGGGCGGGCGCCTGCCTTAGTGTATTATATGAGCTTACTGTATTTATCGTCCTTTAAAATTGTAACATACGGCAAGGGCAAAAGTCAATACGGAATTTTTTCAAATGGATGATTTTTTGCTGAAAATAATAAAATTTCCGCCCGCGACGGGGCGGGCGGAAGGTCAGGTTTTGCTTACAGGCGATCACTTGCCGTTGACGAGCGCCACGGCCTGAGCGGTGGCCCTTTCTATCTCGGCGGGAGTGCCCTTCATCATCCAGCTGCCGCCGCAGGCGATGATCTTGTCGTAGGCGAGGTATTCGAGGATGTTGTCGGCGTTGATGCCGCCCGTGGGCATTATCTTGAGGTAGGGGAAGGCCGCGCAGATGGCCTTTATGGTCTTGAGTCCGCCGTAGTTGGAGGCGGGGAAGAACTTTAAGGTGGTGAGGCCCTTGGCAACGGCGGCTATGACCTCGGTGGGCGTTACCACGCCGGGGAGATAGAGCATGTCGTGCTCGGCGCAGCAGTCGGCGACTTCGGGCGAGAAGCCGGGCGAAACTATGAACTGCGCGCCCGCAACTATGGCCTGCTCGCACTGGTTGCGGTTGATGACGGTGCCCGCGCCTATGAAGGCGTCGGGGAAGGACTTAGTGGCGAGCGAGATGGCCTCGGCCGCGCACTCGGTGCGGAAGGTTATCTCGGCGCAGGGCAGACCGCCCTTTACCAGAGCTTCCATTTTGGGCAGCACTTCCTCAATGCTGTTGAATACAACTACGGGCACCACCTTCATCTCGGAGATGCGCTCGATCTTCTGTTCGGTTGTCATTGTTTTTTCATCCTCCTGAAAAAATTTTAATTTTATTTGCGCCTATATTATATCACCCCTTTTTAGCATTTTCAAGATGTATCAAAAAATTTTTTCAACTTTTTTGCAGCCCCTGCCCTCGGCGCGGGGCGGGCCGAGGGGCGGGCCGAGGGGCGGGCTGCGGCCGACGATCAAGTGGCACGGACGCTCACACCGACGCCGCAGCCGTTAAAATTTTGGTAAGGAATTCCTTATTAGTATTTCATCCCTTACTTTATCGGCAATTTTTCTGCCGATAGGCGGCGCAAGGCAACGTAGAATTTTGGCGAAAAAGAGCGCGGCGCGCCGAATTTTCGGCGCGCCGCGCGCAATTATTTGATTTTTATGCTCAGTTTTCGGAAACGAAGGTAAGGACTTCGTCGAAGAGCTTGTCGGCCGAGACGGTCTTGTTGAAGCGGACGGGCTTGTCCTTGAGGGAGGCGAGCGAGGCGGGCACCTTCATGGCGGTGGCGGCGTGCAGCCGCTTTATGCCCTTGAAGCTGTCCCTGACGTCGTTGCCCGTCACGGCGTACAGCACGTCCTGCGGGAACTTGTAGGGGTTGGCCGTGGCGACGACGACCATGTTGGTGGTGTCCTTTTTGTTCTTTTCGAACCAGTCGACGGCCAGCTTCATGGCGCAGCCCGTGTGGGTGTCCATGGTGTAGCCGGTGTCGCAGAACACGTCGTACACCGTTTCGACTATCTCGTCCTCGTTGGCGAAGCCGCCGTCGAACACTTCTCCTATCTTGGAAAGTTCGGCGCCCGTAACCGAATAGTGCTTGTCGCGGGCGAGCTCGGCCATGCGCTGCGCGGTGAGCGCGGCGTTCCTGCCCGAAAATTCAAATATCATCCTCTCGAGGTTGGAGGAAACGAGTATGTCCATGGAGGGCGCCGTAGTCTTGTAGAATTCGCGGCGTATGTCGTAAGTGCCCGTCTTGAAGAAGTCGGTGAGCACGTTGTTGAGGTTGGAGGCGCAGTGCAGGCGGCGGATGGGCAGGCCCATGCGCTTTGCGTAGTAGCCGGCGAGAATGTTGCCGAAATTGCCCGTGGGCACGCAGAAGTCTATTTCGGCGCCCTCCTCTATCTGTCCCGAGGACAGCAGGTCGAGGTAGGCCGAGAAGTAGTAAACTATCTGCGGCGCCAGCCTTCCGAAGTTTATGGAGTTGGCCGAGGAGAGCACATAGCCCGCCTCCTTGAGCCGCTTTGCGCACTCGGCCGAGGAGAATATGGACTTTACGGCCGTCTGGCAGTCGTCGAAGTTGCCCTTGACGGCGACTACGCCGACGTTGGAGCCGTCCTGCGTGCACATCTGCAGTTTCTGCATCTTGGAGACGCCGTCGTTGGGGTAGAACACAAGTATCTTTACGCCGTCGGCGTCCTTGAAGCCTTCGAGCGCGGCCTTGCCCGTATCGCCCGAAGTGGCGGCGAGGATGAGCACCTTCTCCTTTATCCCGCACATGTCGCAGCCCGTGCGCAGAAGGTAGGGCAGAAGAGTTAAAGCCATATCCTTGAAGGCGCAGGTGGGGCCGTGGAAGAGTTCGAGAATGTACACGCCGTCGTCTATCTTTACGAGGGGGGCGGGGTCGGGAGAGGCAAAGCGGGCGTACGCCGCCTCGCATGCCGAGAGCAGGCCGGCCATATCGTAGTCGTCCAGAAATTTGTGCAGTATGGCGGCGGCGCGCTCGGGATAGCTCATCTGCAGCATGTCCCTGAGCTCATCGGCCGACACGGTCGGAAAGCTTTCGGGCACATACAGCCCGCCGTCGGAGGCAAGGCCCTTAACTATCGCCTGCGCCCCTGTAACCTTTGCATTTTCCCCCCTGGTGGAAATAAAAAACATAGAATATATTCCTCTCGCTCCTGCGCCGCCCGCAGGGCGGCGCCTATGCATGTGCCAAAGAGGCCTCGGCCTCTTAAAATAGTTTATGCCGCGCACCTTAGGCGCGCGCAACAAAAGGGCGGCGTAAAAACAATTTCACGCCGCACCTTGCTATGCCAAAATCATAGTGTTTCAGCAATACTTGGCTATGAAGTCGGGAAGTTCCTTTTCTTCGCAGCTGCAGGTTACGGTGATGATGAGCCCGCTGTCGTTGGAGATCTTGTCGAGCATGTAGAAAGTGGCGCCCAGCTGGGACAGAGGTTTGCCCGTGATGCGCGCGATGCCGTCTATGTAGACGTATTCGGTGTCGTGATTGCCGGCAACAATGCCCTTTACAAAGCCGCAGAACGCGTCCTCGCCCGCGACGGCGTAGTCGTTTACGTCGATAAATCTTACGTCGCGCACGATATCGTACATATAGCGCTTGGTATCGGTGATGAACACGCTGAGGCCCTTGGCAGTTGCAACGTTGGCGTTTGCCGCCTGAATGATCTGCTTGGTCTTGCCCGAGCCCTTGCTGCCGCAAATAATTTTTATCATGGTGATTTATTCCTCCTTGTACATAGTTTTAAACTATGTTTACTTTATTTTATCAGTAATTGGAGATAAATTCAATACCTTTTGCAAAATTTATATCAAAATTTCAAAAAAACCTACCAATGTGAAATTTTCCCCGCCAAAACGCAGCCGTTTTGCCGTTATGGAAGCCCGCCGTTTTCTGTTCCCTCCTCAGCGCTCGCGCAAAACCGTGGCTTTTGCGCGAAAGAGGAGCGGCGGCGTATTGCCGCGCAATGTGCGCTCCGCGCGCATTGCCGTTATAGAAGCCTGCCGCGACGAGAACGAGGCATGCGCAAGGTCGACAAAGTAATGCGACGGGCGCCGACCAAGCCCGGCCCGTTTCAGAACCGAGCAATACAAGGAGCGCGAGGAAAACCTGAGGGAGTTTACTTATGCGTAAATGACCGAAGGTTGCCACAGCGCAACGCCGTAGTGCGAAGGTTATCAAACGGGCGCCGACCAAGCCCGGCCCGGCTTAGAACCGAGCAATACAAGGAGCGCGAGGAAAACCTGAGGGAGTTTACTTATGCGTAAATGACCGAAGGTTGCCGCAGCGCGACAAAGTAATGCGACGGGCACCACACAAAGCACGGCCCGGCTTAGAACCGAGCAGTACGAGGAGCGCGAGGAAAACCTGAGGGAGTTTACTTATGCGTAAATGACCGAAGGTTGCCGCAGCGCGACAAAGTAATGCGACGGGCACCACACAAAGCACGGCCCGGCTTAGAACCGAGCAGTACGAGGAGCGCGAGGAAAACCTGAGGGAGTTTACTTATGCGTAAATGACCGAAGGTTGCCGCAGCGCGACAAAGTAATGCGATGTGTTATAAGACGGGCAAAATCACTTCAAAGAGAGGCAGAACTCCCTTATCCTCCCCAACCCCTCAACCATCTCCTCCATGGAGAGGGCGTAGGACAGCCTTATGCAGGAGTCGTCGCCGAAGCAGACGCCGGGAGTGGCGGCCACCTTTTGCTCGGCGAGCAGCTGCATGGCAAAGCCCATGGAGCCGCAGATCATCTTGCCCTCGCTCTTTTTGCCGTAGAACTTATCTACGATGAGCATGACGTAGAAGGCGCCCTCGGGCTTGACGTAGTCGAGGCCGATGTCCTTGTAGCCGTCGAGCACCTCCATCATCTTAAGGCGGCGCTCGGCGAAGGCGGCGCACATGTCGGCAACCGTCTGCTGGTCGCCCCGCAGGGCCTCGAGCGCGGCGTACTGGGTGATGGTGTTGACGTTGGACGTGGCGTGGCTCTGGAAGGAGCCTATGGCCTTTGCAACGTGGGCGGGAGCGGCGAGATAGCCCAGCCTCCAGCCCGTCATGGCGTAGGACTTGGACACGCCGTTGACGATTATGGTGAGCTCCTTCATCTCGGGCGAGGCCTGAGCTATGGAGAAGTGCGAAAGGCCGTCGTAGACGAGTTTTTCGTACATCTCGTCGGAGAGCACGCAGAGGCCGTGCCTTACGCACACCTCGGCGAGGGCCCTTATCTCATCTTCGGAATACACGGCGCCCGTGGGGTTGCAGGGGCTGTTGAAGATGAGCATGGAGGTTTTGGGCGTAATGGCCTCTTCGAGCTGTTCGGGGGTGAGTTTGAAGCCGTTTTCGCGCGAGGTCTCAACATACTTGGGCACACCGCCGAAGAAGCGCACGACCTCGGGATAGGTCAGCCAATAGGGCGAGGGGATGATGACTTCGTCGCCCTCCTCCACCACGGCCGCCACGGCGTTTAAAATGGCGTGCTTGCCGCCGTTGGATATTACTATCTGCGAGGGTTCGTACTCCAGCCCGTTGTCGCGCAGCAGTTTGGCGCACACCGCCTTTTTGAGGGCGGGCAGGCCGGCCGCGGCCACATACTTGGTGTAGCCCTTGTCCATGGCCTCCTTGGCGGCGTCGACTATGTTTTTGGGCGTGTCGAAATCGGGCTCGCCCACGCCGAAGTTGATTACCTTTTCGCCCGCGGCCTTCATTTCGGCCGACCTGGCCGACATCGCAAGCGTCATCGAGGGCGCTATGCCGCTCACTCTTTGGGTAAGTTTTATCATTTAAGTACTCCGTTGCCGCACGGGCGGCAGTTAAAAAAATTGTAGTTCTATTTTATTCTACCACATTATATAATTTTTTGCAAATGTTTTTTTCCGTGCCCCTTTCCCCTCCCTCCGCCGTGCCCCTCTTACATATTTTGAGCGGGGCTAAACACAATTTTTTAAAAAAATTTTATTAACTGTGGTTAATATTTTGTTGACAACGGGCAAAATCTTAACTATAATTAAGTTTGTTAAATAAGGGCGCGGAAAGCCGCGCAAAGGGAGGACGGTATGCCGCTGGATATGGCGCCGACGGGAAGAACGCTGACGATAACAAAGGTGACGGCCGACGAGAAAACGGCCAGGAGGCTGAGCGAGCTGGGCATAGCCGCAGGGCAGAGCATAACCTTGGCGGCGGCCTCGGCGGGCGGAGTTACGGTGATAGTGGGCGAGGGACGGCTGTGCCTCGACGGCAAACTGGCGCGGGGGATATTGGTGGCGTAGAGGCCGCCTCCGCGCGAAAATAAAGCAGTTAAAATAATATAAAAGGAGCCATATATGCAAAAACTACTCAAAGATTTTGCCGTGGGCGAAAGCGGCAGAGTGACAAAGGTGGCGGGCGAGGGCGCGGTGCGCCGACGGCTGCTGGACATGGGCGTGACGCCCGGCGCACGGGTGACGCTCAAAAAGAAGGCGCCGCTGGGCGACCCCGTGGAGGTAGAGCTGCGCGGCTATTCGCTGTCGCTGCGAAAGAGCGAGGCGGCGGCCGTTGAGGCCGAGATATGAGCCGACGAACGCACCTTCGGAGAGACAAAAATAAATAGTTAAGGAGAAACTACATAATGAAAACTTTTGCTTTAGCGGGCAACCCCAACAGCGGCAAGACGACGCTGTTCAACGCGCTGACGGGGTCGACCGCGCACGTCGGCAACTGGCCGGGCGTGACCGTGGACAGGCGCGAGGGCATATACAGGGGCGGGGCCGAGAGAATGGCCGTTGTAGATCTGCCCGGCGTGTACTCGCTGTCGCCCTACACACCCGAGGAGAAGATAGCGCGCGACTACCTGCTCGAGGGCAGGCCCGACGGTATAATAAACATAGTCGACGCCACCAACCTCGAACGCAACCTCTACCTGACCACCCAGCTGATGGAGACGGATATACCGCTCATCATAGCCCTGAATATGATGGACGAAGTGGAGGCCGCGGGCGACAGCATAGACATACCCGCCCTTGAAAGGGCGCTGGGCGTGCCCGTAGTGCCCATATCCGCCCTCAAAAAGAGGGGCATATATGAGCTGATGAACAGGGCCGCCGCCCTCAAGGCGAGGAAGGGCGTCACCGTGCTCGGCGGCGAACTCGGAAGAAAGATAGCCGAGGCCAAGCGCTTTTACGAGGAGAGCGGCGAGCCCTCTCCCCTCTTCCGCGCGGTAAAGCTCATCGAGGGCGACCAAAGCGAGCTCGGCCGCGAGGGCGCGAGGCAGCTGTACGACTCGCTGACGGGCGGCGAGGACGGCGAAGCGGCGATAGCCGACGGGCGTTACCGCTACATATCCGCCACCCTTTCGCCGATGAAGCGCAAAAAGACGGCCGCGGGAGAGCTGACGAAGTCGGACAGGGCGGACAGAGTGCTCACCCACAAAATATGGGGCCTGCCCATCTTCGCGCTCATACTCTTTGCGGTGTTCCACCTCACCTTTTCCGAGGACATGTTCTACATAAACGCCATAGCCACGGCGTGCGGTTCGCCCCTGCCTTCGTTCGGGGATATGGGCTATGCAACCATTGAAGGCACCGAGATATACTCCAACTTCGGCATAGCGCTGGCCGCATGTTTTTACGACGGTGCGCTGTTCGCGCCGGGCGTCATGCTGACAAATCTTTTAAACCTCGTGCTGGGCTACATTTCGCACGGCATAGCGCTGGGCATGGACGCCGCGGGCGCGGCAGACTGGGCCTCGGCGCTCGTCAACGACGGCATAGTAGGGGGCATAACCGCCGTGCTGGGCTTCCTGCCGCAGATACTTACGCTGTTCCTGTTCTTCTCCCTTCTGGAGGACACGGGCTACATGGCGCGCGCGGCGTTCATCCTCGACAGGATATTCCGCCGCTTCGGACTGTCGGGCAGGGCGTTCATGCCCATGATAATGGGCTTCGGCTGCTCGCTGCCCGCCATGATAAACACCCGCACGCTGGCCGACGACAACGAAAGGACGGCTACTATACGCGTTATACCCTTCTTTTCGTGCGGGGCCAAGCTGCCCATACTTACGGCGATAGCCGGAGGTTTTTGCAACCTTGTGGGCTTTGACAACGTAGACCTCATCACCTACGGCATGTACATTTTAGGCATGATAACGGCGGTGGTTTCGGTGATTGTCATGCGCTCGACCACCATGCGCGGCGAGGTGCCGCCCTTCATAATGGAGCTGCCCGTCTACCGCCTGCCGGGCTTTGTCAACCTAATGCTCCACCTGTGGGATAAGACCAAGCACTTCGTAAAGAAGGCCTTTACGATAATCTTCGCCTCGACGATAATAATTTGGTTTCTGCAGTCCTTCCGCTGGAACTGGACGTACATAGGCGACGGGGACATACAGAACTCCATTCTCGCCTCGATAGGTCAGCTCATACAGCCGCTGTTCACTCCCCTCGGCTTCGGCTCGCAGCTCAACGAGTACGGCTGGGTATTCGCCGTTGCGGCCATTACGGGTCTGATCGCCAAGGAGAACGTTATAGCCACCTTCTCGGTGCTGGCGGCAATGTTCGTGAGCGGATTCGAGGGCACCGAGGAGGGCGTTGAGGAGGCCATAATAATGATAGCCAACACGGGCATCACCGCCCCCGCGCTCATATCCTTTATTATGTTCAACATGACGACTATCCCCTGCTTCGCCGCCGTGGCGACGGCCAAGGCCGAGCTGCCCGCAGGCAAATTCGGCGGCACGCTCGTGTTCTGGCTGGTGACCAGCTACCTTGTTGGCGCAATGGTCTACACGGTGGGAAGCTGGTGGTGGACGCTGTTCATCTGGCTTGCGGCCGCCGCGGCCGCGGCAGCCGTGATAGTTGCCAAAAACCGCAACATGATAAAACTGCCCGCGCTCAAGGGCCGCAGGGCGGCTAAATAGAGGAGGCGCCATGGGAGCCATAGATATAGCCGTGATAGTAATCTGCTCGCTGGCAGTAGCCGCCGTGGCGGGCGCGGCCGTGTACCGCCGCATAAAGGGCAAACCTTCGGGCTGCGGAGGGGGCTGCGCGGGCTGCCCGTACTGTTCGGGCTGTTCCTCCCGCCACCGTCAAAAGCGGGCGCGGGGCGAAAATAATTAAGCTTATACACATCACATGTTCAACACTCCGAAATTCGGCGGGGGCTGCCTTGCGCAGCCCCCGCCGATCGGTTGTTGACAAATATTGAAACGTCGATATGTTGCATTTAGGCAACATATCGACTTCTTCTTTCGCGCAAATTCTACAGTTTTGCGCGAGAATAAGGTAATAGTGTATCTGAAATGGAGCCGTGGAGATTTCTCCGCTCCGTTCGTCGGGCAAAAGCCCTCCTCTCTTCGGTCGAAATGACATGCTTAAAAATAGGCGGCGCCTTCAGCGCTGCATATCGGGGCCGCGCTTCGCACGGCCATATCGAGCCCCGAACGGGGCATATCGTGTTGCCGAAGGCAATATATCGACTTATTTTTCACCCTCTCCGTCTATGCACTGACAGACGCCAACCGAGGGTCAGCGGGGACGGCTGTCCACAAAGGCCTTCATGGCCGCGAAGGTGGCGGGCGAAACTATGTGCTCCATCTCGCAGGCGTCGGCCTCGGCGGCCTCCCCCTCCACGCCTATCAGGCGCAGAAACTCGGTTATGACGCAGTGGCGCTCGTACACGGCCGAGGCGTACTCCCTGCCCCGCTCGGTGAGGTATATGTGCATGCCGTCGGTGGTGATGAAGCCGCTCTCGATGAGCAGCTTTATGGCCTTCTGCACGGCGGGCTGCGAAACGCCCATGCGCCGCGCCACGTCGATCCTGTGCACGAACTGCAGTTCGCGCGACAGCAACAGGATATTTTCGAGGTAGTCCTCGCTCGATCGGTTGTTTATCTTCATTGGCGTTACCCCCTTTATATGTTGCGGCGAACGGCCGTTACTCGTCGCCCTCCCCCGCGAGCGCGTTCTCGCGCTCGGCCACGGCGAGGGCCTGTATCATCTCGTCGATATCGCCCATGATGAAGGCGTCGAGCGAGTACAGCGAAAGGCCTATGCGGTGGTCGGTAACCCTGCCCTGCGGGAAGTTATATGTGCGGATGCGCTCCGAGCGGTCGCCCCTGCCCACCAGCGAGCGGCGGCGGGCGTCCTGTTCGGACTGGTTGCGGCTGTTGTAGTAGTCGTACAGGCGGGAGCGGAGCACCTTGAAGGCCTTGTCCTTGTTTTTGAGCTGACTCCTCTCGTCCTGACAGGTGACGACTATGCCCGTGGGGAAGTGGGTTATCCTTATGGCCGTTTCGGTCTTGTTTACCTTCTGGCCGCCCGCGCCCGAAGAGCGGTAGACGTCCACCCTTATGTCCTCGTCGCGTATCTCCACGTCGACGTCCTCGGCCTCGGGCAGCACGGCGACTGTGGCCGTGGAGGTGTGTATGCGGCCCTGCGACTCTGTTTCGGGCACGCGCTGAACGCGGTGCACGCCGCTTTCGAACTTGAGCTGTTTGTAGGCGCCCCTGCCCGAAATGTTGAGCACTACCTCCTTTATGCCGCCCAGCTCGGTGGAGCTCTTGTCTATCTCCTCTATCTTCAGGCGGTGGCGCTCGCAGTAGTTTATATACATGCGGTAGAGCTCGTAGGCGAACAGCGCCGCCTCCTCGCCGCCCGCGCCCGCGCGGATCTCCATTATGCAGTCGCGCTCGTCGTTCTTGTCCTTGGGCAGAAGTATTATCTTTATCTCGTCGCGCAGAGCGGCAAGCTTTTGCCTGCAGGAGTAGACCTCCTCCTCCAAAAGCTCCTTCATCTCGGGGTCGGGCTCTTTTAAAGCGGCCTCCTCGGCCGCCGTCATCTGGCGGAAGACCTCCTCGTACTCGGCGTACTTTTGAGCGGGCTCCTCGAGCTCGGACTGCTCCTTGGCGAGAGCGGCGAAGGCCTTGGGATCGGCCGAGGCTCCGCCCTCGGCCAGCTTTTGCGAGAGGGCGTTGTAGCGCGCGGCTATGTCCTTGAGTTTTAAAATTACCTTGTCTTTTTCCATAATTTTCATCGGCCCGCCCGAACGGCGACCCCTGTTATCAAGGGCTTTAGCACCGTAGACGGGACAATATGCCCGCTTTAAATCGGGTTGGTTTTATTCTCTTACGGTATAGCGCGGCGAGCGGCCGTTCCGGCCGCTCGCCGCGCCCATATATGCGGGCTTAAAAGGCTATTTTGAGAATTCTGTCCACGCCTGCGAAGTCCTTCACCACCATGGCGTAGTCGCGCTTTTCAAAGAGCTTTAAAACGTCGTCGGCCTCGTCCTCGCCCACCTCCAAAATGAGCATGCCGCCCTTGGCTATATAGCGGGGTATTTCGCGCGCGAGGCGGCGGTAGAAGTCCAGCCCGTCCTCGCCGCCGTCGAGGGCTATCCTCGGCTCGTACTCGCGCACTTCGCGCTGCAGCGAGGCCAGCTCGGCCGTCTTTATATAGGGGGGATTGCAGGTTATCAGGTTGAACCTGCCGTGTATTTTGGAGAACAGGTCGCTCTGAACAAAGTTTATCTCCACGCCGTTGAGCGCGGCGTTTTCGGCGGCCAGCATTATGGCCGCGTCGGAGACGTCGGAGGCGGTGACCTGCACGCGCTTTGCCGCGGCGTGCTTGGCAATGGCTATGGCTATGCAGCCGCTGCCCGTGCACAGATCGAGCACCTTGTCGCCCTCCTCCACCGTCTTTACGGCGTGGTCGGCCAGAAGCTCGGTTTCGGGGCGGGGGATGAGCACGCGCTCGTCCACCTTTATCTTGCAGTCGTAGAACTGCGTATCGCCTATGATATACCACAGCGGACGGCCCTTGAGGCGCGCGGCCACAATGTCCTCTATGCGCCTCGCCTCGGAGGGCTTTATCACCCTCTCCCTCTCGCCGAGGGCGCTGCGGGGCAGGCCCAGAACTATGGAGTATATCCACTCGGCGTCGCTGCCGTCTATGTCCCTTTCGGCGAAGAGCTTTTTGGTCTCCTCGAGCATGGGCGACAGTATGCCGCCGATGACGAAGTGCGTCTCCTCCATTTCGGGGTCGGCGTCCATCTCCATGGTGGCGTTGAAGGCGGCTATGGCCACCTCTATCATGTCGGTGTCGGGTTCGCGCGTGGTGAACACCTTTTGAAGGAGTATGCCGGGCGACTTCAACACGAGGGACACGGGGCCGTGGAATTTGGCGAGAAGCTTGAGTATCTCGTACCCCACGCCCGCGATGACGGGCAGCAGGACTATCTCTATGCCCAGCCTCGCCAGAAAGCGGAGGGCGCCGTTGGCTATGTGGTGCACGCCGACCGCCCAGTACACCACCGAGATTATGGCAATGTTGATTATAAGCACAATAAAGAGGAAGGAAGTGCCGCAGCGGTCGTGTATGCGCGAGCAGGAGGCGACGTTTTCGGGCGTGAGGGGCAGGCCCCTTTCGTAGCAGTTTATCGTCTTGTGCTCGGCGCCGTGGTAGCCGTACAGCCTGCGTATGTCGGCAAGCAGCAGTATGAGCCCCAGATAGGCGAGGAAGATGACCAGCTTGAAGAGGCCCAAGAGCAGATACTCCCACACCGTGCCCGCGAGCGCGGGCGCAAGGCCGGTTATGCCGCCCACGGCGAGATTGGGAAGTATCATAAACAGCGCTATGGCCAGCGCCACGCCGAGTATGGCGGATATGGTGGTGGCCACCTCCATTATGTCGACTTTGAACTTTTCGGCCAGCCAGCGCTCGACGCGGCCGGGCTCCTCCTCGTCGCCGACGGCGACCTGCGCGCTGCGCATGAGCGTTTTCATGCCGCGCACGAGGGAGGAGAACATGTTTACAACGCCGCGCACGAAGGGTATTTTGGAGGCCTTTGCGGCGGCGGGAGAGCGGTTGAGGCGGAGGCGCTCGACCTGTATCTCTCCTTCGGGGTCGCGCACGGCCGTGCAGTAGGACGTTGCGCCCTGCATCATCACTCCCTCCATCACGGCCTGACCGCCTATTGAAGTGCACTTGACTCTCTTATTGTTTGATTTTTGTGTCATTTATACGCTTTACCTCGCGCGGACAATTTATTTGCCGCGTCCCCTGCGGAAGTTTTCCGCCCCGCCTCCCTGCAAAGGGAGGACGAAAATAGTAAAAAGGGCTTCAAAAATTCATTTGAAGCCTGCGTGTTGCGCGATAAGTCTTAAATTAACGCCCCCGCGTAGAGGGGCATACAAGTCCTCCCGCCGCCGCGGCGGCGGGAAAACGCGATACCATTAGATGTTGTATCTCTTCTTGAATTTATCTACGCGGCCGCCGGTGTCAACAAGCTTTTGCTTGCCTGTGAAGAAGGGGTGGCACTTGTTGCAGATATCTACCTTTAACGTCTCAACTTTCTTGGTGGTACCCGTCTTGAAAGTAGCGCCGCATGCGCATACGACGGTCACCTCGTGATAATCGGGATGTATTCCGGGCTTCATTTCTTTCACCTCGCTTTATCTGAATTTTCTATAAATGCTTAACTATTATATATAAAATCTTTCGTCAAGTCAATTATTTTGCCGCCGCAAAACAAATTTTTTGCCGCGCGGCGAAATTTTACGCCTATTTTTGCTTTTGAGCGAAAATAGGGTTGATTTAAGGGGCCGATTGTCGTATAATAGCGGTGTATGGATAACTGGACTCTGATGGGCCCCAAGACCCTGACAAATCAACCTAAAAGCGAAGCGGCGCTGTCCTCCGAACAGATAAAGGTAAAAGTTACCCACGTTCTTCTGACCAATTTCGACGCGCTGTGCTACGCGGGCGAACTGCCCGTGGCCTACCCCAAGACGCTCGGCCGGCACGCCGTGGGCATAGTAACCGAGTGCGGCGACAAGGTGTACGGAGTGGAGAAGGGCGCGCGCGTCTACCTCAAGGGCACAAGGCCGTGCGGCAAGTGCCTGCACTGCAAGCACGGCGACGCCGAAAACTGCGAGCATGTGCAGATAGCCGGCATCGACTTCGACGGCTTCATGCGCGACTTTGTGACCTGCGACTACCGCAACGCGGCCGTGCTGCCCGACGAGCTGGACGACGTTTCGGCCCTGTGCGTGGAGCATGTGGCCTGCGCCGAGAACATCTACGACCAGCTCGCCCTGTCCTCCGGCAGCAAGGTGGGCATTGTGGGGGGCAACGCGCTGGCGCTGATTTTCGCGCAGGTGGCCGCCTACCATAAGCTCATACCCGTGGTGATAGACGACAGCTCGGCCGCCGTGGACAAACTGCAGCGGCTGGGAGTGTATTACTCCGTGCTCGACGACGAAAACCTCGACAGGAGCGTGGCCGAGGCGACGAGCGGCATGGGCTGCGACGCAGCCATATATATACCCTCCTCCAAGATCAGCCCCGACGTGGCCGCGCGCGTGCTGGCAAGGGACAAGACGCTCGTGCTGGAGGGCATGGCCTCGCTGAGGTTCAAGCTCGACTCCATCCCCCTCTTCCGCCACAACACCAAGGTCATAACCGTAACCGACGGCTACGGCTACGACGAGGCGGCCATAAACATGATACTGCGCGGCGCCGTTGACCTTTCGGTGTTCGAAAAGCAGGTGCTGACCGAGTTCGACCCCGCCGAGCTGCTGTCCGCTCGTCTGGCCGACGTGGCGCACGGCACAAGGATGACCATTTTAAAACTGATATTCTGACCCGCAGAACGGGCGGGGGCCGCGCCGACGCACAGCGTCGGCGCGGCCTTTTTTTGCGCGGCCGGGCACCCGACGGGGGCATTTTTCTTGCGCGCGCGGCCAAAGTATGCTAAAATAGGGGCGTATGATAAAACTCATCGCATCCGACCTCGACGGCACTCTGCTGCCGCCCACCAAGATACTCCCGCCCGACACCTTCCCCTTTATCCGCAAGATGAAGGGCAAGGGCATGGTGTTCGTCCCCGCGAGCGGCCGACAGCTGCCCAACCTTAAGATAATGTTTGCGCCCGTCCTCGACGACATTGCCATAATAGCCGAAAACGGCGGGCTGGCATGGGCCGACGGCAGGATAATATTCGAGGACCCCACCCCCGCCGAGGGAGTAAAGTACGCTCTCGGCATAATAGAAAAGCAGGAGGGGCTGTACCCCCTTCTGTCCTGCGCCGACTGCGCCTACTATGCGAGCGGCTACGAGCCCTTTGTTGCCACGCTGAAGAAGTCCTACTCCTCCTGCATGCGCACGGACGACCTGTACGCCGTGGCCGACAGGGAGAAGGTTTTAAAAATTTCGGTGTGGGACGAGAGGCCGTGCGCCGAGCACGGAGGAATAATACTTCCGCCCCTCATCAAGGGCATGCGCGCGATGATCTCGGGGTACGACTGGCTGGACGTGTCGGCGCCGCAGGCCAACAAGGGCAGGGCGTTCGAGGCGCTGCTCGCGTACTACGGCGTCCCCCGCGAGGACAGCGTCGCCTTCGGCGACCACATGAACGACTACGAGATGCTCAAGGCCGCCGGCAGGGCATATATCCCCCAAAACGGCTTTGAAAAGCTTAAGGAGAGCGGCGTCGGGCAGATAATAGGCCCCCACCGCGAACTGAGCGTAATAAAGAAGATAGGAGAACTGATATCATGAAAATACTCATAGCGTCGGACATCCACGGCTCGGCCGACTGGTGCGCAAAACTCGTAAAGGCCTTCGCCGACGAGGGCGCCGAAAGGCTGGTGCTGCTCGGCGACATACTCTATCACGGCCCGCGCAACCCCCTGCCCGACGGCTACGCGCCGCAGGAGGTGGTAAAGCTTCTGACCCCCATCGCCGACAGGATAGTGTGCGTGCGCGGCAACTGCGACAGCGAAGTCGACCAGATGGTGCTGCCCTTCAACGTATCGTCAGACTATGCCGACCTCGTTGACGGCGGCATAGTAATGCACCTTTCGCACGGACACCGTGCAATTCCGCCCATGTCGGAGAGGCATGTGTACCTGACGGGCCACACCCATGTGCCCCTCAACGCCGTGGAGAACGGCGTGTACCACCTCAACCCCGGCTCGGTCGCCCTGCCCAAGGAGGGCAGCGCGCACTCGTATATCGTCTGCGACGGCCGCACCTTCCTATTCAAGGACTTCGACGACAACATATTCGACAGGAGGGAGATCTAACCGCTTTCGGCTCCCACACCCGCGGGCACACAGACGGGGACAAGGTCGATATGGGGAGGTGCCTGTGCGGTGACGCGCGGGCGGAGAGGTCGAAATAAAGTCGATATATTGCCTTCGGCAATTCTATAAGCCCCGTTCGGGGCCCGATATGGCCGCGCGAACGCACGGCCTCGATATGCGGCGACAAAAACGCCGCGTTGTAGTGAAAAAAGAGGCGTGCGCGTCCCCTCGGGCAGAGCATGTCATTTCGACTGTAGCACACGGAGTGTGTGAAACGGAGAAATCTCCTCGGCTACGCTTCAGATACACTCATTCCTCAATATAGCCTCCCCTTCGTATGGGGAGGTGTCTGCGCGCAGGAGCGCGCAGACGGAGAGGTCGAAATATTTATAAATTATTCCATGTTGTCATCCTGAGCGACAGCGAAGGATCTCTTTGCCCGACTGCGCTAAAGCATAAGTAGAGATGCCTCGGCAACGCGCGCACATGCTTGGTTTTAATCCAACTCTTTCGGCGCGCTGCTCGGCATGACAAGGTGGGTGGGTATGGGTGCGCCCGCCCTCCCTCTCGGGTAGAGTATGTCATTTCGACCGAAGCACGCGTTGCGTGCGAAGCGGAGAAATCTCCTGTGCTACGTTTCAGATACACTCCGCACCTCTCCGCGAAGCGTGCGCAGCCCCGCGAGCACCCTCTGAAAGACTTAAGCAAACGAACATAAAGCCGTGCCGCAACGTAAGTTGCGGCGGGCACAGGTGAGTTTGCGTTTCGCGCGGAGTGCATAAATCAATTCCGCAGCCTCGCGCAAAACCGTGGCTTTTGCGCGAAAAAGGAGCCGCAGGATATAGAGCAAACAAGCAAAGTTTACTTGGCATGTTGCGAAGTTAGCCTTGCGGCGACGACGCGGCGACGACGCGGCGACGACGCGACGACGCCAAAGGGCCCGCGCAAATTTTTGCGCGGGCCCTTTGGTGTTTTAAAAATTTACTGTAAGAGCAGCTTCTTGAACAGAAGTACCCAAACGAGGTCGATCCAGCCGAATACGATACCGAATATAGTGACTATGATGCACACGATAAGGCGGATGAGCCCACCCTTCTTGAGGTAGGTAGACCATCTTACGATTATCTCGGTGATCCAGTTTACGACGGGAATGAGCAGCAGAAGGATCTGTACAAGGCGGCTCTGTCTGTTGAACCAAGTCATATCTTTTCTCCTTGAAATATATTTGCCGCGCCCTCAAAAGGACATGCCCCGCGACGGCGCAACTCTTTACATATATATTATACCACACTTTGCCGCTATGTCAAAGGTTTTGCCAAAATTTATATTGGTCTGCGCGCTAAAATTTATTCGTCCGCAAGGGCGGGATACGACAGAGAGAGGTGCGGCGCGCGGCCAAAAGGCCGCGCGCCGCACCGCATGACAAACGGGCATAGGGAGGCGCGCGGCCAAAAGGCCGCGCGCCGCACCGCATGACAAACGGGGCATAGGGAGGCGCGCGGCCGAAAGGCCGCGCGCCTCCATCACTCTTTATCATTTCGGGCATGCGTATCTATTCTGCATTATACACTACCCGATTTTGCCAAAAAAAGTTTACCCTATAAGGCGTTTGACCTCGGTATATGCCATGACGAACGGGCCCGTGCCCTTGGCGTCGTTCTCCACGACGGGCTCGGATATGTAGTAGGCGAAGGTGCCGTCGCGGCGGCGGTTGTTTTCGGGGCCGAGGCCTGCCACGAGGCAGATGCCGCCGAGATTGAGTTTGCCGTCGCTCTCGCCGAGGTATTTTGCACAGATGCCGTCGAACACGCTCTTGCCGACGGCGGCGAAGCGCTTATCCAAAATACCCAGCCGCGCGCCCTTCATCATGGCGTAGGCTATCATGGCAGAGCCCGAAGTTTCGGGATAGTTGCCCTCCTCTCCTACCCTGTCGATGACCTGCCAGAACATGTGGCTGTCGGGGTCTATGTAGCCCTCGAGCCCCTCTATCGTAGTGCGGAAGATATCGGCAAGGCGGGCCTTTGAGGCCTCGTCGGTCATATAGTCTATCGCGTCGATCAGCCCTACGGTGTACCAGCCGTCGGCGCGCAGCCAGAACGACTGCGAAAGGCCCGTCTGCTTATCCGCCCAAAAGGCCTTTTTGGAGTAGTCCCAGCCGTGGTAATAGAGGCGCTTTACCCTGTCGTACATGTGCTCATATACATTGCCGAACTGCAAAACGACGTCGGAAAAGTCGCCGCCCCCGCGCTCGGCCGCATAGCGCGTGCTGAACACCTGCGCCATATACAGGCCGTCCAGCCAGACCTGATCGGGGTAGATCTTCTTGTGCCAGAAGTTGCCTATGGCTATGCGAGGGTGGCTCTCGAGCTGACTGTGCAGCAGCTCGATGGCCCTGCCGTACTTTTGCTTGCCCGTTTCCCTTAACAGGTCGAAGAGTATCCTGCCCTCATTTATGTTGTCGAGATTGTAGCTCTCCCTGTCGTAGCCGCGTATGCTTCCGTCCTCGAACACATAGTAATCGACAAATTTATCGATGAAATCGAGGTACTTTTTCTCGCCCGTGGCGAGGTAGATGGAGTAGAGCGAAGTCATCATACAGCCGTCGATATAGTTCCATGCGGGCGGCTTGCCGTGGCGGATATTTTCGATATTCCATACGGGAGCTTCGGGCGTGGTGTCGGCTATCAGCCTGTCGATATATCTGTCAATGACCGAATAGTCCATATCCCCCCTCCTATTGCCTGACGAGCTCGCCGCAGTTCTTCTTTATGATCTCGGGGCCCTCTACGCCCTCGAAGGTGACGTTCTTTAAGACCACCCTCTCCACGTTGTCGATATACAGGCCCTCCTTGCAGTAGTCGCGCACGAACTCGAGCATGGCGGGCTTGAAGGGCTTGGCGTCCGCCTTGAAGTGGAAGGAGACGTTTTCGAGCACTATCTCCTTTACGGGCTGTTCGACGAGGCCGTCGAAGTAGGCGCACATGCACTCGCAGTCGACGCAGTCGATATCGCGGAAGGTGAAGCTGCCCATGTAGGGGGTGTCGTCGCCGACGGGCTGTTTTTCGCGCGACCAGACGTACTGAGTGTGGCCGTCGGGGTCGCAGAAGTAGTACATGTTGAGCACGAGGGGCGTGATGACGTTGACCATCTTGATATTTTCGAAGAGTACGCCGTCGATCACGGAATCCTTGCCCCTGCCCCTGCGCGACTTGATGCGCAGGCCTCTGTCGGTATGGTTGAACACGCACTGGCAGACGGTGAGATCCTTTACTCCGCCCGAAATTTCGCTGCCCAGAACTATTGCGCCGTGGCCGTCGCGGAAGAGGTCGTTGCGCAGCGTGTGGCGGCTGGCGGGCGTTTTGTACTTCTTGCCCATGTATATCTTGCCCGACTTTATGGCGACGCAGTCGTCGCCCACCGAGAACACGCAGCCGATTATGTCGACTTTGTCGCAGCTCTCGGGGTCGAGGCCGTCGGTGTTGGGGCCCGTGTAGGGGTTGCTGACGCGCAGATCGTAGAAGCCGAGGTCGTGCGAGAAGAAGGGATGAAGGTTCCACGCCGCCGAATTCTTGCAGGTGACACCGTGCATTACTACGCCCTCACACTTATTCAGAAAGACGAGGCGGGGACGGGCGACGGCGCGCCCCTTGGGCGTGGCCCACCATGTGGAGTTGTCGGCGTTGCCGTTGATGACGCCGCGGCCGACTATCTTTATGTTGCGCTGCCTGTATGCCGAAATGAAGGATTGGTGGCAGGGATAGGGGTTGCCCTCCCAGCTGGCCAGCACCTCCTCCGAGCCGTCGGCGTTCTTGGTTGCGGCGGGGATGTAGGGGTAGTCCTCCTCCCTCACCGAGCCGAGCAGCTGGCCGCCCTCCTTTATCTCGAGGGTGACGCCGCTTCTGAGGACTATCGGACGGACGAGGAAATCGCCCGCCGGCACGACTACGCGGCCGCCCTCGGGGCAGCTGTCTATGGCCATCTGAACGTAGTAGGTGTCGTCCGTCTGCCCGTCGCCCCTGGCGCCGAGCTCCTTGACGTCTATGCACGCCGTCTCGGCGGGAGTTGTGAAGGCATACCCGCCCTTGCAGCACGACGCCTCCACCTTGTACTCGGTGGCGGGCGTGAGATCGAAGAGCGAGAACACGTTGGTGTCGAACTCGCCGACAGTTTTGCCGTTGAGTTTGACGGTGTACTTCTCGGGGCTGTAGTAGGGCGAATTATTTTCAAGTTCGAAGCATGCGGACACGCTGCTGACGAACAGTTGCTTAAACATTTTCATTCTCCTGGTTTTTTTTATTAACGACGCGTCTGACAAGGTAGACCACCAAATCTTTTATACCTATCAGCGCCATATCGACTATGAGCGCAAACAGGCCGAAGAGCAGCGGCTCAAGCGCGAGCAGCATGTTTGTATCTATGAGTTGCAAAAGCATATTTATGCCCATATATACGTAATTGACACCTATGAAAACAACGATATAGTAGGCCATGTTTGCAAAGAAAGTCCAATATACCTTAAAGGGGAAAGGGAACATAACGTACGGATCGTACTCATGATCGCCCGTCTCCATCATGCGGAACAGCGGATTTATCAGACAATCAACAATAATGCCGAGGACTACACCGTCCAGTACAAGCAGATCGACCGCGCTGGTGATATACACGCCCAATCCCATGTTGACGAAATAACAGACCGCCCCCGCAAACCAGAATTTAATAAAAAAAGCCTTGACCCAAACGGGTATTCGCGAAAGCAGGTCGCGCTTGTATGGGTCGAAGGTCTGCTCGGCCTCTTTTTTCGACGCAGGCTCCTCGCCCGTACAGTCGGAGACCTTGGTGGAGAGCTCCTCGCCCGAAGACGAACTTTCACCCTTGAGCGCCGAAACAAGCTCGTCCATCTGGTCTTTTTTGAGGTCGTAGTAATCGGTGATCGTCGTTTCTTTATCTTTATTTTTTTTAGCCATTTTTTCCTTACTTTAGTGATAACCGACAAGCTTGCTTGCCGGTTATCACTAAACAAAACAAAGTGAAGTTGAACTTTTTAAATCACTCGTCCTCGGTCTCGATCTTGGCGTTGAGCTGAGTTTCTTCGAGCTGCTTGCTAGTGTCGATCTTCATGATGAGCTTACTGTAGAAGGGCAGCGTTGCAAGCAGCACCGCACAGACGGCTATCATGACCAGGTGAGTTATCGAAATGCCCATGGAACCGAGTGCGAATTCCTGATAGCTTTCGGCGTTGAACGTGGGATTGGCGGCGAAGGCCTCACTCCAGTACGCCTCGTAGGGCTGAGCTTGGGCAAGATCTTTGAAGAATATAGCCTCGCTGCCGGCTATCTGACCGAGCATTATGTTTCTATAAATTATGTCGCAGGCTATCATGATGCCCATGAACACGAACACGAGAGCAAGCATAACATAATTTATCTTTGTCTTTTTGCCCGTCTTTTTATTGACCTTGGGATACTTGGGAAAGGCGTTTAAAAAGAGAGCAAGTATGAGGATAGAGAGCAAGGTGTTAACGAACACGCAAAATCCCATCCAAGAGGCATCACTGAAGGTTGTGGGCCCTTGCGAGAGGCTGTTAAGCGAAACGAGATAGACGACCGTGGTTATGGCAAGGCAGATAAGCGTTATATTCTGCGGCTTGCGCTTGAGTGCAACTATCTGCTTGCGCCCCCATTCCTTTGCGCCTGCCAAAAACCTCTGCCAGAAGGGCGCCTTAGCAGCGGTTGCGTTGTCGGGAGGAGTCTGTTCGACTATCGTATTCTGATTTTCTGCCATTTTATTCTCCCCCTTATATTATTGCCTTCTGATATTCGTGACGGCCCTCGGGATCCTTTTCGAAGAAATGCATTCTGTCCTCCTGGAAACCGACGTTGATCTCATCGCCGTACTTGTAGTTGCACCACTCGGCAAACTTGCAGACAACTATCTTTTTGCCCTCTATTTTGCCGTGAACAAGAGTGTTCATACCGAGGTTTTCGTTGTTGGTGATATTGAACTTTATATGGCCGTCGCGGGTCATATTCTCGGGGCGGACGCCCAAAATAACATCCTTGCCCTCGTATTCGGCCAAACCTGCCTTCTGTTCGCTGTTTAAAGGATACTTGAAGAGCTCGTTAACAAAATATCCGTTTTCTATCTTTCCGTCGAACATATTCATGGGAGGAAGGCCTATGAACGTGGCGACGAAGGTGTTGGCGGGGTGCTCATACAGCTCGATGGGCTTACCTATCTGCTGGACGTGACCCATGGACATGCAGACTATTCTGTCGGCCAGCGTTAAGGCCTCGGTCTGGTCGTGCGTGACGTACATCATGGTGGCGTTGAGCTTTTTATGCAGAAGCATTATCTCGCGGCGCATCGAACCGCGCAGTTTTGCGTCGAGGTTGGAGAGAGGCTCGTCGAAGAGGAACACCTTGGGGTTGCGCACTATTGCGCGGCCCATGGCCACGCGCTGGCGCTGGCCGCCCGAAAGCTGCTTGGGCTTTTTGTTGAGCTGGCTCTTGAGGTCGAGTATCTCCGCCGCGGCCATTACCTTGCGGTGGATGACCTGCTTATCCTCCTTGCGGAGGGTGAGCGAGAATGCCATGTTCTCGTAAATGGTCATGTGGCCGTACAGGGCGTAGTTCTGGAAAACCATGGCTATGTCCCTGTCCTTGGGGGCGAGACGGGTGCAGTCCTTGCCGTCGATTATAAGCTTGCCGTTGGTGATATCCTCGAGGCCGGCTACCATGCGAAGCGTAGTGGACTTGCCGCAGCCCGAGGGGCCGACGAGGACGATGAATTCGCCGTCCTTTACGTCGAGGTTGAAATCCCAAACGGCCTGAACGCCGCCGTCGTATATCTTTTCGATATGCTGCAAACTTACATTAGCCATTGTTTACCTCCCCCGCGGACGAGGTGCGCTCGGCTTCATCCAATGCAGCCAATTCCTTTTCTACGGAAATTTCGCCCGATTGTAACTTTTTATCGAAGTGTTCAAGCCTAAGGGCAACCAACAGGCCGTTGATGCCCGCAACTATGAAGCATGCGGCCGAGGCCACAAGATAGATGATGAGTACAACGCCGTTGCCGGCCGTGGACATCTGGGCTCCGAAATAATAGTTGCCCTGCATCCAGCCGTCTACCATGCCCGTAAGGGGATAGACGAAAATGCGCACTATCTGCACTGCGGCGAGAACGAACAGCGCAATACTGAACTTTTTGTTATAGTTTTTGATGCCTTCCGAGCAGAAGAAGCCCGCAAGCATGACCAAAAGATTGACTATAACGGAAAGGCCTATGAGGGGTTTATATATGTCCGCCGAATGTATTGCATACAACATGGTAAAATACAGGCAGTTGAATACAAGGGCGAGCAGGGCAAAATTCCCCGCGAATTTATTCTTTTTGTAATGAAGGATATCGTTTTGCAGAATGGTATCTTTTTCAACGGACGATTTGCGGAACTTTAACATGGCTCAGGCAACCTCCTTTGAATAATTCCCTGCAAGAAGAGCCTTTTCGCCCTTCATTAACTTTATTTTCCAAAGTAAATTGAGCACCCATGCTGCAGCTTCGGCAAGCACGACTACCGCAAGGACAAAACCGAGCGCTATAGTTGCGTAACTTTCCGAGTAACGCTGAGGATTGACAAAGAATGTTTGGCCGTATCTGTCGGTGTCGACCTCTTGGACGTATTCGAGCCATTTGGCCATGTCTATCTGAGAGGCGTACCCGGCAGCCTGACCGCAAATTGCAATCAGAACTATAGCAAAGACTATTGCATATACAGCAGCTATACCTATTGCAATGTAGTTTGTTATATAATAGTTGCGCCTTTTGTTTGTGGACGTGATATACAGGAATACAACTGTAAGGATAAGCACTATCGCAAGTATAACAAGCGCATTATTGGCACCTTGAGTGAAGTTGAACAGCGCATCAGCACCGATTGGGTCGTCGCCCAAGCTATCACCGCTGTATTCGGTGGTGTACGCCATAGATTCGTAAATTATACCGCTGCAGAACAACACCGCGAACACGAATGAAAGCGCTCCGATGATGAGTGAAACGAGCGTTAAAATTTTTTGGAATCTCATTTGAGTTTTCATTGCTATTTTTCCCCAAATGTTTTACCGGGCGCCCGCGCCCACGCACGGGCGCCCGACCAAACGATCACATTAATTTTGCTACAGGAATTACTTTATTGCTTTGACTCAGTCCTGATTCTGGAAGTTCCAAAGCCTTGTCCAAGCGCTGTTCTTGGCACCAATATACTCGGCGAGACTGTCCTTGGTGCAAAGAGTATCGTAAATAGCCTTTGCGCTGGTGGTATTACCTAAACCAAGAGTACCAAACATGGAATCAAGATATGCGGCCGAATTGAAACCGTTCTTTATGATCTCCCAATACAGGTTGGTGTTAGCGTTCTTGTTGTTGGTGAAGTAACGGCTTTCGTTGAAGTCGGATACGTTTATAGCCTTAGCATTGATATCCTTTTCCGCGTCGGTGTAGGGAAGAAGTGTGGGAACACAGATATACCATGTATCGACGTCGAAATTAACTTCGGTGTGCTTTATAACGCCTTCGGTGATGGCTCTGTCGACCTTGAGAGCGCCATCACGGCCCATATCGGAAGTCATCTGGAATTCGAAAGACTGAAGCTTGTTACCGATGGGAAGAGCCGAACCTATCACATATCTCGCGAAGTTAGTGTACGACCTTGCGCAGGTTGCTTTATTGGACCAACCGCCCGAGCCCTTGCCGACTTCGATGCCGTTGACGGTCTGGCCGAGATAGAGCTGGTTGACCTTTTCGGTGACGGTGGGAACATACTGTCCGCCGTATTCAACTTCGGAGTAGTAGTTCTTGCCCTTGTAGCTGAAGTATGTGCCGGCCTCTACCTGTGCAGCCGTAGCTTCCTCGTTGTACCAGAAGCCGCCGTCGCCGTCAGCATTGGAAGCCATGGGGCCGTATGTCATCTCGATCTGTCCGTCGTCAGAGAAGAGATAGTCGATGAAGGCGAAAACAGCTGCCAACTTGTTGGGGTCGTTCTTTACCGCGTCGAGAGGTACCGCAAATCCGGTATCCTTGACGGTACGCCAGCTTTCGGTAAATCTCATGTACGTATCGTACTTGGGCGTATTATCGGTATTGTACTCGCTCTTGGTGTTCCACTTAGAAACGGGAGTGAGAACGGGGGTGAAGTAGTAGCCATCTTCGAGAGCGTAGGTACCGCTTATGTCGCCCTGTACCTGGTAGCCGGTAGGAGTCTGGGTGTTGACGTAGTCGTGATAGGACAGAGCCTCTATGCCGCCTTCGGTATAGAAAGAGTTCTCGGCATCCTTGGAACTGCCGCCCGCGAATACGAGGCCTTCGGCATAGAACTTGCTGAACTCGTTAAATGCGTTATAGGACTCGAGGTCGCCGCGAGGATCCTGCAGCTTGCCGTTAGCGTCTATATAGCTGTAGAGGTTCTTGCTCTCGAGGCCGCGAACGCCGTAGAGTTCGCCGACGAGCGATGTGGTATCTATCATACGCTGCATGTTGGACTGACGAGCCGCAACGAGATAGAGGTTGGCAAGAGGCGTAGCGTTGGGGCCGCCTATGGTGCTGCCCTGATTGCCGGACTTAAGGAGCGAAGGATTGGTGACGAGCACTCTGCCCAGAGCGGCGTAGAGGTCGACATCCCAAGCGGCGCTGTAGCCGGCGAATATGTCGGACAGTTTGTAGCCTTCCTGAGTGTAGAAGGAAGTTTCGGTTCCGCCAACATAGTAGGCGACCTTGATGTACTCCTGCATAATCTTGAGGAGCTCGGCACCGTTGACTTCGCCTGCCGACTCGTTGATGGCAAAGTTCATGAGGTCGACAATGTTGCCGGAAGTACCGGTATAAGCCTTGCCTGCAGCTGCCGATACAGCTGCACCGAGGGCGGAAGATGCATCCTTGGCTGCATCAAGAGCCTTGCTGTAGTCTACCTCTATGCCTGCGGCGAGCTTGTTGCCGTCCTTGTCGAGCACGGTAGTAGTCCAGCTGCCCGTCTGACCCATGAAGGAAGTTATGGACGAAGTCGTGGTGTTTGCAAGCTTCTTTGCCGTTGCATGTGACTTGAAGGTGGTGTTGGTGTCGCCGCCGGTGGTGTTGTCGAGCAGGGCAACTACCCAGTTGGTCTTGAAGAGTTCATACTTTTCAATGTCGTTATATCCATCAAAGTAGGGAGCCGCATACATTGCACCCGTATTTACGTTGGACGTAAGGGAGAGGCGAACGACGGGGTTCTCTTCAAGGAATTCGGCATAGTTGGGCATGTACTCAAGGTAATCTGCAAGGTTGAGGAAATGCTCGCTGTTGTTGTTGATATTCATAACACCATCGGTTATAATATCTCTGCCCGACAGAGGAGCCGTAACGCTGCTGAGCGCTGTGGTGACCTTGTTGGACTTTACCGACCAAACGTCGACAACGTCGATATCGAGTGACTTTTCAAGCGCTGCCCATGCAGGTTTGAGCGAAGTGCCGCTGTATGAGTTGCCGTCGGGAAGGGTGACCGTGCCGGAGAGGATATCGCCGAAGTTATAGGAAACCGATCTCTTTGCATCGTCGCCTATATCGAAACGAATGGCCGTTCCGGACTCGTACTCTTCTGCTACGGTGAGCTTACCGCCGCCGCCCTCGTTGTCATCGGGGTCGCCGCAGGCGGAAAGCGACAGAGCCATTGTGCCGGCCATTATAAGCGACACGACACCAAAGGCAATTTTTTTGGTCTTGTTCATTATACTTCTCCTTATTTTTTAAATTTACGCAATTTGTCTTTTTTTCGGGCCCGCCCGTAATTTATTTTTCCGCCGCCCCTACGGGCCCGCTTTGAAGGCGGCGGCGCACAAAAAGAGTGCAGGTAAATTATTGCTTATTCCTTTACGCCGCCCATATTTACGCCCTTGGCGAAATACTTTTGTATGAACGGGTAGATTATCAGAATGGGTATTACGCCGCAGACGACCATTGCGTACATTACCGAGATGGTTGAGAACTCGTAAGGCCACGAGAAGCCGTCCTGATAGGGCCCGATAAGATCGGTGGAGTTTTCGATGAAATCTCGGATATACACCTGAACGGGCCATGAGTAGTTCTGCTCCTGAGGCAATACCTTCTGTGCCCAGAAGTAACCGTTCCAACGGGAGATGCCGAAGAAAAGGGCTACCGTAGCGATCGTCGCCTTGCTCATGGGTATATATACCTTGGTGAGTATCTGCAGTTCGGTGGCGCCGTCTATGCGGGCGGCCTCCTCTATTTCGGAGGGAACGCCCTCGAAGGCGTTGCGCAGAAGGATGAGGTTGGTAGCGTTCATGCCCATTGCAAGGATGATCAGCCACTTTAAGTCTATCTCGTTATAGGTGCTGCCCACCATTGCGGCCATTATCTGACCCGTGCGCTGATAATTGAGATACTGCGGAACGACGCCGGCTGCAAACCACATGGTGAACACGAGGAAGAAGTTGAAGCCGCGGCGGCCGAGCAGCCTCTTTTTAGAGAGGGCATATGCGCCGAGTATCGAGTATATCAGGCACCAAATGGTACCCACGAAGCAGAGGAAGAGCGTGTTGGAGTAGGCCACCCAGAAGGTGTTACCCGCCGTGGTGACAACGTAGCCGAAGGCTTCAAACATCAGACCTATCTGGAAACCATCGGTAGAGTTGCCTATCATGGGCCACAGTATTACATGGTTACCGTTGATGGCGCCGCTAGAGCTGAGGGAGGCGCTGAGGGCATATATCAGGGGATATACACAGAGCACCGCAAGGATGATGAGGCATACATACGAAATGATCTTGAAGATCAGTTCGGATATTTCCATTTTTCTTTTCATGGCTTTGTTTTCCCCCTTAGTATAGCGATATATCGGAAGCGCGCCTTGCTATGAAGTTGGATCCGATGACGAGTATCATGCCGATAATGTTGTTCATCATCTCGCCCGCGATACCATAGGCGGCCGTATCTTGGTTTTCACCCCAACTGTTGGCCAGCGTGGAAACGACGCTTGCAACTTCGTAGTTACCTATAGTTTTACCGCTGCAGAAGAGGTAGAGCTTTTCGTAGCTTATCGATAGCAGCGAGCCCATCTTCATTATCAACATTATAACTACGGTGGAAAGTATGCCGGGGATGACAACGTAGCGCATCTGCTGCATCTTGCCCGCGCCGTCTATCTGCGCCGCCTCGTACGAGGTGGGGGAGACGGCTATTATCGCCGCGAAGAATACTATCGAGTCGTAGCCCGCATGTTCCCAAAGCTCGGTTACAATATACAGGCCGCGGAAGTAGCGCGTGGAGTATATGAGGCCGTTACCAACCTGTGAAGCCTGAGTGCCGAGAGCCGAACCTTCGCCGCAGATGATGGTGAGGAACCTGGAAACTATACCCATGTCGGAACCGGCGCCATCGGGGCCGCGGAAGAGCGATATCGCCAACGTGGTGACAACGACGGTGGAGAGGAACTTGGGCAGATATACACACACCTGTATTATGCTGCGCGTTATGTTGGAGCGTATCTCATTGAAAAACAGCGCCAATATTATGGGGACGGGAAAACCGAACAACAGTCCGTAGAACGCAAGGGCAAAAGTGTTTCGGAAAGCCCTCCAGAAGTCAACGGAATAGGTTATATTGGTAAATATCGTGGCGAAGTTGGAAACGCCTACCCAATCCCTGTCGAGCGCGGAAATTTCGGTGCCATATTTAAAGCTCGCAATGAGCTCGTACATGGGCATGTACTTCCACAGCAGGTACACGAAGATCATGGGAACAAGCATGAGGTACAATCGCCAATCTTTCAGAATGGTGAAACCCGTGTTCTTCCAATGATTTCTTTCGGTCTCATCCCTCACCCGCTGCTCGGCCGGCATTTCGTAAGTGCCCGTCGCCTCGTCGAAGATGAGGAAATCGTCATACTTTAAAAGTTTTGACATTGTTTACACTCCCTCCATTATCACAAAATGATATTTTGGTTTTATATTATCGCCCGCAGCCTGTCCGAGTTCGTCCTAAGGCCCTTTCGGCGTTTTAAAACGGAGCCCGTGTCGGATGCGGAACGCACAGCGCTTTTTATTATCCCTCATTATTGCCGTCCACACCCGGAAAATATCCCGCCGCGGACATAATTATACGGCGTTAAAGATAGATATCGTTGTCCCTATATATCTTATTAAAGGATTCTTCGTCGATTTCGACGGGTTCGTCGCCGAAGGTGTCCCGCCGCATCTTCTCCTTTCTCTCCCTGTCGACTCGCTTTAAATAGCTCTTCTGGTCTTCGAACATTCCGTCCAGCCTGCGCATTATCAAAATGACAACTATGCCGACAGCGAGCGAAAGAAAGTCGCTGGCCAACACATCAAGTATGGCCATGCCGAAGTTATAGCCTGCACAAACAGAATAAAAGGCTGCCCTGCCGAGCATCACAGCCACCCAAGCGATGACCACGCTCAAAACGGAGAGCAATGCCGACCCCCTCACTCTCTCCTTTCCGACAAAGCGGAAATAGATGAGAAGAACGGCGATGCATGCGTTCCCCAAACCGTACTGCAGCCACCTATACCAATCGAAGGCGAGTTCCAGCCCGTCGTACTGCAGCCACAGCAGCAGGCAGTAGAGAGCGCCGTCGCCGGCGGCATACAACACAGCCGGCCAACCCCAACGCATCATTATCAGGACGCATATGGGCACCATGAGCGAGAAGGTGAACAACGCCGAGTCGGCGAACCACTTTGTGACGGCGAAAAAGTTTATCAGTTCGAAGGCTGCCAAAATGAGCGCGAAGATGAAGAGATCGGTTGCCCTGTACTGTTGGATTGAAATTAGTCTTGAACCATTTTTACGCATTTTTACAACAAACGCACACACTCTCGCGCTAAAATCGTGATAAGCTCACATTTAACGTTAACATTATAACACGCGGTTTTAAAAAATGCAATACCCTTTTTCAATTTTTTTATTGTTTAATCAAAAAAAATATGATAAAATATACTCAAGCCATAAAAAGGAGGCATATATGCGTATAATTAAACTAACGCCCGCCGACGACGTACAGGCCGCACTCGACTCGGCGACGGAGCCGACTAAGATAATTCTTGCAAAGGGCATGTACAACGCCAAGCTGTGGCTGAAGAGGGACAACGTCACCCTCGCGGGAGAGGACCGCGAAGGCACCGTGATATGCTGGGACGACTACGCCCGCAAGCCCCACGCCGACGGCGGAGAGTACAACACATTCCGCACCTACACCCTGTGCGTGACGGGCCGGGGGTGCGCGATAGAAAACCTGACTATTAAGAATATAAATAAGGACGCGCGCGTGCACGGGCAGTGCGTGGCGCTGTCGGTCAACTCCCCCCTCTTCAAGGCGACGGGCGTCGATCTCGTGTCCGAGCAGGACACGCTGTTCACCTCCCCCTTCCCCGACGACCTCGTGGTGAGATATTCGGGCCTCACCGACGACCCCGCCTACTACGACGGCTTCATACCCAAAGAGCAGCTGTACATGGAGGGCGGCTCGGTGCAGATATTTGAAAAGTGCCGCATATATGGCACCGTAGACTACATTTTCGGCTGCGCCGAGGCCTACTTCGACGGCTGCGAGCTTATTTCGCTGCACGAGGACAGGGGGCACGGATTTGTGGCCGCGCCCGCGCACAGCCTGAAGCAGGCCCGCGGATATGTGTTCGTCAACTGCAATTTCAAGGAGGGGGGCGCCGCCGAGGGCAGCGTGTACCTCGCGCGGCCGTGGAGAGATTTCGGCATGTGTAAATTTATCGACTGCGCGCTCGGAAGGCACATATCCCACGCCCTTTACGACAAGTGGAACGACACCTACCGCGACAAAACGTGCAGATTTTCGCACAGCGGCCTGAGGGCGGAGGGCGGCATTGCCCCCGTAGTATGGGGCCGTGAAATGACTTCTGCCGAGCGCGAGGAGGCGCTGCGCGGCTACGAAGAGGCCAAGGCCGCATGGGAGAAAAGGTAGGCGGCGCCGTACTGTTATTTCTACTACAGAGAAGTGACTAAAAATGTCGATATGTTGCCTACGGCAACTCGATATGCCCCTTTCGGGGCTCGATATGGCCGCGCGACGCGCGGCCTCGATATGCGGCGCGAACGCGCCGCGTTGCGGTAAAAAAAGAGGCGTGCGCGTCCCCCTCGGACAAAGCATGTCATTTCGACCGTAGCGGAGAAATCTCCTCGAGTACCGCTTCAGATACTTTTTTACCGCATTATGCCTCCCCGTCGCTATGGGGAGGTGGCCGAACGTAGTGAGGGCGGAGAGGGCGAAAATTCTAATACTCTTTCCCCATTGTCATCCTGAGCGATAGCGAAGGATCTCATTGTCCGACTGTTACAAAGCATGGGCAAAGATGCTTCGCAACGCGCGCTCACGCTTGGTTATGTTCCAACTATTTCGGCGCGCTCGGTATGACAAACGGGGCAGAATATGAGGCGCGCGGCCGTAAGGCCGCGCGCCTCAAGCGTATCAATTTTTGTATTAGAAACCAAAATACTCCTTCGCATTATTGTAGCATACGTCCTCGACTATCTTGCCGAGAGTGGGCAGTTCCTCGGCGGGATACTGTCCGCTCTCCACCAGATTGCCGAGCATGTTGCAAAGCAGTCTGCGGTAGAGCTCGTGGCGGGGATAGGACAGGAAGGAACGGCTGTCCGTCAGCATGCCGACCGACTGGGCGACGAGGCCGACCTGCATGAGCGTTTCTAAGTTCTGCTTCATGCCGTCGAGCTGATCGAGGAACCACCACGCCGTGCCGACCTGAACGCGGCCCTTTACACCCTCCTTCTGGAAGCAGCCCGCAAGCACGGTGAGCGCGTAGTTGTCGCGGGGGTTGAGGCAGTATAAAATGGTCTTGGGCAGGGCGTCCTGCTCGTCGAGCGCGCCGAGGAGGGCGGAGAGCTTTTCCATGTAAACCGCGTCCTCTATGGCGTCGAAGCCCGTATCGGGGCCTATCTTTTTGAGCATCGATTTGGAGTTGTTCCTCAACGCGCCTATGTGATACTGCTGTACCCAGCCGTACTTTACATACTGCTTGCCGAGGAAGAGGAGAATGTAGCCCTTGTACTTGTCCTGCTCCTCCTCGGTAACGGGCAGGCCCTTGAGGCCCTTTTTATAGACGGCGTCGGCCTCCTCGTATGTGGCGGGCGCATAGTGCACGACGTCGAGGGCGTGGTCGGACAGGCGCGAACCCATCGAGTCGAAGAAGGCTATCCTCTCGGCGAGGGCGGCCGTGAAGTCGTTGAGCGTGGGAAGCTCCCTTCCCACCACCTTGGCGAGCTGACCCACCCAGTCGGCGAACCACGACAGCTCGACGTTGATGGCCTTGTCGGGTCTGAAGGCGGGGCGGACGGTAGTCTTTAACGTCTTGTCGGCGTTCATCTTCTTGTGCCACTCGAGCGAGTCGACGGGGTCGTCGGTGGTGCACACCGTTTTGACGTTGAACTTTTCCATCATCTTGCGCGCGGTGAGCGTTTCAAGCACCGAGTTGGCCTCGTCCCATATCTTCTTGGCGTTCTTGGGGCAGATGACATCGGTTATGCCGAAGTACCTCTGCATTTCGAGGTGCGACCAGAGATAGAGCGGGTTGCCGACAAAGTAGGGCATGCTCTCCACGAACTGCGAATACTTTTTGTAGTCGTCGTCGGGGCCGGAGATGGAGTCCTCCTCGTACCCCCTCGCGCGGAGGGCGCGCCACTTGTAGTGATCGCCGTACCTGTCGCCCGCGCCCAGCCATGCCTCGGCCACGTTGCGGAATTTTTTGTCCTCGTATATCTCCTTGGGAGGGAGATGGCAGTGATAGTCGATTATGGGCATGTTTTCGGCATGCTCGTGATAGAGTTTTCTGGCAGTCTCGGTCTCCAGAAGAAAATCTTTGTCCATGAAAGCTTTCATTATAAAGTTACCCCCGTTTTGAAGATGGCAATTTCCCTTGTGTTGTTTATTTCGTTCCTGGTCTGCCTGCCGCCGGCGATCTCCACGACGAGGTCGATAAGCTTTTCGAGCTGCGTGTCGAAGTCGCTCTCGAGCACGGCGCCCGCGTCGAAGTCTATCCAGTTTGCCTTTTTGGCCGCAAGCTGACTGTTGGTGGCTATTTTAACGGTGGGGATGAACCCGCCGAAGGGCGTGCCGCGTCCCGTGGTGAAGAGCACGAGGTGGCAGCCCGCCGCGCCGAGGTTGGTGACGGCGCACATGTCGTTGCCGGGGCCGTTGAGAAGGTTGAGGCCCTTGGCCGTGACATATCCGGCGTCGAACACCACGTCGGTGACGGGGCCGCTGCCCGACTTCTGCGTGCAGCCGCACGACTTGTCCTCGAGCGTGGTTATGCCGCCCGCCTTGTTGCCGGGCGAAGGATTTTCGCCCACGGGCTGGCCGTTGGCGCGGAAATAGTCCTTGAAATCGTTTATGAGCTTTACCGTCTTTTCGAAGGTGGCCCTGTCGCGGCAGCGGTTCATAAGAAGCTGCTCGGCGCCGAACATTTCGGGCACTTCGGAGAGCACCGAGGTGCCCCCGACGGAGACTATATAGTCGGAAAATCTGCCGACGAGCGGATTGGCCGTGATGCCCGAAAGGCCGTCGGAGCCGCCGCACTTTAAGCCGACTTTAAGGCAGGAGATGTCCTCCTCGGTGCGTTTGTCGCGGCATATTACCGAGGCTATCTCGCGGCAGAGCTTTACGCCCTCCTCTATTTCGTCCTCCACCTCCTGGCAGACGAGGAACTTTACCCTGTCGCCGTCGACGGCCCCCAAGCCCTCTTTGAAGGCGACCATCTGGTTGTTTTCGCAGCCCAGACCGAGCACCAGCACGCCGCCCGCGTTGGGGTGACGCACCATCTTCTGCAGCATGAACTTTGTGCGCTCGTGGTCGTCGCCGAGCTGCGAGCAGCCGTAGGGATGGGGGAAGGTGAATATGCCGTCGAAGCCCTCCTCGCCGTAGCGCGATTTGAAGGTTTCGACTATCTCCTTGGCCTGACCGTTGACGCAGCCGACGGTGGGGATGACCCACAGCTCGTTGCGTATGCCCACGTCGCCGTTTGCGCGGCGGTAGACGTTGACCTTGCGCATGCGCCCCTTTGGCAGCGTGCAGTCGACGGGGCTGTAGGTGTATTCGAGATTTTCGTTGAGATTGGTCTTTACGTTGTGCGTGTGCACATGTTCGCCCGCGGATATGTCCCGCGTGGCGTGGGCTATGGGCGTGCCGTACTTTATGATGTCCTCGCCCGCCGCTATCGCGCGCAGCGCAAATTTGTGCCCGCGCGCTATGTCCTCCGCAAGGACGACGCCTTCGCACCTTTCGCCCTTTTTAAGGTCATCCAGCGCGACGGCGACATTGTCCGCGGGGTTGATTATTATGCTTCTTTTAGCCATTTACAAATTCCTCGACGGCCGCTCTCATGCCGTCCTTCTCCATTTTGGCAAGGTATCCCGCCACCGTGTCGGCGAGGGCGGGGTGGATGGCGTTCATGTCCTCCTCCCATGCCTCGGGCCAGTTCAAGGCCGTGCGGGCGAACTTTTTATAGTCGGCGCCGCACTCCTCCCACATGGCCTTCCAATGCGCGAGCAGCTCGGGGTCGTCCTTGAGCGCGATGGGCTCATCCCCCCTCATGCCCTTGTGGAAGAGGCACAGGGCGGCAAAGGCGAAGGTCAGGTGATAGGGCAGCTTGCCCTTTATGCGCACATAGTCCTTGAGCGTGGGCAGAAGGCGCGTGCGGAACTTTGTGGTGGAATTGAGCGCGATGGACATGAGCTCGTGGCGGATATATGGGTTTTTGTACCTCTCTATTACCGAGTTGGCAAAGGCGTCCATCTGATCTGCGGGCAGATCTATGGTGGGATTTACCTCACCGAAGACGAAGTCGCGAACGAACTTGCCGATGACGGGGTCGTTTACGGCTTCGCCTACGGTGTCGATCCCGCACAGGTAGGCGATGGGTACCATAGCTGTGTGAGAACCATTCAATATTTTTACTTTGCGCTGCTTGTAGGGCTTGATATCGTCGGCGAATATGACGTTGAGGCCGGTGGAGTCGGCGGGGAATATCTTTTGGATATACTCCTCCTTCTTGAGCACCCACAGGTGGAATATCTCGCCCTTTACAACGTTGTTGTCGATATATCCGCACTCCTCGCGGATGGCGTCTATCTCGTTGCGGGGATAGCCGGGGACTATTCTGTCGACGAGCGTGGAGGTGAAGTGGCAGGCGGTGTGCATCCATTCGATGAAGGCCTTGTCCATGCCTACATGCTCGGCGAGCTTGGTGAGCACGGCGTACAGCTCGTCGCCGTTGTTGTCGATAAGTTCGCAGGGAATTATGGCCAGACCCTTCGTCATATCGCCGTTGAACGCGTCATATCTGCGCTTCAACAGCGCCAGCAGCTTGCCGGGGAAGGACTTGGGGCACTTGGAGAAGTCGGTGTCCGTCTCGTCGAAGGCGATGCCCGCCTCGGTGGTGTTGGACACGACTATCTGCAGATCTTCGCTCGCACCGTACGAGAGGAATTTTTCGTACTGCGTGAAGGGATCTATGCAGTCGCCTATGACGTCGATTATCTGGCTCTTTTTTACCTTTTCGCCCTTGTCTATGCCCTCGAGGCGGAGGGTGTACAGGCCGTCCTGCGCGGCGAGCTCGGCCACTCTGCCCATGGGCATGGGCTGAACGACGGCCACGTCCGAATTTATGGCGCCGTTGTCGTTGAGATCCTGAATTATCCAGTCGACGAACGCGCGGAGGAAGTTGCCCTCGCCAAACTGCATTATCTTTATGGGGCGGACGGGCTTGGAATGTATTTTAGAATTCAATGTTTCCATAATTTTTTGCTCCTTAAACGGGCGTTACCCGCGGCATATATGCGGGGCAACGCTTGACAGGGCGATTGGCGCCCTTCAGTTTCTCGCTATGGACGAGGGAACGGCCTGCTCGGTCTCCGCGTCGAAGAGGTACGCGGCCTTATGGGGCACCACGAAGGCGAAGTTATCGCCTATCGCGGGCGCGTGGTGAGGGTTGACCTTGAGTATGACGTTGGTGGAGCCTACGTTTGCGTAGACGTTGGTGGTGTCGCCCAGCAGCTCGGTGAGGTCGACGCCCGAGTTGACGAGGTATTCGTCGGCGGCGGCGACGCCCTTTTCGGGCAGGCGGATGGCCTCGGGACGGAACGCGAACACGGCGTTCCTGCCCTCCATGGCCGAGGCGTCGTCGACTATGGGGGTTATGTCGAAGTCGACGTCGTCGTTTATAAAGTGCCCTCCCTCCACTCTGCCGCGCAGGAAGTTCATGGGAGGCTCGCCTATGAAGCCCGCAACAAAGAGGTTCTTGGGGTTGAAGTACAGCTCGAAGGGCGTGCCTATCTGCTGAACGTAGCCGCCCGACTTCATAACGACTATCCTGTCGGACATGGTCATGGCCTCGGTCTGGTCGTGGGTGACGTAAATGGTGGTGGCGCCTACCGTGCGGTGGATCTGCTTTATCTCCGAACGCATGGTGACGCGCTGCTTGGCGTCGAGGTTGGACAGGGGCTCGTCCATAAGGAATATGGACACCTTTCTGATGAGCGCGCGGCCGACGGCTACACGCTGACACTGACCGCCCGAAAGATTGCGGGGGAACCTGTCGAGATAGGGCGTAAGGCCGAGTATCTCGGCCGTGGCAGCCACCTTTTTATCGATGACGTCCATGTCGATGCCTTCGAGCGTGAGGCCGAAGCCTAAGTTTTCGGCGACGGTGAGGTGGGGATAGAGCGCATAGGACTGGAATACCATGGCTATTCCCCTCTCCCTCGACGACATCTGGTTGGCCAGCTTGCCGTCGATATAGAACTCGCCCGAGGTGATGTCCTCGAGGCCGGCTATCATGCGCAGCGTGGTAGACTTGCCGCAGCCCGAATCGCCGACGAGGCAGATGAACTCGCCGTCCTTGATCTCCATGTTGAAATCGTGCACGGCGTGGTATCCGTTGGGATACACCTTGTTTACGTTTACAAATTTGAGTTGTGCCATTTTTATTCCCCTTACAGCCCTTTGTTTTCGGGCATCAATTAGTTTTGTTTTTAATAATGTTATTCGGAGGGTGCTCGCAGTGCTGCATACCCTTCGCGTAGCGGTATTGAGTGTATCTGAAGCGTAGCCCGGGAGATTTCTCCTCGTCGCCGCAAGGCCAACTTCGCAACAAGCCAAGTAAACTTTGCTTGTTTGCTCTATAGCCTGCGGCTCCTCCTTCGCGCAAATACTACAGTTTTGCGCGAGATTGCGGAATTGATTTGTGCGCTCCGCGCGAAACGCAAATTCGCCCTTGCCCGCCCCCTCTTCGCGGGTGCGGCGCTTTAGCGATTTGCTACTTGCTTTTCGGAGGGTGCTCGCGGGGCTGCGCACGCTTCGCGGAGCGGTATTGAGTGTATCTGAAACGTAGCCCGGGAGATTTCTCCGCTGCGAACGCCTGCGGCGTTCTCCGGTCGAAATGACATCTACCCCCGAGCGGGAGAGCGAACACAAACCCGACTACTCTTTTGCTCGGCTTAAACACAGCCGTGCAGGGAGAAAATTTGGGATTAGAGGCGAGCAGGTCGAGGAGCGCGAGGAAAACCTGAGGGAGTGTACACAGACGTACATGACCGAAGGTTGCCGCAGCGCGACAATGAGATGCGAAGCCTATGCTCGGCTAATATCAAGTAGTCCAGAGTGAAATTTTACGCAATAGATGCGAGCAAGACAAGGAGCGTGCGGAAGGTGTGAAGGAGCATACTTAAACGTATGTGACTGAACACACCCGCAAACGCGACAAAGTATTGCGAAGCAGATATTGTGTAAAATTAGCGAAGATCCTGCGTGGCGATATTATCCATATCATCATACGTCTGATTCTCGCCGCACATGCCCCAGATGAAGGTGTAGTTGTGCGTTCCGACGCCCGTATGGATAGACCACGAGGGAGAGATGACGGCCTGTTCGTTGTGCATTACTATGTGGCGCGTCTCCTGAGGGGTGCCCATGAGGTGGAACACGGCCTCGGTGGGAGGAAGCTCGAAGTACATGTAAACTTCCATGCGCCTCTCGTGCGTGTGCGAGGGAAGGGTGTTCCACGACGACCCGACCTCGAGCTCGGTCATGCCCATGGAGAGCTGACAGCTCCGGCAGACGTCGCCGATTATGAACTGGTTGATGGTGCGCTTGTTCATGCCCTCAACGGTGCCGAGGTGGCGCTGAACACAGTAGCGCGTGCCTTCGGGGGGCTCTACTCCCTCGACGGGCTTGGTTATCTTGACGGTGGGATAGGCCTTGTGCGCGGGAGAGGAATTTATATAGAATTTGGCGGGCTCGGCGGGGTCTGCCGATTTAAACACGACCTCCTTGGTGCCCAAGCCGATATATATGCCCTCCTTGTGGCCTATTTCGTACTTTTTGCCGTCGAGCTCTATTATGCCCGCGCCGCCGATATTGATGACGCCCATCTCGCGCCTCTCCAAAAAGTAGGCCGTGGCCAGCTCCTTGAAGGTACCGAGCGACAGACTGCCCTTGACGGGCATTGCGCCGCCGGCGATTATTCTGTCCTGATGGGAATAGGTGAGTAAAATGTCGTCGGGCTCGAAAAGCTTTTCAATGAGATACTTACGCCTGAGTTCGGCGGTATCGTAGCTCTTTGAGTCGTCGGGATGGTTTGCATATCTTACATCGAATTTCATAAAAAACTACTCCTTTAACGAAAGTTTTGGCTGGCGACGCCTGCAACTTTCCGTTATTTGAGAGGCTCTGCCTCTCTTGCCGCGATATGTTTTAGCCCTCGATTTATATAAATCGCGGCAATTCACACCGCTGAGGTTGCTCACGCAACAAATTGTGGCCTTTCACCCGAAAGCGCGGTTTCGGGTGAAAACGTAAATTATTTCCACCTTAGCCTCGCGCTTTAGCTTAGTATTTGCGCGATAGAGGAGGGATAACCGAGCAATGTTGCAAGTTGAATTTATTCGACTTGCTTTAAGCGAGGTTTATCCCGACGAGCCGAGGCATCTCTGCCTGTGCCTTGATGCCGTCGGACAAAGGAGATCCTTCGCTGTCGCTCAGGATGACAATGGGGAATATATATATGAATTATCGCCCTCTCCGCCCTCACTTTGTTCGGGCACCTCCCCTCGTCGCCGCAAGGCGCGTTTTGCAGCAAGCCGAGTAAACTCGGCTCCTCCGCCTTTTACGCCTGCGGCTCCTCTTTCGCGCAAATACTACAGTTTTGCGCGAAGCTAAGGTAGTGAGTGGATTTGAAAGCGTAACCGGGGAGATTTCTCCGCTTCGAACGCTTCGTGTACTTCGGTTTCGCATCTTGTTCGCGCACATTAGAAATGCTTGCGTTCATAGCGAAAGCGGCGCTACGCTTGCCCGAAATGACATCTCTTTTTTAGGAGGAGATTTCTCGGCTACGCTCGAAATGACAGGCTCTACCCGAGGGAAGCGTGTCCCAAAATGCCGTAAAAATATACAATATGTCATTTCGACCGAAGAGAGGAGGGCCTTCTGCCCGACGAACGTAGCGGAGAAATCTCCCGTGCGCCTTTTCAGATACGATATTTCCGCATTTTGGCTCCCCGTCGATATGGGGAGCTGTCGGCAACTTGTTGCCGACTGAGGGGGCGTTCTCTTAATTTCACCTCAACGCGGCGATTTTATCGCCGCATATCGGGGCCGCGTATCGCGCGGCCATATCGAGCCCCGTTCGGGGCTTATCGAGCTGCCGCAAGGCAGCATATCGACTTTTTTCGCTCTCTCCGCCAGCGCGTTCACCGCGCGTTCACTCCCCATGTAACGGGGAGGCTATATTGCCATTGAACGGGTGATATGTGCCGACTATCGGATATTGTTCCACGTGGAATTTATGAAGGCGACGGCGGGATCGATTGCCTCGCCCGTGGTGCCCTCGAGCACGAGGACGGCTTCGGGGTCGTACGCCTTTATGCGCGAGAGTATGCCCTTATAATCGAACATTCCCTGCCCGGGCGGGACCTGGCGGAGCTTTTCGCCCTCGACTACGAAGTCCTTCATATGGAAAACGGCTATATTGCCCGCAAAAGTGGCGAGACCCTCCTCTAAAATGTCCATATAACTGCCGTAATTGGACATGTCGAGGTAGTTGTACAGGTCGAATATCACCTTTACGTTGGGGCGAGCTATGGCGTCTGTTGCGCGCTTGAGCTGCTTTACGCACCAGCAGCAGTGCCCCGCGGCGCCCTCCATGCCGATATTTACGCCATACCGAGCGGCGTAATCGGCGAGTCCGCCGAAGGTCTCCACCACCGTTTTAAGGGCGTCGTCGGTGCGGTTGAGGGGGTTGTAAGTCCACTTGTCGTCGTTGAACGACCCCGTTTCGCTGCCGACTATGTCGGCGCCGAGCACCTTTGCCAGCCTTATATAGTCCTTGAACGCGGCCGTGCAGTCGGCCACCTTTTGTTTGTTTGAATGGACGGGGTTGAAGTATGCGCCCACCAGCGGCACGGACACGCCCGCCTCCCTCAAGGCGGAGCCTATCTCTTCGGCAAGCTCGGGCGTGAGCGAACCGGGGAGCTGCTTTACCCCCTCCATGAACTTGTACACGACGAGCTGCACGGCGGATATGGAGTGGCTTTTGAGGGCGGAGATTACGCCCTCGAGCCCCTTTGCGCCGAGGTCGTGCGTGCGGAAGGCTATCTTCATTATCTCTGAACGCGGCCCGAACCGTCGCCGCCGGCGAGAGCTTCGACTTCCTTGCGAGAGACGAGGTTGAAGTCGCCGGGGATGGTGTGCTTGAGCGCCGACGCGGCAACGCCGAATTCAAGCGCGGCCTTGAAGTCCTTGCCGTCGAGGAAGCCGGTGATGACGCCGCCCGCAAAGGAGTCGCCGCCGCCGACGCGGTCTACGATGGGATGGATGGAATAGGTCTTGGAGTGGTAGAACTCCTTGGTGGCGGCGCTGTAGATGCAGGCCGACCAGCCGTTGTCCGACGCCGAGTGGGATACGCGCAGCGAGGATATGGCATACTTGAAGCCGAACTTGGCGACCATCTGCTCGAATATCGACTTGTAGCCGGCGAGCTCGAGTTCGCCCGAGGTGACGTCGGTCTTGCCGGGCTTGAAGCCGAGGACGAGTTCGGCGTCCTCTTCGTTGCCTATGCACACGTCGACGTACTTCATGAGGTTGGTCATTACCTTCTGCGCCTTTTCGCTCGACCACAGCTTTTTACGGAAGTTGAGATCGACGGACACGGTGACGCCGTGCTTTTTGGCGGCCTTTAAGGCCTCCTCGGTGAGGACGGCGGCGCTGTCCGATACGGCGGGGGTGATGCCCGTGAAGTGGAACCAATCGGCGCCTTCGAATATGGCGTCGAAGTCGAAATCTTTGGCCGTGGCCGTCGTTATCGAGGAGTGGGCCCTGTCGTAGACTACCTTGGAGGGGCGCATGGAGGAGCCCGTTTCGAGATAGTATATGCCCAGCCTTTCGCCGCAGCGGGCGATGTGGTCGGTCTCTACGCCGTACTTGCGCAGGGCGGCTATGGCACAGTCGCCGAGCTCGTTTTCGGGCAGGGCGGTGACGAATTCCGCCTTATGGCCGTAGTTGGCGCACGACACGGCCACGTTGGCCTCGCCGCCGCCGTAGTTGATGTCGAACTCGTCGGCCTGAATGAACTTTTCGTTGTTGGGGGTGGAAAGGCGGAGCATTATCTCGCCCATGGTAACAATTTTTTTCATCACAAATTCTCCAAAAATTATTATTGACTTTTTTATTTAAAGGCAAAAGCCTTGTCTTTTATCTTTGAAAATTATGCGCCCTCACTTTCTGAGCACGAGGTGGACGGCGAAGCCGCCGAAGTCCTCGTTGAGGTAGGCGACGGTGGGCACTCCCTTTTTGTCGTACTTGACCGACGAAGGGTCGACGGTGTAGCCGCGCATCTCAAGCTGATACATTGCGCGCTTTACCGAGTTGGTGGCCACGGCTATGTGGCCCATTTTGCCGCGGAAGGGCTGCTTCATGCACTCGACGTAGGTTGAGGCGAACACCGAGCTGTTGCCCACCTTTTTGGTAAAGCCGAAGGCGTTGTCGAACATGTCGGCCACGCGCTCGGCCTCGGCGGGATCGGCGCAGTTGACGCCGACGTGCACCATTTCGAACCCGAGCATCCTGTCGACGGCCTGACGGCAGAGCGCCGTTATGCCCGCCCAATCCTCGGCTTCGAGCAGTTTGGCGGGAACTATCCAGCTGCCGCCGCAGCACACTATCTTTTCATAGGCGAGGTAGCTGTTGAGGTTGTCGGCCGTGATCCCGCCCGTGGGCATGAAGCGCATGGTGGTGTAGGGGCCGCACACCGACTTGATATAGGCCAGCCCGCCCGCCTGCTCGGCGGGGAAGAACTTTACAAAGTCCAGCCCGAGGCCGAGGGCCTGCTCTATCTCGCTTGCGGAGGATACGCCGGGCGCGAAGGGCATGCCCGCTTCGAGGCAGTGCTTTACCACCGCGGGGTTGAGCCCGGGCGCCACGCAGAACTTTGCCCCGGCGGCCATGGCCGCGTCGGCCTGTTCGCAGGTGAGCACGGTGCCCGCGCCGACAAACATGTCGGGATATGCCTTGACCATGCGCGAGATGACCTCGTCGGCGCCCTCGGCGCGGAAGGTGACCTCGGCGCAGTTTATTCCGCCGTCGCGCAGGGCCTTTGCAAGCTTTTCGGCGTTTTCCACCTTGTCCAGCCTGACAACGGGCACCACGCCCACCAGCGAGAACTGCTCCACTACCTGTTCGGTCTTAGTCTTTATATCCATTTGCGTCCTCCCTTATTGCGTTTGGTTTTGTAAAAATTGCCTTTGATATCGTAAAAAACGACGGCCGAAATCCGTGTTTGATTTTATCATAAAATGAAACCTCATTCCGACCGTAATTATTATATATAATAATTGCCGCCGTGTAAATATATAAAACGGATATATTTATATATTTTTCGGATATTTAAGGGGGGAGCGCGGCGGCCGCCCGGACGGCGGGGAGCAATGTGCCCAAAATCGTTGACAGAAAAACTTTTGTATGGTAATATAGTTGCGTAAAATTTCACAGGCGGTCTGCCGCATAAAAGGGAGTAGTTGCAAGAGCGCATTCGTCAGCACGACTTTATTTGTCCGGATGCGCCCCCGACTTCGACGGGAACAAGACTTTTAGCGATAAAGCTTTAAGTCTTTTTTTGTTATTTTGAAGTGCCCGCGGCCGACAGCCGACGGCCTTTTCTAAACATTCGACGCATGATATGCCGCGGCGAACGCCATATTTTAGGTAAAAGCGCGCACTCTTTGCGTGCGGAATTTTTCCGCGCGCGCGTGCGCAAAATAAATAAAAGAGAGGTTAAAATGTTTCACAACAAGAGCGTGGAAGAGACCTTTACGCAGGTCTCCTCCTCGGAGAGCGGCCTGACGGCCGCCGAAGCGCAGCGCCGACTTGCCGAAAACGGCAAAAACGCACTTGCGGAGGCCAAAAAGAAGCCTGCGATAATCAAATTCCTATCGCAGTTCACCGACCCCATGATCATAGTGCTGCTGGTTGCGGCGGTCATTTCGGCGGTGATGGCCATTGTCAACACCGAGTACGTCGACCTCGTGGAAGCGGGCGTCATACTGCTCATAGTGGTGCTCAACGCCGTGATAGGCTTCGTTCAGGAGAACAAGGCCGAAAACGCGCTCGAGGCGCTCAAGGCGCGCAACAAACCCTTTGTAAAGGTGATACGCGACGGCGAACAGACGGTCATACCCTCGGAAGATCTGGTGGTGGGCGACGTAGTAATTTTGGAAGCGGGCGACGTGGTGCCCGCCGACTTAAGGCTCATACAGTCGGCCTCCCTCAAGATAGAGGAGGCCGCGCTGACCGGCGAGAGCGTGCCCGTAGACAAGGACTTCGAGGCCATAGTCGACGAAAAGGCGCCCCTCGGCGACAGGACCAACACCGCCTTTTCGGGCAGCACGGTGACCTACGGCAGGGGACGCGGCGTGGTTGTCGCCACGGGCATGCAGACCGAGATGGGCAAGATAGCCCAGATGCTCACCGAGGTGCAGGAGGATCCCTCCCCCCTCAACAAGCAGCTCGGCAAGACGGCAAAGATACTTTCGGTAGTCGTTCTGGCCATAGCCGTGGTGATATTCATAGTCAACATACTCGCGCACATAAGCACGGGGCTCGACGCCGAAGTGTTCATGAGCTCCTTCATGACGGCCGTGGCCATAGCCGTTGCGGCCATACCCGAAGGCCTGCCCGCCGTTGTTACGATAGTGCTGGCGATGGGCGTGCAGAAGATGTCCCGCCGCAACGCCATAGTAAAGAACCTGCCCTCGGTTGAAACGCTGGGCTGCTGCGAGATAATCTGCTCGGACAAGACGGGCACGCTGACGCTCAACAAGATGACCGTAAAGGACGGCTACTGCCCCTCGGGCGACGAGGAGCTGCTGCAACGCATAATGGCGCTGTGCAACGACACCGTGGCCACCAAAACGGGGCTGCAGGGCGACCCCACCGAGACGGCGCTCGTCGACTACATGATATCCAAGGGCGGCGACTATGCCGCGCTCGTCAAGGCATATCCCCGCGTGGACGAGCGGCCCTTCGACAGCGGACGCAAGCTGATGACCACCGTGCACGAGCACGAGGGCAAAACGCGCAGCTACACCAAGGGCGCGCCCGACATGCTTATTGCAAAGTGCGACTACATTCTCACCGAAAAGGGCGTTGCGCCCATAACCGAGGCCGACGTCGAGGCCATCAAAAACGCCAACAGCGGCATGGCCCACAGGGCGCTGAGGGTGCTGGCGGCGGCATATAAGGAGGGCGACGACCTCTCGGAAGAGCACATGATATTCGTCGGCCTGATGGGCATGATAGACCCTCCTCGCCCCGAGGTAAAGGCCGCCGTGGCCGAGTGCCGCACGGCAGGCATACACGCCCTTATGATAACGGGCGACCACATGGACACGGCCTGCGCCATAGCGAGGGAGCTGGATATCCTCCGCGACGGCGACCTGACGGCTACCGGCGCCGAGCTCGACAAGATGACCGACGAATACCTCTACGAGAACATCAACAGATTTTCGGTATTCGCGCGCGTCAGCCCCGAAAACAAGGTGAGGATCGTAAAGGCCTTCCGCGCCAACGGCAAAGTGACGGCCATGACGGGCGACGGCGTAAACGACGCGCCCTCCATAAAGGAAGCCGACATAGGCATAGGCATGGGCATAACGGGCACGCAGGTTTCCAAGGAAGCCGCCGACATGGTGCTGACCGACGACAACTTCGCCACCATAGTCAACGCCGTGGAAGAGGGCAGAAAGATATACTCCAACATAACCAAGGCCATACAGTTCCTGCTCTCGGCCAACATTGCCGAGGTGCTGTGCCTGTTCATCGTTGAGATGATCTCGCTGGCCTCGGGCACGCCTCAGGACTTCATGACCCCCCTCATGATACTGTGGGTAAACCTTGTGACCGACTCCTTCCCCGCCCTTTCGCTGGGCACCGAGAAGGCCGAACGCGACGTAATGCTGCAGCCGCCCAGAAAGAACAACTCCTCGCTGTTCTACGGACAGATGGGCAAGGACATACTCATTCAGGGCCTGATGCAGACGGCGCTGGTAATGCTGTCGTACCTGCTCGGACAGTATGTGATAACCGACGGCTACGAACACCACGCCGAGCCCATGACCATGGCGTTCATAAGCCTGTGCTTCATACAGCTCTTCCACGCGTTCAACCTGCGTTCGCAGCGCAACAGCGTGATAAACAAGGATTTCTTCTCCAACAAGTACCTCAACTTCTCCGCCCTCATCGGCGTGGCTCTGACGCTGTTCGTAGTGCTTACGCCCGGCGTAAAGACGGTATTTATCGACGGAGCCGACAACTCCTTCTTCCTCTCCGCAGCCGAGTGGGTAGTGGCCGTGGCCGTGGCCGTAGCCATAATACCCCTTGTGGAACTGCAGAAGTTTATCGAGCGCAAGATAGAAAAGAACAAGAAAAACGCCTGAAGATATACGGGCAGATAAAAAAGGGACGGCCTCTCGGCCGCCCCTTTTTTTGTTTTGCTCCTTCCGCGCCTCCCCCTCTCGGGTAGAGCATGTCATTTCGACCGAAGCACGCGTTGCGTGCGAAGCGGAGAAATCTCCCCGAGTACCGCTTCAGATACACTCATTACCGCACCTTGCTTTGCAGAGGCGCACGGCTCGGGGGTGGGCGGGTGGGGCAGACTTGTCATCCCGAGCGACAGCGAGGGATCTCATTCTCCGACTGTTACAAAGCATGGGCAGAGATACTTCGCAACGCGCGCTCATGCTCGATTTTATTCCTGCCATTTTGGCGCGCTGCTCAGTATGACAATATAGAGGGGGTAAGGAGCCTCGCGCTTTAGCCTGCTTTTTCGCGAAAGAGGAGCCGCAGGCTATAAAGCAAACAAGGCAGGTCATACCTGCCTTGTTGCAAAACGTGCCTTGCGGCGACGAGCCTTGCGGCGACGAGGCGCGCTGCTCGGCATGACAAGGGGTGGAGGGGGCGGGCACATTTCAGTTCGCCTGTATCGACGCCCGCGCGCGGGGCTTGCGGCGGAGCTCCTCCTCTATCTCCTCGCACGTCTCCTGCAGATCCTCCTCGGTCTGGGCGACAACGACGCCGTCGAGAATGTTTTGCAGGTTGTACTCCTTGTTGAGGTACTTTATGGTCTGAAAGCCTATAACGGCCGTCATCGTGCCGTTGGCAAGGCCCTGGATGGAACTGTCGACAAGGGCGGAGATGGCCGTGCCCAGAAGGGGTATGCCCTTGGCGGCGTCGCCCATGGTCTTTACTATGCCGTTGCCTATCTTTACCGAGCCCAGCCCGTAGGCGACGAGCGCGTTGCGCAGCACTCCCGCAAATATCTTTACGAGGCGGGCGTCCGACGGGCGGAAGCCGTAGAGAAAGACTATGTCCTTTACGAGCTGCAGATTGACGACTATGACGAGAGAGGCGTCCAGCCGCGAGCTCTGCGACAGCGCCGAATAAGCCGCCGACTTGAGGGCGCTTTTGAATATCATGTCCTTGGCCGTCCGCTTTATCTTGCCGTTGTACAGGGCGGTGAGGGCAGCCTTTAAGGCCTCGTCGTCGTTGCTCTTCAAAGCCACGGACATGTCGCCGACGAGCTTGTCGTCGTACCACCCCGCGCCGTCCACCGAGGCATTGAAGTCGGCTATCTTGGCAGCAATGCTGCGGCGCACGCGCTTGTTGTGCCGCTTAGCCGCTCCCGCATGCGCGGAGTTGACGTTGGTGAGAAAGTAGTCGGAGCGGCAGATCTTGACTACCGGCACTATGTATATGCACACGAACAGCACCGCCGCGACCGCGGCGGCAACGTAGCCGGCGTATTGGTTGAGCGCCCATATCTGCATGGTCATGGAGAGCAGGCACCACACCAAAAACACCCCTATTATGCCCGCGGCAACAAACATTGCGAGGCGCGCCCCGCGCGAGTTCTGGCGGCGGACGTACTTTTCTTCGTAGTCGTAAATGGTCATCTGCGTTATCTTTTGCGTGTTCTTGTCCTTTTTATCGGGCATATATCATCACCTCTTTGGTTTATAAGTCTAAGGAAAATTTGTACATCTCGCTCTTGGTCACTCCCCTGTCCCTCGCGGCGGCCTTAACGGCCTCCTTTTTATCCATTCCCTGCGCCATATATGCGGCTATATGTTCCCTTTCGGACAGGGCGTTGAGGGCGCTTGGGGCGGGCTGCGCTCCACCGACGACGAGCACATACTCCCCCCTCTTCTCGCCCGCAAGTCCGCAGGAAAGAGTGAAGGGCAGGGCCTCCTCGTGCAGCTTGGTTATCTCGCGCACGGCGCAGGCGGGGCGGTCGCCGAAAACGGCGTACATGTCGGATATGTATCTGTCAACGTCCTGCGGGGCGGCGTGGAAGCACATGGTGAGGTCGAGCGAGGAGTATCTTTCAAGCAACTTGCGCCTCTCGCCCTGCTTGTCGGGCAGAAAGCCCAGAAAGGCGAAGCGCTCGGACGGCATGGCCGAGAGCACGAGGGCGGAGAGAAAGGCGTTGGCGCCGGGAATAACCGTGTATGGCACGCCCGCAGAGCGGAGGGCGGAGCACACTATGCTGCCCGGGTCGGAGATGACGGGCATGCCCGCGTCGGACACAACGGCCACCTCCCTGCCCGCCCCGGCCTCGGCAATGATCTTGTCGGCGGCCGCACGCTCGTTGAACTTATGGCAGGCGACGAGCGGCTTTTTTATTTCGTAGGCGTTGAGCAGTTTTAAGGTGTGGCGGGTGTCCTCGCAGAAAACGACGTCGCACGCCCTCAGCGTTTCGAGGGCGCGCAGCGTTATATCCTTTAAATTGCCTATGGGCGTGGCGACGAAATAGACCATAAAATTACCTCCGCGGGCACGGCGTAGGAGCGTGAAAATCACCCGTTGCCCCCGCAATATGCGGCGTTCAGTAGCTTACAACGCCCTCGTTGAATACCGTGGGGCAAACATCCAGCCCAGGCTTTCCGCCCTTGGCGGCCTCCACCATTATAAGATATGGCTTTGCACCCGCGCGGCCGGCCACAAACTGCAGGCGCTTGGGCTCCAGCCCCGCCGATTTCAACAGATATATGACCTCGGCCAGACGGTCGGCGCGGTTGACGAGGGCAAAACGCCCGCCGAATTTTAACATGCGCGCGGCCGCCGAAACTATCTCGGCGAGGGTGACGGTTATCTCCTTGCGGCAGACGGCCTTTTCGTAGCTGATATTCTGCGGGCCGCCCCTCTCGTAGGGCGGGTTGCACAGCGCGAGCGAGAAGGCGCCGTCGTACTCGCGGCCGATATCCTGCACGCGGCAGCACACGGCGCGGGCCCCTTTAAAGCCGTTGTACTCTATGGTGCGGGCGGCCATGTCGTTGAGCGAGGGCTGCATTTCAAAGAGCGTTACCCCCGATATATGGCCGTTCAAACACAAAAAGTGCAGGCCGACGATGCCGCACCCCGAACAGAGGTCGGCCACGACGTCCCCCTTCTTCGCGCGGGCGAAGCGGGAGAGCAGCACGCTGTCCGACGTGAAGCGGTACAGCGAGCAATTCTGTATTATTTTGTGGTCGCCGAAGAGCTCTTCGAGCGCTTCGCCGGGCTTTAGCTGGAACATAAATGAAATTATCGTGGAAAAAGTGTATCTGAAGCGACACCGGGGAGATTTCTCCGTGCGGCGGACGCGCAACGCGCGGCCGCCTTAGTCGAAATGACATTCCTCTTTCCGGGGAGATTTCTCGGCTACGCTCGAAATGACAGGCTCTACCCGAGGAGATGTGCGGAACCTTACCCGCACCTGTGTCTGTCATTTCGACCAAGTGAGGCCAACAGGCCGAACGCGCGGAGAAATCTCACGGGGAGAGAGCTGCGCACACTCTCCCTCTCCTTGTCATGCCGAGCAGCGCGCCATAAATGTTGGGGTAAACCCGAGCATGTGCGCGCGTTGCGAGGTATCTCTGTATGAGCTGTAGAATAGTCCGACAAGGAGATCCTTCGCTGTCGCTCAGGATGACAAGTCTGCCCCGCCCACCCACCCGAGCTTTAGCCCGAGGAAGGGCGGGCAAAGAAAGACGGCGATATCTTTAATGGATACCGCCGCCGTCTTTTAGTTGAATAAATGCTTATTCGGGCTGAACCGCACCGGTAGGGCATACACCTTCGCAAGCGCCGCAATCGATGCAGGTATCGGCATCGACGACGTACTTATCGGCGCCTTCGGAGATGGCGGACACGGGGCAGGTGGCGGCGCATGCACCGCACTTTATGCATTCGTCGTTGATAACGTGTGCCATAGGTCTTTCCTCCATTTTATATTTTGGTATGCGGCATTGCTTGCCACATATCTATTATATCACATTATTTATTTTCTGTAAAGGGCATGAGCGGCAATTTTTTTATCAATCGAGCAATTTTTTGAGTTCCTCGTCCGACAACTCGTCGCCCTCCTCCTTTACGGGGGCGCCGCCGCGGCGGAATTTTATCCGGTCGGCGGGGAAGTCGCGGTAGGTCACGGCGTCCTTCTGCTCGATTTTTACCTTAACTTCCATTTTGAGCATGTTGACGCTGACCACCTTGGCGCGGCCTTCGGGGGTGTCGACCTCGCTGCCCACCTTGGGCACCTTTTTGTATGCCTCGGCGTAGTATTCGTTTTCATACGAAAGGCAGCACATCAGCCGCCCGCAGAGGCCCGATATCTTGCCGGGGTTGAGCGAAAGCCCCTGGTTTTTGGCCATCTTTATGGACACCTTTTTGAAGTCGGGCATGCAGCTCGCGCAGCAGCACTCCCTGCCGCACGGGGCAAGTCCGCCGACGAGCTTTATTTCGTCGCGGATGCCTATCTGCCTGAGTTCTATCCTCAGCCTGAACGCCGATGACAGCTCGCGCACGAGTTCGCGGAAGTCGACTCTGCCGTCGGCCGTGAAATAGAAGGTGACCTTGGAGCCGTCGAAGGCGAACTCGCAGTCGACTATCTTCATCACCAGCCCGCACTTTTCGGCCTTTTCGCGCGCCAGCTTCATGGCGCCCTCCTTGCGCTCGGCGTTGTGCCTGACCGTCTCCCTGTCCCTGTCGTTGGCAAGGCGCACTATGGGCTTTAAGGGGGAGACTATCTTGTCGTCCTCCACCTCGGTGACGGGCAGCGCGACGGTGGCGTATTCCAGCCCGCGGGCCGTTTCGACTATTACGCCGTCGCCCCGCCTGTACTCGTCCCTGCCGGGCGCAAAGTAGTAGACCTTGCAGCCGTTATTGAATTTTACACCAACAATTTTTTCCATTTGTCGTTCTCCGTTACAACTCCCGCCGTAAGATCGAAGAGCAGCGCGCCGAACGGCGCGTTGAACGCTGCGTCCTCCACGGCCCTGTCGGCCGCCTTTACGGCGTACTCAAGTGTGGGTCTTAAGAATACAGACCCGCGCATATCCCCCGACGAAAGGCTTTTTTTGAGCTCCTGAAAGTATATCCTGCCGATCTGCCGCAAGAGCTCGGTCTTTCGCTTTTCGTCGGCGTACTTCATGCTGACTTCGCCCGCCTTTGCAAGGGTGTCGGCCGAGGCTATCTCGGCCGCGGCGGCCAGAATATCCTTGAACCAACCGCCCCGCGCCATGGCGAGGGCCTGTCCGTAAATCCCCCCGCAGCTCGCGGCGGCGAGGGCGTTGAGCGAGGGATCGCCCCCCGCCCTGTTGAGAGCGGCGAGTATGCCGCCCTCGGCAAAGGGCTCTATCTCCAGAAGGCGCACGCGCGAGCGCACTGTGGGCAGCACGGGCGCCAGAGAGGCGGCGCCGAGCAGGAAGTACACGCCCTCGGGCGGCTCCTCCAGCACCTTTAAAAGCTTGTTCTGCACGAGCGCGGAGGCCCTGTCGAAGTCGGTGAATATGTAAAGTTTTTTGTCGCCCTCGATGGGCCTTAAAGCGCTGTCGGCGGCGATGTCGTCGGCGTCGGACACCGAGGGGGCTTTGCCCTCGGCGGGGTATATCTTTACGTCGGCAAAGCTTTCGCCGAGGATGAGCGCGCCCTCGCGCGAATTTTCGCCGTGCCCCATTATGACGAGCGCGAAATATTTCAGCGCGTCGCGGAGGCACTTGTCGTCGGCAAAGTACAGCATATATGCGTGCGAAACGCGCCCGCCGCGCACGTCGCGCGAGAGGACGGAGTATGCCGTTGTGCCGGAAAGCAGCGTTTTCATCTCTCCCCCTTAAGCTTATTTATTGGCCTTTCACCACGCCGCGGCTGACGAGTATGTCCCAGATCTTCTGGCTGGTCTGCGCCTTGCTGCCCGAGCAGTCGACGGGGCATATGCGGGGGTATTTGGCCATCAGGGCGAGGTAGCCCTCGTAGACGCGCATGTGGAAGGGCAGGCCGAGCTGCTCCATTCTGTCGTCGCGGTCGGCGCCGTGCTTGCGCTCGAAGGCGCGGTCGGGCGGGATATTGAGAAAGAGCGTGAGGTCGGGCGGGCACTCCTTGAGGGCGAAGGCGTTGATGGAGGCCACATATTCCTCGCCCAATCCCCTTGCGTAGCCCTGATAGGCGAGGGAGGAGTCGACGTAGCGGTCGCACACGACCAGCTTGCCCGCCTCGAGCGCGGGAATTACTTTTTCCTTCAGGTGCTGCACGCGCGCGGCCGCATACAGCAGCGCTTCGCACTCGTCGCACATGGCGGTGTTCTTGCCGTCGAGGATGATGGCGCGGATGCGTTCGGCAATGTCGCTGCCGCCCGGTTCGCGCGTGAGTATATAGTCGATACCCGCCCCGTCGAGGCGGGCGGAGAGCAGTTTGAGCTGAGTGCTCTTGCCCGAGCCCTCGCAGCCCTCCACGGTGAGAAAGAAGCCCTTCATCGCTTTACCACCTTTATCATGCCGTCGTACACGCCGAAAGTGTTCGAGCTCTTTGAAAGTATTTCCACGGCGCGCTCGGTTATTATCTCGCCCGCGATGAGCACGGGCAGACAGGGGGGCGTTATGCCCACGTTTTCGGCTATCATCTTGCCCGCGCTGCCCTTCAGGGGCACCAGCTCGGTCTTGGCCTTCAAGGCGTAGAGATAGCTGTATGTGCGCGCGGCGGGGGGCGGCAGACCGGGCACCTCGCGATACGTTCCCCTCAGTCTCCGGGCCGAAACGGCGCCCATCAGCGCCGAGGCCAGCCTCTTCAGCTCGCCCTTCGTGGTGACGGGGGAGAGGTAAAACAGCAGGTACCTGCCGTCGTTCATTTCAATATATATGCCCCTCTTTTCAAGCTTTTGCTGCACGAGGCGGGGGGAAACGCCCAGCGGCTTGCAGTCTACGGCTATCTTGGCCCAATCGTCCGAGGGGTAGAAGGTCAGCGCGCGCGACAGCTCGCGGCGGAACCACTCCGCTCCCTCCCTTGCCCGCTCGAGCGCGGCGGGATTGATTTTGAAGTATTTTACGCCGTACTCCACCGAAGCCATCACGGGATAGGAGGGCGAGGTGGTGCGGAAGATAGACATGGCCTCCTCGGCATAATGCACGAGGTCGGCGCAGTTGACGCACACATATGCGCCCTGCGTGAGGGTGGGAAGGGTCTTGTGCGCTCCGTCCACCCACATGTCGGCGTACAGGCCGCAGTAGCCCGCCCTGTCGGCAGTAAGCGCGAGATGGGCGCCGTGGGCGCCGTCGCAGAACAGATATCTGCCGTTGGCTTTAAGCACGGCGGCGTAGTCGCCGAGAGGGGCGATATTGCCGTAGTAATCGGGCGAGGCCACTATCATGCCAGCAATGTTGACGTCGTTGACTACGAGCTTTTCAACGAGTTCGGCGGGGGGCGGCAAAAGAACGCCCTCGTGCTCCTCTCCCTGCACTATGACGGGTTCGACGCCCAATATGCGGCAGGCATTGAACACGCTCTTGTGGCTGTTGCGGGGCACTATCAGCTTGTTGCCGAAGCGCGAGGCGACATATACGCAGGCCATTACCCCCGAGGACGAACCGTCGGTGGTGATGAAGGCGCGCTTGGCGCCGACTATCTCGGCAATGTCGCGCTGGGCGGCGGCTATTATGTGCGAGGGCGACTGAAGGTCGTCCGAAAAGGACAGCTCGGTGATATCCCTCGCCGCGCCTGGGAAGGCGCGCCCGAAGAAGGCCGCACCCTTGTGCCCGGGCATGTGCATGCGCAGCCTGTCGCGCGGGGCGAATATTTTAAGTTGTTCGAGAATGTGATATGAATATGTCATTGAGTGTCGTCGCCGCGTCGTCGCCGCAAGGCTAACTTCGCAACAAGCCAAGTAAACTTTGCTTGTTTGCTCTATAGCCTGCGGCTCCTCTTTCGCGCAAAAGCCACGGTTTTGCGCGAGATTAAAGTGAAGATATATGCGCTCTGCGCGAAACGCAAACTCACCCTCGCAAGCCGCAACTCACGTTGCGGCACGGCTTAAGTTCGTTTGCTACATATTTTTCGGAAGGTGCTCGCGGAGCTGCGCACCACCCCTCCCTTTGTCATACCGAGCAGCGCGCCAATATGGTTGGGTGTAATATAAGCGTGGGCGCGCGTCGTCGAGGTATCTCTATCGAGCTTTGATAAACACGGACAATGAGATCCTTCGCTGTCGCTCAGGATGACAATGTGAATAGATTATTAGAATTTTCGCCCTCTCCGTCAGCGTGCTCTCGCACGCTAACACCTCCCCATGCGAAGGAGAGGCAATATTTCGGAACAAGTGTATCTGAAGCGGTGCCGGGGAGATTTCTCGGCTGCGCTCGAAATGACAGGCTCTACCCGAGGGAAGAAAGCGCAATGCGATGCGAAGCCTATGCTCGGCTAATATCAAGTAGTACAGAGAGAAATTCGCACAATAGCTGCGAGCAAGACAAGGAGCGTGCGGAAGGTGTGAAGGAGCATACTTAGACGTATGTGACTGAACACACCCGTAAACGCGACACAGTATTGCAAAGCAGATATTGCGTGAATTAGCGGCGGGGTTTCATGGTGGGGAAAAGTATTACATCCCTAATCGTCGCGCTGTCGGTGAGCAGCATGACGAGGCGGTCGACGCCCATGCCGAGGCCGCCTGTGGGGGGAAGGCCGTATTCGAGGGCGGTGATGAAGTCCTCGTCGACCTGCGCGTTGCAGCCGGGCTCCTGACGGCGCTTTTCCTCAACCTGCTTTACGAAGCGGGCCTTCTGATCGATGGGATCGTTGAGCTCGGAGAAGGCGTTGCCGAATTCGTGGGCGCAGATGAAGTACTCGAACCTCTCGGTGAAGGCGGGGTCGGAGGGCTTGCGCTTGGCGAGGGGAGAATTTTCGACGGGGTAGTCGTAGATTATGGTGGGCTGAACGAGGGTGTGCTCGACAAACTCGTCGAAGAGCGCTATGAGCACATGGCCCTTGGTGGCGGCGTCGCCTTCGGGCACCTCGCAGCCGAGGGCCTTTGCCGCGGCGCGGGCGGCGGCGTCGTCCGCCCACTCGTCGTAGTCGGCCCCGCAGGCCTGTTTTACGGCCTCCTTCATGGTCAGCCTCTTCCAGGGCGCGCCCATGTCTATCTCCGTGCCCTGATAGGTTATCTTGTCGCTCCCGCACACCTGGCGGGTGACCGTTTTATACAGATCTTCGATGAGATCCATCATGCCCTTATAGTCGGTGTAGGCCTGATACATCTCTATCGAGGTGAATTCGGGGTTGTGGAAGGCGTCCATGCCCTCGTTGCGGAAGATGCGCCCCACCTCGTACACCCTTTCGAGCCCGCCGACTATCAGCCTCTTTAAATAGAGCTCGGTTTCAATGCGCAGGTACATGTCGATATCGAGGGCGTTGTGCCGCGTTTTGAAGGGACGGGCGGCGGCGCCTATCTCGAGCGTGGTCAGCACGGGGGTGTCGACCTCGAGATAGCCAAGATTATCGAGGTAGGCCCTTACGGCCTTGAGTATCTTTGAGCGGGCGACAAAGGTGGCCCTGACCTCGGGATTGACAATGAGGTCGAGGTCGCGCTGGCGGTAGCGGATGTCGGGATTGGTGAGGCCGTGCTGCTTTTCAGGCAGTGGCAGAAGGGCCTTGGAGAGCATTTCGATATGCGTGCAGTGCACGGAGATCTCGCCCGTCTGCGTCTTGAACACATATCCCCTGACGCCGACTATGTCGCCTATGTCGTAGTCCTTTTTGTACGAGAGGTAGTCCTCCTCCCCTACGTCGTCGCGCTTTACATATATCTGTATGAGGCCGTCGCGGTCGGAGATATGCGAAAAGGAGGCCTTGCCCATTATGCGGCGGGACATCAGCCTGCCGGCAATGGAGACCTCTTTGCCCTCGAGCGCTTCGTAATCGCTCTTTATCGAGGCGGAGTTGGCCGTGACGGCATAGACCGTCTTTTCGTAGGGGTTCTTGCCCTCAGATATGAGCTTGGCAAGCTTTTCTCTGCGTATGCGTGCCTGTTCGGCGAGGAGCTCGCGCTCCTCCTCTTCGGTGGGTATGTTGGTGTTTTCTGTCATGGCTCTTCCTTAAAAAGTTCTACGTGAAACATTTGTCCGCGATATAGTAGGGTACAAACCGAAATTATCTTATGCTGACTATCTTAAGCTTATACTCGCCCTCGGGACAGGACACGAGCACTTCCTCGCCCGTCCTGCGGCGCATGAGGGCGGCGCCCACGGGAGATTCCGAGGAGATCTTGTTGTTCATCACGTCGACGTCGGTGACCGAGGAGATGGTATAGGTCTCCTCCTCGCCGAACTCCTCGTCGTAGACGGTGACTACCGAGTTGAGGTGGACGTAGGAGTTGTCGGTTATCTCCTCCTGCACCACGGCGTTCTTTATCTGATATTCTATCTCGGCTATCTTGCCCTCGTTGGAGCGCTGTTCCTCGCGGGCGGCGTCGTACTCGGCGTTCTCCGAAAGGTCGCCGTGCGAACGGGCCTCGGCTATGCGCTCGATTATTTCGGGACGCTTGGTCTTGACCAGGTACTCAAGCTCTTCCTTGAGGTCGTCGAGATTTTTCTGGGTCATTACGATTTGTTCGGACATGGTCGTTTTTAAATACCTCTTATAATAGATTGCAAAAAATAAACAAAGATATGTGGCCGGCAGCTTCCGCCCACATATCCGATTTTTTAAGTATTTCCGCAAAAGGCCTTCGCCCGCGCGGAGAGATTAAATTTATCCCGCGTAAATTTATTTTACATACTATATTATATAGTTTTGCCCGCGCTTTGTCAATTATTTGCGGGCCGCGGGGACGACTATTTAAAAAAGAGCGCCTTCGTCCGCTTTTTATTTGAGCGACGACAAAAAGGCGGAGATGCGGTCGATGGCCTCGGAGAGCTGCTGCATGGACGAAGCATAGGAACAGCGCACATGCAGCTTGCCCGCTCCGCCGAAGGCCGAGCCGGGCACCACGGCCACCTTTTGCGCGGCGAGCAGGCGGGAAGCGAACTCGTCGCCCGTCAGCCCGGTGGACGCCACCGAGGGAAAGACGTAGAAGGCGCCCTTGGGCGCAAAACACCTCAGCCCCATGGAGTTGAAGGCGTTGGCGAGAAAGCGGCCGCGGCGGGCGTAGTCCTCGCGCATTTCGGCCACAACCGAAAAGCCGTCGCCGAAGCCCTCGGCCAGAGCCGCGTTGGCGGCGTGCTGACTGACGCGCGGGGCGCACATTATGGTGTATTGGTGTATGCGGAACATGGCCTCGTCTATCTCGGGCGGGGCGCAGACGTAGCCTATCCTCCAGCCCGTCATGGCGAACGCCTTGGAAAAACCGTTGATGACGACCGTTCGTGCGGACATATCCTTCAACGAAGCTATTGAAACGTGCCTGCCCGTGTAGGTGAGCTCGGCGTAGATCTCGTCGGAGATGACCAAAAGGTCGTGCTTTAATATGACGGGGACTATGGCCTCGAGCTGTTCCCTCGTCATAACGGCGCCCGTGGGATTGTTGGGGTAGGCCAGAATGAGCGCCTTTGTGGCGGGCGTTACGGCCCTTTCGAGCTGTTCGGGGGTGAGAATGAAGTCGTTGTCGGCCGTGCAGTCGACGGGCACGGGGGTGCCGCCCGAAAGGCTCACCGAGGGCGCATAGGAGACATAGCAGGGCTGAGGGACGAGGATCTCGTCCCCCTCCTCGCAGACGGCGCGGAGCGTGAGGTCGATTGCCTCGCTGGCGCCGACGGTGACTATGGTGTGTTCGGGGTCGGCTGGAACGGCAAAGCGCTCCTTAAGATAGCGGCATATATTGGCGCGAAGCTCGGGCAGGCCGCGATTGCCCGTGTACTGCGTCAGACCGCGCTGCACCGAGCGAATGGCCGCGTCGCGTATCGACCACGGCGTGACGAAGTCGGGCTCGCCCACGCCGAGGGAGATGGCGCCCTCCATTTCGGAGACAATATCAAAAAATTTCCTGATGCCGCTGGGCTCAAGACGGGCCGCGCGGCCGTTGACAAAATTACGCATTTTGGTTTTCCTTATTACGCTGCTCGGTATGATAAGGGGGCGGGGATGAGGCGGCGCGGAGCCCCTTGGGGTAAGTGTCATTTCGACTGAAGCACGCGAAGTGTGCGAAACGGAGAAATCTCCCCGGTTACGTTTCAGATACACTTATACCACAACTTGTCCGGCGCTGTCGCGGTGAGATGCCTCGGCGACGCGCGCACTTGCTCTTATTGTACCCAACCATATCGACGCGCTGCTCGGCATGACAAGGGGGGTGGGTATGGGTGCGCAGCCCCGCGAGCACCCTCCGAAAAATTAAAGCAAACGAACTTGAAGCCGCGCCGCAAGCTATTGCGGCTTGCGAGGGTGAGTTTGCGTTTCGCGCGGAGCGCAGATATCAATTCCGCAGCCTCGCGCAAAACCGTGGCTTTTGCGCGAAAGAGGAGCCTCAGGCGCTAAAGGGATGGAAGGCAAATTCATTTGCCTTCCTCCGATAGGCGCCTTGAGGCGACTTTATGGCTGTACCGACAGCCTCCCCTCGGCCTCGGAGCGCGTCATCAGCGCCCCCTCCACCTTGTACTTTTTGAGTATGAAGTGCGTGGCGGTGGAGAGCACGCTGTCGTAAGTGGAGATCCTTTCGGATACGAAGCGCGAGATGGAGCGCAGCGACCGCCCGCGCACTATGACGGCCAGATCGTACGCGCCCGACATAAGGTAGAGGTTTTGCACCTCGTCGTGGGCGGCTATCTCGCAGGCGATGGCGTCGAAGCCGCTGCCGCGGCGGGGCGTGACCTTGACTTCGATGAGCGCCTCCACGTTGTCCTCGTCGAAGGCGTCCTCGTTGACTATCGCCGTATATTTTACTATTATACCCTCGGCCTCCAGCCGCGCTATCCTCTGCGCGGCCTCGCCCTCCTCTATGCCGAGCATGGCCGCCACCTTGCTAGCTCCCGAGCGCGAATCGGCCTCGAGTATTGCCAAAATATCCCTGTCTATCCTGTCCATATCCGGCCCTGTTCCTCCCTTTTGCCTTGCGGACGTTGCCGCAAAGAATATTATTTGTATTATTTTATAATATATCGGCCGAGTTGTCAACAGCTGTATGTAAAATTCAACATTTTAAATTTATGATCGAGGCAGGCGGCAGCTGTTTGAGCCTCAGAAATAAAATTTTAGGCAAAACCATTTACAAGACGGCGACTTTCTGATAGAATATAGGCATGTTTAAAATTTGGGGCAAGATTATAAAGGACGGCAAAATCATAAAGCAGGTGACCTACGAGCGCGAGGACAAGTTCACCTATTCGCAGTTTTTCAATTACCTTGCGGATATATGCGAACAACTCGACATTGCCACCCCCGTCCTCTTAAAGACGCACATCTTCAACTACGCAAAATTCAACATGGTAAAGTTCATCCCGCGCGACTTTGCCGAAAAAGTAGACTTCGACAGGCTGGTGCTCGAAAACGTGGTGCTATAGCAGACGGGAGTAATACAGACCCGCCCGCGCATAAAATAGGGCGGCGGACACATAATATGGGTATGCGGCTTTCGTGCATCGTATGCTCGGTTATGCTCATTGTTTTGGGTATATGCGGGGGGATATATGCGCTGACGGGGTTTGATATGCTGTTGGCGCTGTGTTTTGAAAACCTCACCGCCGCCCGCGCCGTGCTCGGCGCGGGCGGCGTATGCGCGCTGTTTTTGGCCTTCGCCCTCTCAAGGCTGAGGCCGTACAGGGGGCTGAAATAGCCGCACCACCCCCCTTTGCGGCGTTCGCCGCAATATATGTGCGGGGCAACGGCGGGGAGATGCGCCGTTGTCCTTTTATTTAAAGCGCAGGCGGGGCGGGCGCCTGGCCGCCCCGCCTGCCCGTACTTTCATGGTATGTGGCGCCCAAACCGG